>JBIOJK010000256.1:0-1544 GCA_044450765.1 Myxococcota bacterium | reverse complement strand
GTGCAAGGTCGACGCGGTCTCGTCGAGCGAGAGGTCCAGCACGTCCTTCAAGAGCACGGCCGCGCGTTCACGGGGCGCGAGCCGACTCAGCAGCTCGGCCGCGGCGTCGCGCACCTCGGGCGCGCGGCCGGGGTCGCCCGCGCGCGGCGCATCCGCCTGCGCCCGCCGCTCGTCCTCGCGCCGCTCCACCTCCAGCACCTCCCGCTCGCGGGCGGCCCTGCGCCGCGAGTCGATCCAGATCCGTATCGCGGTGCGCGCGAGATAGGCGCGCGGATGCTCGAGACGCTCTAGATCGGCGTCGAGCTTGCCGAGCTGACTGAACACGCGCAGCAGCGCTTCCTGCACCAGGTCCTCGCCGTCCCAGACGTTGCCGGCGAGCCGCACGCAGTAGCGGTGGAGCTCGGGGCGCAGCGGGGCGAGCTCGTCGAGATACTTTCGCCAGGGAACCCGCACGTCCTTCTGGACGGCGAAGGGAGACTCGCGCTCGGCCATGGGGCAGCTCCTCCGGGGTCGTTGTAGAGCCTAAACGAACGAGCGGGTCGAAAGGAATCGCGCGCGGGGGCGTGTCATGCTGCGCCCGTGCAGTCGATCGGACGCGTGAGGGAGATCTGGCGCTACCCCGTGAAGTCGATGGGCGGCGAGCGGCTCGAGCGGGTCGAGGTCGACGCGGGCGGAATTCCCGGCGACCGCGGCTGGGCGGTGCGCGATGAGCTGCACGGAGGGATTCGCGGCGCGAAGAAGATCGCGGGCCTGATGCGCTGCAGCGCTCGCTATCTCGAGCCGCCGACACGCGGAAGTGTCGGCGCGCCGGAGATCCACCTGCCGGACGGCTCGGCGGTCCGCGCAAACGCCGCCGACGCCGCCGAGCGAGTTTCGCGCGCGGTCGAGACGAAGGTCACCCTGTGGCCGCTCCTGCCGGCCGATGCGCTGGAGCACTACCGGCGTGGCGCGCCCGATCACGCTGACCTCGTGACCGAGCTGCGGGCGATATTCGGCCGAACGCCGGACGAGCCGCTGCCCGACCTGTCGAAGTTCTCACGCGAGCTCTTCGAGTACGAGTCACCCCCCGGCACATACTTCGATGCATTCCCCTTGCTCGTTCTCTCGACGGCGACGCTCGCACGCCTGGCGAAGGACGCGCCTGGATCGCGCGTCGACGTGCGCCGCTTCCGCCCGAACTTCCTGATCGAGACCGCGCCCGAGCTCGCCGGCTATGTCGACGCGGACTGGGCGGCCAAGCGGCTGCGCATCGGCGGGCTCGAGGTCGACGGCGCGCTGGCCTGTCCCCGCTGCGTGATGGTGACTCACCCCTTCGCGGATCTGCCCAAGGATCCCGGCCTGCTGCGCGCGATCGTGCGCGACGCCAATCAGAACATCGGCCTTTACGCTCGGCCAAACGGGGCCGCGCGCGTCGCCGTCGGCGACCCGGTCACGCTGCTCGACTGACTATCGCCGCCGCTTCGGTGCGGCCTTCTTCTTCCCCGCCGAGCGCCGCGTCGCCGCGCGCTTCCCGAGACCGAGCGGGCGCAGCACTTCGGCCCACT
>JBIOJK010000255.1:0-1595 GCA_044450765.1 Myxococcota bacterium | reverse complement strand
CGGTCCGTACGCGCGGGCGAGGGTGCGGATCTGCAAGGAGGAGCGCTTCCACGAGCGCCAGGGCTACGAGATCATGCGCGCGCACGCGCAGGGAACGCCGGCGCAGCGCGCGCTGGCGCAGGACGCGCTCGATCGCTGGTGGTGGCCGACCCTCATGATGTTCGGACCGCCCGACGAAGCTTCGGTGCACAACGAAGCGCTCATGGGCTGGGGCGTGAAGCAGAAGTCGAACGACGAGCTGCGCCAGTGGTTCGTCGACATCGCGGTGCCCCAGTCACGAGCGCTGCCGCTCGCGATTCCCGACCCGGAGCTGCGCTTCGACGAGGCGAGCGGCCACTGGCGCAGCGGGCCGATCGACTGGGACGAGTTCTGGCGCGTGGTGCGCGGCGGCGGGATCTGCAACCGCGAGCGGCTGCGGGCGCGCCGGCGTGCACACGAGGAGGGGCGATGGGTGCGCGAGGCCGCCGAGGCGTACACCAAAAAGCGTCGCGCGTGAGCGCACCGGCCGCGGACACGCAGTGGCCGCTCTGGGAGGTCTTCGTCCAGGAGAAGGGCGGCGCGCCGCACGAGCACGCGGGCAGCGTGCACGCGCCCGACGCGGAGCTCGCGCTGCAGAACGCGCGAGACACGTACGCGCGGCGCGGACCGGTCACCAGTCTGTGGGTCGTGGAGGCGCGCCACATCTCCGCGACGACGCCCGCTGACTCGCCCTTCTTGCTCGGACCGGGCCCCGAGAAGCTGTACCGGCATCCGCGCTTCTACCGGGGGGCGAAGGAGTGAGCGACCCGCTGTTCGAGCTCCTGCTCCGCCTGGGCGACGACCGGCTCGTGCTCGGGCATCGCCTCTCGGAGTGGTGCGGGCACGCGCCGATCGTCGAAGAGGACCTCGCGCTCGCGAACCTGGCGCTCGACTGCATCGGTCAGGCGAGTCAGTTCCTGCAGCTCGCGGGCGACGTCGAGGGCGCCGGCCGCGACGCCGACGCGCTCGCCTTCCTGCGCGGCCCGAGCGAGTTCCGCAGCTGTCTGCTCGTCGAGCAGCCGAACGGCGACTTCGCCCAGACGATCGCGCGCCAGGTGCTGTTCGACGCGGCGGGAGCGCACGTGCTCGGGCAGCTCGTCGAGTCGGAGAACGCGCCGCTCGCGGCGATCGCCGCGCGCGCGGCGAACGAGGTGCGCTACCACGTCCGCCACGCGCGCGGGTGGTGGCTGCGCCTCGGTCTGGGAACCCAGGAGAGTCACGCGCGCCTGCAGGCCGCGCTCGACGAGCTCTGGCCGTTCACGGCGGAGCTCGTGACTCCCGACGAGATCGACACCGGGCTGTGCGCGTCCGGCGTCGGCCCGGATCTCGCGGCGGCGCAGACTCACTTCGCGCGCGAACTCGACCAGCTGATCGGCGACGCGAAGCTGCGTCGGCCCGTGGAGCCGCCCTTCCCCGCCCTGGGCGGACGGCGCGGAGCGCACGGCGAGCATCTCGACCACCTGCTCAGCGAAATGCAGTCGGTCGCCCGCGCGCACCCGGGAGCGCACTGGTGACTCACGCAGAGCTCGAGGAGCTGGTCGTCCGCTTCACCGACGCGTTCAACCGCGAGGATCTCG
>JBIOJK010000254.1:0-1600 GCA_044450765.1 Myxococcota bacterium | reverse complement strand
GAGCGCGACCGGGCGCTCGCCGTGCTGAAGGAGCTCGAGTTCGACCATCGCACCGGCAAGGTCACCGACGACGACTACCGCGAGCAGGTCGGACCGCTGCGACGGCGTGCGGCGGAGACGCTGCGTGCGCTCGAGCCGCGGGCGGAAGCCCGGCCCGAACAGGTCGGCAGCGGCCGCTAGGGAGGGACGGGTTTGCGCGCGCCGAACGTCTCCCGCATGGCGCGCCGCGTCCTGCTCCCGCTTGTTCTGGCGCTGGGGCTCGCGGCACCCGCACTTGCGGGCGACGGCCTCGGCCAGCAGAAGGCGAGCCTCGACGCGAAGCTCGCCGCGGTTCAGGCCAAGATCGCGCGCGAGCACGCGCGCGAGCAGGCGCTCAACACGCAGATCGGCGGACTCACGACGCAGATTCACTCGCTCGAGGCGCGAGTCGGCGACGTATCGAGCAAGCTGTCGGCGCTCCAGGCCGATCTCGCGCTGCACCAGCGGCGCCTCTCCAAGCTCAACCAGCTCTACCACCTCCAGACGATCCGCTTCGGCAACCTCCGGCACGAGTACCGGATCTCGGTACAGCGGCTCGACCAGCGGCTGGTCACGATCTACAAGCAGGCCAGCCCGTCGACGATCGAGGTCCTCCTCGCCGCGCGCAGCTTCCAGGACGTGCTCGACGAGTTCGACTACCTCGGGGCGATCGCGGCGCAGGACAAGAAGATCGCTACTCAGGTGGCGACGGCGAAGCTGGCGGTTGCGCGCGCACGGGCGAAGACGGCAGCCGTGCGGAAGGGACTACGGCAGGAGACACGCGTGATCGACGCGCGCGCGCAGCAGCAGGCGATCCTGCGCGGCGAGCTGCTTACGAGCCGGAACGGCCTGGCGAGTGCGCGGGCGGACAAGTCGCACGCGCTCGTCGCCACGAAGGCGCAGGAGCAGGAGGCGATCCAGGAGTCGGCGGCGATCCAGGCGGCAAGCGCTGCGCTGGCGGCGAAGATCGCGGCGGCGCAGGGCGGAGGCGCGCCGGCTGCGTCCGCGTCGGCCGCGGGCTTCATCTGGCCCGTGTCGGGCCCGATCACGAGCCCGTTCGGCATGCGCTGGGGGACGCTTCACCCCGGCATCGACATCGGCGTCCCCACCGGCACGCCGATCCACGCGGCCGCGGCGGGTACCGTCATCTACTGCGGCTGGATGGAGGGCTACGGCAACCTCGTCGTGATCGATCACCACAACGGTCTCGCGACGGCGTACGCCCACCAGTCGCGCATCGCCTCGAGCTGCGGCGAGAACGTCGCCCAGAGCCAGGTGATCGGCTACTCCGGCTGTACGGGCTTCTGCACGGGGCCGCATGTGCACTTCGAAGTCCGAGTAAACGGGCAGCCGGTCGACCCCTTGGGGTATCTCCCGTAGGGCGTACATCCGCGACCTGGTTTCAACCAGGTCGCAGCCGTCTGCTACGTCGGCTAACCGTCGAGCCGGAGCAGGCGCAGGTCGGGAAGCTGGCGCCAGCGCTCGTCGAGGTCGAAGGCGTAGCCGAAGAACAGCTCGTCCGGCACGACGAAGCCGACGTCGCGAACGGGCCGGTCGGCGTCCAGCCGGCGGGAGGGGCGGT
>JBIOJK010000253.1:0-1654 GCA_044450765.1 Myxococcota bacterium | reverse complement strand
GAGCGCCCGGCGAGCGCGCGCCGCGCTCGGCCCACAGCGCCGCCTCCGCGTCCTCGCCGAGCGCCAGGTGCGTGAACGCGCGCGTCGCCTGCATGGCGTAGTAGAGCGGGTCGAGCGGGCTGAGCCGCATCGCCATGTCGACGTGCTCGCGGCCCCGGAGCGCCTGCCCGGCCAGCGCCTTCGTCCAGCCGCACGCGTAGATCCCCGGGGCGTAGTTCGGGCTGAGGCGGGTCGACCGCTCGAGCCACGGGAGGCTCGCGTCGAGATCCCCCTCGAGCCAGTAAGTGCGCCCCATGGTGAAGTTCACGAAAGGATCGAGCGGGTCGAGCTCGACCGCGCGCTCCGACGACCCCCGCGCCGCGGCGGTCGTCTTCGCGACGTCGTCCGCGTAGCGCATGAAGGCCGTCTGGAAGTGGACGAACGACAGCCCGGCGTGCGCGCGCGCCAGGCAGGGATCGAGCGCCAGCGCGCGCTCGAACAGACCGGCAGCCGCGGCGTTGTCGACGCGGTTGAAGCGGTACATGTGCTGCAGCCCAAGGTGATACGCGGACCAGGCGTCGAGATTCTCGACCGGCGCGAGGCGCGCGAGCGCGGCCTCGTGCAAGGGGATGCGGATCTCGAGAGCCACCAGCACCTGCGAGCGGATCTGCTCGCGCATCGCGTGCACGTCGTCGACGCCGCCCGAGAAGCGGTCCGCCCACACCACGCCGCCGTCCGCCGTGTCCACCAGCTCGACCAGCACCACCAGCCGCTTGCCCGAGACCTCTACGGTGCCCCGCAAGCAGTAGCGCACGCCCAGGAGCCGCCCGATCTCACCGAACTCGGCCGCGTCGGCGCGCAGCCTGAACGACGAGCCGCGCGCGGTGATGAACAGCCACTGCAGCCGCGCGAGGTCGGTGATGAGCTCGTCGGGCAGTGCGCTGGCCAGCGCCCCCCAGCGCTCGGCGTCGCCGACGAAGCGGAACGGCAGCACCGCCAGCGACGGCCGGGCCGTGGTGCGCTCGGGGCGCGGTATCTCAACGGCGCCCGCCGCGGACGCGCGGGGCGCCGCGCGCACGACTCGAGTCTCTGCCACGAACCGATAGCCCTGGCCGTGCAGCGTGCGGATGAAGCGCTGTGACCTGCCGTCGTCTCCCAATGCCTGGCGCGCAGACTTCACGCGGCTGGTCACCGCGGCCTCGGAGACGATGCGGCCATCCCAGACCTTCTCGACGATCTCCTCCTTCGAGACCAGGCGCTCGGCGTTCGCGGCCAGCAGTGCCAGCAGCGCGAAGACCTGCGGCTCGAGGCTGACGACCTGGCCGGCGGCGCGCAGCTCGGCCGCATCCAGGTCCAGCTCGAAGTGAGCGAACCTGTAGATCATCGCTGCGGAGAGTACAGGTCACAAACCCTCGCGCGACCGGGCGAATCTCCAGGAATTCTCCAGGTGATCTGCAAGCTTGCCCGGCGCGCCCGGCCGATGCTCCTCTTGCCACCGCGGAATGGTCCGCGGCGTTGCAGATGCGAAAAGAAGGAAGCACACATGCCGCTCGTCACCATCGACGTCATCAAGGACGTCTTCACGCCGACCCAGAAGAAGGAGCTCATCGCCAAGGTCACCGAGGCGATGGTCGCGGTCGAGGGCGAGAACATGCGCCCCGTGACCTGGGTCCGG
>JBIOJK010000252.1:0-1683 GCA_044450765.1 Myxococcota bacterium | reverse complement strand
GTAGCGGTAGATCTGCACCAGCTCCTCGCCGCGCTCGAAGCGGAAGTCACTCGGCCGCACGACGGCGACCGTGCCGAAGGCGGAGCCCGTCTCTTTGCGGCACATCGAGCAGTGACAGTGCCGCAGGAGCGCGACTCGCTCCGCCTGGATTCGGATTCCGCCGCAGAGGCAGCTCCCCGTGACCATCTCGATCACCTCCGCGCGGATGATACTCGGGACGGAGTCAGTTGTGGCCGGCGTTGGACCGCGCCGCCGCGCGCCCGGAGTCGAGCGTCCAAGGAGGCGCACCGGGCCGCGCTCGCGGCGCGCGGTATCATCCGCGCGGTGCTGCTGCTCGGCGCGATCTGCATTCCCCTGACGCTGCTCTGGGACTTCGCGTGGGAGTCGACGATCGGCGTCGACCGCATCCTCGGCCCGCCGCACGCGGCGAACTATCTCGCCGTCGCGCTCGCCTTCGCCGCCGCGCTGCAGATGTCCTTCGCGGCGACGCGCAGCGGCGTCGCCGGCATCGCGGTCGGCCGCGTGCGCGCGCCGCTCGGCGCGTGGATCAGCCTGTGGGGCGCGGTCGCGTTCGCCGCTGCGCTGCTCTTCGACCGCTGGTGGCAGTCGAGTTACGGGCTCGCCGCCGGAATCTGGCACCCGCCGCAAATCGCAAAGGCGCTGGCCTACTTCGCGGTCGTCGCGGGGGCGTGGATCGCCTGGCTCGGCCGGCGGGAGGGCGAGCTGCGGGCGGCCGTCGCCGCGGGCGCGCTGCTCGCCATGATCTCGGTCGTGACCACGGCGCAGAGCTTCGCGAACCGGCAACACTCTGCGGTGTTCTTCGAGCTCGGCTGCGCGTCGTATCCGCTCGTGCTCGTCGCGCACGCGGCTGCGCTGCGGCGGCGCGCGGCGGCCACTTCAGCCGCGCTCGCCTACATGACGATCATCGCAGTCATGGTCTGGCTGCTGCCGCTCGTTCCCGGGACACCCGAGGCGGGCCCCGTGTACAACGCGCGCACTCACCTGCTGCCGCCGCCGTTTCCGCTCCTGCTCGTGGTTCCCGCGCTCGCGCTCGACGCGCTCGTGAGCAGCGCGCCGCGCCGAGTGAGTCGCGCGACCGACTGGCTCTCGGCGCTCGAGGCGGGACTCGCGTTCACGGCGCTGTTCATCGCGGCGCAGTGGCTGTTCGCGCCGTTTCTGCTCTCGCCCGCGGCCGACGGCTGGCTCTTCGCGGGCGGCGGTCGCGAGTGGCCGTTCTTTCTGCGCATCGATCCGGCGCTGCGCAGCGCGTTCTGGGAGACAGTGTCCCCCGACCTGGACTGGGCGAGCGCCGGAATCGCCGCGCTCCTCGCGGTCGCGTCCGCGCGCGCGGGTCTCTGGCTCGGCTCCGCGCTGCGGCAGGTGCGGCGGTGAAGGCGCTCTGCGCCGCGCTCGCGAGCGCCCTGCTGTGCGCGTCCAGCGCCGCGGCTCACGTGGGCAGCCCCAACGTCTTCTTCGATGGACACGCGGGCACGCACGCGGTTCGCGTCGTGATCCGCCCGCCGCAGACCTTCCCGGGCCTCGCGCAGGCCGACATTCGGGTCACTGACTCGGACGTGACTCGCATCTCGGTTCAGGCCGCCTTTCTCGAGGCCGGCGCCGAGGCGCTGCCGCCCGCGACCGCCGCCACGCGCGTCGCCGGCGACCCGGAGCTCTGGAACGCGG
>JBIOJK010000251.1:0-1779 GCA_044450765.1 Myxococcota bacterium | reverse complement strand
GTCTGCTGCCGCCGAAGGAGACCGAGAAGCTGCTCGGCCACGCGCTGGTGAAAGAGCTCCTTCACCAGGGCGTGGCCGAGCAGCTTCTCGGTCTCCTTCGGCGGCAAGAGACCGCGCATCAAGAGGATCGCGTCGTCGAGTAACTCGTAGACGATGTCGAAGGTGCGGACCGCGACGCCTTCGCGCTCGGCGAGCTTGCGCGCCGCCGGCTCCGGGCGCACGTGGAAGCCGAAGATCACGGCCTTCGACGCCGCCGCGAGCATCACGTCGCTCTCCTTGATCCCGCCGACCCCGGAGTGGATCACGGTGAGCTTCACCTTCTCGGTCGAGAGCTTGCCCAGCGCCTCGCGAATCGCCTCGACGGTGCCCTGCACGTCGGCCTTCACGACCGCGAACAGCTCCTTGTCGATCTCGCCGGCGATCTTCGCGAACAGCTCCTCGGCCGACACCGCCGCCGGGTTCTCGTTCGCGGCGACCGTCCGCTGCTTCTCTTCGGTGATTCGGTGCTCGACGATCTCCCGCGCTTCGCGCTCGTTCTCAGCGGCAAAGAAGTCGTCGCCCGCGAGCGGCACGCCCGAGAGACCGATGACACGGACCGGTGTAGAGGGGCCGGCTTCCTTCACGGTGTTGCCCTCGGAGTCCTGCAGCGAGCGCACGCGGCCGTAGGTGCTGCCGGCGACGATCGCGTCGCCCGGGCGCAGCGTGCCTTCGCGCACCAGCACCGTCGCGAGCGGACCGCGACCGCGGTCGAGCTCCGCCTCGAGCACGGAGCCGCGCGCCGGGCCCTTCTTCGAGGCGCGCAGCTCGAGCACTTCCGCCTGCAGCGCGAGCATCTCGAGCAGCTTGTCGACGCCGGTGCCCTTGGTTGCCGACACGTCGACGAAGATCGTGTCGCCGCCGAAGTCTTCGGCCACGAGCTGGTGCTCGAGCAGTGCCTGTCTCACGCGCTGCGGGTTCGCGTCCGCCTTGTCGATCTTGTTGACCGCGACCAGGATCGGCACGCCCGCGGCGCGCGCGTGGTTGATGGCCTCGACGGTCTGCGGCATGACTCCGTCGTCGGCCGCGTCCTCGAGCACGACCAGGTCGGTCATCTGCGCGCCGCGCGCGCGCATCTGCGAGAACGCGGCGTGACCCGGCGTGTCGATGAAGGTCACGGGGCTGCCGTCCGCCGTGTGCGCCTGATAGGCGCCGATGTGCTGCGTGATTCCGCCCGCCTCGCCCGCGGCCACTTTGGCCTTGCGGATGTAGTCGAGCAGCGAGGTCTTTCCGTGGTCGACGTGACCCATGACCGTGACGACGGGCGGACGCGGCTCGCCGTCCTCCGCGGCCGTGGGTGAGCGCGTCGCGGCGATCTTGCGCTCGATCTCGGACTCGACGCGCTGCACCGCGAAGCCGAGCTCTTCCGCGACCAGGGTCGCGATGTCGCCCTCGAGAAACTCCTCGCTCGCGAGCTCTGGCTCGAGCGTGCGCGCGCGGCGGATCAGGTCGCGCACCTTCACTCCGGTCTCGCTCGAAAACTCGACGAAGCTGATCTCGGGGCCGATCTTGACCGTGCGCTTGATCTTGGCCGGATTGGGCGGCGCCAGCTTGCGTGGCGGCGGAGTCACTCTGCGGCGCGACGACTGCGCGCGCGACTGCTGCTCGACGATCGAGCGCCGGCGCTCGAGCTGAGCCTGCACGTTCCCGCCGCGCATCATGCGCGCGATCGTCTCCTGCTCGCGCAGCGTGACGTCGGTGCGCACCGGGCGCGCGCGCGGCGTCTTGCGCGCGGGCGCGTCG
>JBIOJK010000250.1:0-1978 GCA_044450765.1 Myxococcota bacterium | reverse complement strand
GGAGTACGACGACCCGCGCGCCGGGCGAATCCGCCAGCCGCGCCCCGCCGCGGACTTCTCCGAGACCCCGGCGCGCGTTCGCCGGCCCGCGCCCGGACTCGGCGAGCACTCGCGCGAGGTGCTGCGCGAGGTCGGCTTCAGCGAGGGCGAGGTGGCGCGGCTGATCGAGGCCGGCGTCCTCGGCGGTCACTAGGCGCTCCCGAGCTACAGACCCATCAGCTCGGTGATGTGGGGATCGCGCCCCGCCGTGTATCCGCCGTCGACCGCGATCGCCTGCCCCGAGACGAAAGACGCGTCTGCGCTCGCGAGGAAGCTCGCGACCGCGGCGATCTCCTCGGGCCGGCCGAAGCGGCGCAGCTTGTGCTCGCGCCGGATCTCGTCGCGGATCGGCGCCATGACGGGATTGCCGAGCACGCTCTCCAGCATGGGAGTCTCGATAAAGCCGGGACAGATCGCGTTGGCGCGGATGCCGCTGCGCCCGTAGTCGATCGCGAGATTCTTCGTCAGCAGCACGACGCCGCCCTTCGAGGCGTTGTACGCGCTGCCGCCCGCGGTGCCCTCGAGCCCCTCGATGCTCGCGATGTTGACGATCGCCCCGCGCTCCGCGCCGAGCGCCGACTGCGTCAGCATCTGCGCGAGTGAGTGCTTGCAGACGAGAAACGTCCCCTTGAGATTGACGTCGAGCACGCGGTCCCAGGCCGTCGCGTCGAGTGAGTGGACCGGTCCGCCGCCCGCAACTCCGGCCGCGTTGACGACCGCGTCGAGGTGGCCGTGCTCGCGCGCGATCTCGGCCACCAGCGCGGCGATCGCGGCTTCGTCTCGCACGTCGAGCAGCGCGCTGCGCGCACCGCCTGCGCCGGACTGCACGTCGGCGCCGATCACGGTCGCGCCGTCGCGCGCGAAGCGCTCGGCGCAAGCGCGCCCGATCCCCGACGCGGCGCCCGTGACGAGCGCGACCTTTCCCTCGAGTCGTGCCACGATTTGCCCTCCGATCGCCGCTATCCTACGGGAGTCGCTTCATGAAATTCGCGCTCTTCTACGAAATCCCGGTCGCGCGCCCGTGGGCGCCGGGCGCGGAGCACCGCGCCTACAAAGACACGCTCGAGCAGGCGATCCACGCGGAGAAGTGCGGCTGGGACGCGATCTGGACCGTCGAGCACCACTTCCTCGAGGAGTACTCACACTGTTCGAATCCGGAAGTGCTGTACGGCGCGATCGCCGCGCGCACCCAGCGCATCCGGCTCGGCTACGGCGTGAGACTCATGCCCAAGCCGTACAACCATCCGGTGCGGACCGCGGAGTCAGTCGCCGTGCTCGATCTGATCTCCGACGGCCGCGTGGACTTCGGCACCGGGCGCTCGTCGACGCGGCCCGAGCTCGAGGGCTTCGACGTCGACCCGCGCGAGACGCGCGCGATGTGGCAGGAGGCGATCCAGCACGTCGTCGGGTGCTGGACGAACGACGAGTACGCCTTCGAGGGCAGACACTGGCGCATGCCCAGGCGCCGGGTGCTGCCGAAGCCCTACCAGTCACCGCACCCGCCGATCTGGGGCGCGACGTCCTCGGACGAAGGGCACGCCCAGATGGGCGAGCTCGGCGTCGGTCTCTGCTCGTTCGCGGTCGGTGTGCCGCCCGCCGAGGTCAAGCGCAAGATCGACCTCTACCGCGCGGCGATCGCGCGCTGCAAGGCGCCGCTCGGCAAGTGGGTCCACGAGCAGGCCGCGACGTTCACCATGACTCTCTGCGCGCCCACGCGCGAGGAGGCGTGGCAGGTCGGCCGCGAGTCCTTCGAGTGGTACCCGAAGGCGGGCGCGCGCTTGATCGGCTCGCTCGCGAAGTGGATGGCCGAGACGAAGCGGGAGCTCGGGAACTACGCGTACGCGGCCGAGCTCGCGAAGGTCGATGAGAGCGGCGCGCTCGACCTGTTGAGCCTGGAGTATCTCACCAGCTCGGGCGCCTGCGCGCTCGGCACGCCGAG
>JBIOJK010000249.1:0-2021 GCA_044450765.1 Myxococcota bacterium | reverse complement strand
TGGACGCCGAGGCGCCCGATCTGCTCCTCGACCGCGGAGGGCGTCGTGAGCAGGGTCGGCACGACGACGACCGTGCGCAGACTCGGGGGAATTCCGTCGCGAAGCTCGAGGCCCGGGAGGACTCGCGCGCTGAAGCGATTCATTGCGCCGCGATTCACGAGCGCCACGGCGACTTCGATCGCGGGGATTGCGCCCAGAAGCGCCAGGACGCGGAGCTGCCAGCCGACGAGCGGCGCATCGGTCAACAGCAAGGCCAGGCCGAGCAGGAGACCGCTGATGAGCGCGATGCCGAGGAGATACCCGCGGATTCCCGCGGCCGCGCCGACGCGGCCGATCCAGCTGTGCAGGGGCGCGCGAAACGCGAGCGAGGCCTCGAAGCCCCGCCGTCCGCCCGCGATCAGGTAGTAGCCCGGATCGCGTTCGCGTTCGAGTGTCTCGGCTGCGGGGGTCTCGCTGCGCGCGCGCGCGGCGCGCGCAGCGAGAAGCGCGCTCTTCGCGATTTCGAGCTCCGTGCGCTCGCAGCCGCGGGCGAGCTCCTCGATCGCGGCGCGATAGCGGTCGCGGGTCGCGAAATCCATCTGCGCGAAGTCACTCTCGGCGCGCAGCGCGTCGTCGACCAGGCTGATGCTCTCGAAGAGGTCCGCCCAGTCGATTGCGGAGACGAGGCGCAGGCTCGTGATCGCGTTGCGGACCGTCACGTTCAGCGTGCCCTGACGCTGAAACTCGCTGCGCACGATCTCCTCCGCGGACGTCGCCTGCGCGGCGAGTCGCTCCTCCAGCCACTGCAATGCCGGAGTGACTCGTGGATCCTGGTCCCGAAGCCGTTGCACGAGCTGAACCGCGAACGTCCGCGGCAGCGGAGCCTCCCCGTAGGCGCGCACGACTTCCGCGAGCGGCTCTGCGCCGTGACCGCCGACGCCCAGCAGCCGGTTCGCCACCTCGTCGGCCTGGGCGCGGGCTTCCCGGCCGCGCTCGATCCGCTCCGCCGCCCGCCGCAGATTCTCGACGAGGGCGATGCGCAGCGTGATCGCGACGGCCCAGAGCTCGCCGATCGTGAGGGGCTGAACGCGCTGGTATGCGCGCACGAAGCGGCACAGCAGCTCGGGGTCGAAGCGGCTGTCGGTGTGAGCCACGAAGGCCCACGCGATGCCGAAGACACGCGGATAGCCAGCGAGCGGTCCATCCGCCAACTTGGGCAGCTGCCGGTAGTAACCCGGCGGCAGATCGTCGCGGATCTCGAGGATCTGGTCCTCGACGACGTGGAAGTTGTCGACCAGCCACTCGGCCGCGGGCGTGATCGGGTGACCTTGGTCGATGACGAGGGCGGTCGAGTGGTACGCGCGAAGGAGCACTCGACTGTTGTCCGCGAGACGGCGGCGGAGCGGGTAGGCCGCTCGAGGCCGGTCGGTGACTCGTTGCGCCAGCGCGAGGCTCTCGCCGTGCTGCTCCAGGCGCTCGGCGCTGAAGAGTTCCTCGCGGATCAGCTCTTCGGAGTTCCAAGGGGAGCCGCGCGACTTGCGCCGGATCGCTCGTGCAATGAAGGCGCGGACTGCGGCCGACTTCAAGATCGCCTCTTTCCCGCGGGCGCGGACCGAGGCGGTGGTCGTCTGGTCGACTGCGGCGCCCGAGCCCAGAGGTTAGCACCGCACGATCGTGGCGGAGTCCGCGCCGCCGCGCGGCCGCGACTCACAACCCGAATTTTGCCAGCGCCTCGAGCACGCGCGTCCGCATCGCGTCGGACTTCATCGGGAAGGCGCGGACGAAGTCGTCGCGGGTGAGCGCGGCGTTGCGCTCGCGCACGTTGCGCGCCCAGAAGGAGGCGGCCTCGGCGTCGCCGTGGAGCGCGTGCGCCGCCGCGGCGATCATCGCGATCAGCACGTGAGCGCCCGGCGAGCGCGCGCCGCGCTCGGCCCACAGCGCCGCCTCCGCGTCCTCGCCGAGCGCCAGGTGCGTGAACGCGCGCGTCGCCTGCATGGCGTAGTAGAGCGGGTCGAGCGGGCTGAGCCGCATCGCCATGTCGA
>JBIOJK010000248.1:0-2029 GCA_044450765.1 Myxococcota bacterium | reverse complement strand
TTGTAGTTCACGACGTAGACGCGCGTCGAAACGACGTCGGCCGGCGTCGCCCCGGCCGCGGCCAGTGCGGTGCGCAGATTCCCGAGCGCAGCCTCCGCCTGCAGGCGCAGGTCACTCCCGCCGACGAGCTTGCGCTCCGCACTCCACGCCGTCTGACCCGAGACGTGGATCGTGGTCCCGGGCGCGGAAGTCACGACGTGCGTGAATCCCAGACCTTTGGTCGAGAACAGGCCGCTCGGGCTGATGTGCTTCTTCTGGACGCTCATGCTCGCCTCCTGCTCGGTGAGTGTCAGGACCCGGTCTTGAACGTGAAGACGCGCCAGGGGTGCGGGCTCCCGGTCCGCTGACTCGTGCTGAACGCGCCGCTCGTGTGCTCGCGCACCGCGGCCTCCCAGAACGGAATCCCAGCGCGGTTGCCCTCGGACACACGCACGATCCACGGGCCCGGCCGCTCGTTCCAGAGCTGCAGAGCGGCGGCGCGCCCGACTCCAAAACGCCGGTAGCCGCGCACCACGAAGAACTCGGCGACGTCGAGCACCTCCGGGTCGTCGCTCATCGGCGAGCCGCGAGTCACGAGCGCGAAGCCGGCGATTCGCCCGCGAAAGCGGATCAGGAAGGGGAAGCGGCGCTCGGGCTCGGACCAGTAGAGCGGCAGCTTTTCGTAGCCGAAGCGGCCATCTTCGCCGGGCGCGAGCTGGAACGTCTCGCTGAGGTCGTGCACGTAGAGCTCGAGCAGATTCGCGAGCAGGGGCGCATCGGCCGACGACGCGCGGGCGAGAGTGACTTCGCCGCTCAAGCCGAGCTGCCCGCGCAGAACTCGGCGTCGACCTCGGGCGCTCGCGACGGCGGCGCGCCCGGCGTGGGGAACGGCTGGCGGAACGTGAACGCCTGCGGGCCGGGGCCGCCTCGGCGGAGCGCGTCGAGCTTCGCGCGCGCCTCCTCGACGGTCGGCGTGTGCCGCGCGGGAATCCACCAGAGCACGAGGCTCGGCCCCGGCATCGGGCGGAACCACTCGCGCCGCGCGCGCAGCGGTTGGACGTGATCGCTCCTGTACACGTAGGCGTGTAGCCCTTCGAGTGACTCCCAGACCGACATGTTGAAGAGGATCAGCGGGTCGTCGAAGGCTCGGATGGCGGTCGCGTCGCCCGCGTCCGACTGCAGACGCCAGACGAAGCCCGGGCTGCGATCCGCGAGCGCGTTGATGCGCTCGAGCTGCGAGCGGAATCCGTCCATAGGCGGGTCCTCGAGCGGCGCGCGCATGTGCGCGACGTTCGCCTGAGCGAGCGAGAAGCGGCGCTCGCTCACGCTCCGCGCCTCGTTCCGCCGAGCACGTACCCGCCGTACAGGGCGGATCCGAGCTCGAGCAGCGCGGAGATTCCCGCGCTCTCGACGAAGCGCGCGTGCGCCGCGTCCGAGCCGTCAGGCAGGTGCGCGATGTTGTCCGGCGACACCAGAATGTAGTGGTGGTAGGTCGCGAAGAGGAGCGACCCGAGCATCGCGAGCGTGAAGAGCCAGAGCGCCGCGGTCTCGAAGCGCGTCCACAGCAGCGCGGCCGCGACCGGCGGCGCGATCACGATCACCGCATATGCGTAGGCGAGCTTGAGCGGCGGAAGCCCGATCGCGAGCTCGCTGTGCGCGCCCGAGTGCCAGAGCGTGGCGACCAGGTGAGTCGCCGCGAGCGCGCCAAGCGCGAGCTTCGAAATCCGCGTCGCCATCCCTCAGGCTACCATGGGCGCCGCCACGACTCAGGCCGTCTCGCCTTCACCCGCTAAGCCGCGCGCGGAACTCTTCGCGCCAGCCTTCTGCGAGTGCGGGCAGCTCGCTGAGCCGCCGCAACAGATCGCGATCCGCGGCTCGATCGGTCGCGGCGCGAAACGCGTCGGCGACGGGGATCCGGTCGCCGGCCGCCTCGACGAGCTCGATCGGGTCGCCCGCGCCGACCTCGCCCTCGCGAATCACCGCGAAGTAGAACCCCGTGCGGCCGCTGCGCTGGAAGCGCTTCACGATGTCGGGCCGGCCGAAGCGGATG
>JBIOJK010000247.1:0-2084 GCA_044450765.1 Myxococcota bacterium | reverse complement strand
GAGGCGTTCGCGAGTCAGCGCGCCGGCTTCGCGTCGATCCTGATCTTCCTGGGGCTCGGTCTGGTCGGGATGCTCTTCGTGCGCGAGGAGCGCGCGACCTGACGAGCAGCGCCGCGGCCACCGTGCGGTGATACGATCACCGCGATGGAATTGCGCGTGAATGGCGAGCTGCGCGAGATCGACGTGGACCCGGCGACGCCGCTGCTCTGGGTGCTGCGCGATCAGCTGGGACTCACTGGCGCGAAGTACGGCTGCGGTCTCGAACAGTGCGGCGCCTGCGCGGTGCTGTGCGACGGGCGCGCGGTGCTCTCCTGCGCGACTCCCCTGTCGGCGTTCGCCGGGCGCGCGATCACGACGGTGGAGGGCCTCGCCGCGAGCGGCGAGCTCGATCCCGTGCAGCGCGCCTTCGTCGCCGAGCAGGCGGCTCAGTGCGGGTACTGCGTGCCCGGGATCGTGATCGCGGTGAAGGCGCTGCTCGACGAAAAACCCGCGCCCAGTGAGTCGCAGATCCGCGCCGCGCTCTCGAAACATCTGTGTCGCTGCGGCACTCACGCGCGCATGCTGCGCGCCGTGCGGCGCGCCGCCGACGAGCTGGCGCGCGCGTGATTCCGCCCAGCCTGCAGCGCAATCCGGACCTCGACACCTGGCTGCGGATCGGCGCCGACGGCACGGTGACCGTCTACACCGGCAAGGTGGAGCTCGGGCAGGGCATCGTGACCGCGCTCGCGCGCATCGCGGCCGAGGAGCTCGACGTGTCGCTCGCGCGCGTTCGCGTGCGGACGGCCGACACCGCGGACGGGCCGAACGAGCTCTACACCGTGGGGAGCAACTCGCTCGAAGAGAGCGGAACCGCGCTGCGGCTGGCCGCCGCGGAGGCGAGACAGCACCTGCTCTCGCTCGCCGCCGCCGAGCTCGGTGTGCCCGCGCTCGCGCTGGAGGTCGAGGACGGCGCCGTGCGCGCGCCGGGGATCGAGCGCAAGACGAGCTGGTTCGAGCTCTTCGGCGGCAAGCGCTTCGAGCGCAAAGTGACTGGCAGCGCGCGCCCGAAGCCGCGGGCGGAATACCGGATCCTCGGACGGCCGGGCGCGCGGATCGGGATGGAGGCGCTGGTCACCGGCGGAACGGTCTTCGTCCAGGATCTGCGTCTGCCCGGCATGCTGCACGCGCGCGTCGTGCGCGCGCCCTCCGCCGGCGCGCGACTCACTTCGCTGGACGAGAACGCGGTGCGCCTCATGCCCGGCTTCGCCGCGCTCGTGCGCGACGGGAGCTTCCTCGCGGTCGCGGCCGAGACCGCGGCGCAGGCGATCTCCGCGGCGGACCAGCTGCGCCGCGATGCGCGCTGGGAAGGCGCGGCGGAGCTGCCGCTCCAGGCCGAGCTCTTCGCGCGCATGCGCGCGGCGCCGACGCGGAGCTTTCCGGTCGTCGACGGCACGGCGGTCGACGAGCCGGTGCCGCCGCACGCGACACCGCTCGGTGTCGCTCGGACCCTGCGCGCGAGCTACACGCGGCCGTTCCAGATGCACGGCTCGATCGGGCCGTCGGCCGCGGTCGCGCACGAGGTCGCCGGCGCGCTCACGGTGTGGACTCACTCGCAGGGCGTTTCGGTGCTGCGCGCCGCGCTCGCGCAGGCACTGCGAATGCCGCCCGAGCGCGTGCGCCTGGTCCACGTCGCGGGCCCCGGCTGCTACGGGCACAACGGCGCCGACGACGTCGCGCTCGACGCGGCGCTGGTCGCGCGCGCGCTCCCGGGGCGGCCGGTGCACCTGCAGTGGAGCCGCGAGGACGAGCACGCGTGGGAGCCCTACGGCCCGGCCATGCTCGTCGATCTAGAGGCGAGCCTCGACGCGGGCGGCCGAGTCATCGACTGGAGCCACGAGGTGCGCAGCACCACTCACATGCAGCGCGCGCTGCCGTTCAGCGAGCGCACGTCGGGGCTCGTGGCCGCATGGCAGCTCGACCCGCCGCTGGCGCGGCCGACGCCGCGGCCCGCGCTCGCGCACCACGCGGGCATTCACCGCAACGCCGACCCCCTCTACACATTTCCGCGTCGCCGGGTGGTGAAGCACTTCATCGAGGCCGGGCCG
>JBIOJK010000246.1:0-2146 GCA_044450765.1 Myxococcota bacterium | reverse complement strand
GACGGCTCGAAGCTCGAGCACGTGCCGATGCCCGACCCGCTGACGACCAACATCTGCTTCGGCGGGAAGGACCTCCGCACCGCGTACGTGACCTTGAGCGCCACGGGGAAGCTCGTCGCGCTGCCGTGGCCGCGCGCGGGACTCCGGCTGGCGTTCAACTGACTCAGAGCGTGCGGGTGATCTTGCGCAGGCCCTTGGGTCGATCGGGATCTCGGCCACGCGCGCGCGCAAGCCAGTAGCCGAGCAGCTGCCCCGCGATTGCGGCCGGGATCGGCGCGAGCCACTCGGGCGAGTGGGGCAGACACAGATCTGCGTCGCTCTCCGCCGAAATGCGCACGATGCGCCCGCCGCGCTCGCGCAGGTCGTCGCCCAGACGCCGCACGTCGGCCGCGGCGGGCCCGCGCAGCTCGATCGCGAAGATCGGCGCGCCGCTGGTCGCCAGCGCGATCGGCCCATGGCGGTAGTCCGCGGCGGAGAACGGCTCGGCGAAGACGCCCGCCAGCTCCTTCAGCTTGAGCGCCCACTCCAGCGCGACCGGAAAGCCGAAGCCGCGCCCGACGACGGCGCACGCCGGGTGCTGCGCGATCGCGTCGGCCAGCGCGCGCGCCGAGTCCGCCGCGGCGAGCGCGCGCTGCGCGAGCTGCGGAACACGCTCCAGCTCGGGGTCTTCCTCGCCGCGCCAGCCCGACGCCAGGTGCGCGAGCGCGAACAGGCTCGTCGTGAACGAGCCCGTGGCGGCCACCGCGCGCTCGCCGCCGAGACCCAGCGCGACGACGTGCTGCGCCGCGCGCGCGAGCGGTGACTCGACGCGGTCGGTGATCGCCAGCGTCGGGCAGCCCTGCGCGCGCGCCTCCTCGATCACGCGCACGACGTCGGGCGACGCGCCCGATTGCGAGATCCCGATCGCGACCCAGCGGTCGAGCTGCGGCGCGCGTTCGTAGAGGGTGATCAGCGAGGGCGCCGCGAGCGCGACCGGGACGCCGAGCCGGGCGCCGAACAGATACTTCGCGTAGACGGCCGCGTGGTCCGAGCTGCCGCGCGCCGCGATCAGCACGCCCGCGGGCCGGCGCGCGCCGAGCTGCGCGCCGAGGTCGACCGAGCGCGCGCCCTCGCGCGCGCGAAACCGGGTCAGCAGCTCGGGCTGCGCGGCGATCTCCCGCGCGAGATCGACTTCGCCGGCTGCGACCACCGCGGCTAGGCCACGAGCTCGCGCAGCTTCTCGACGTCGCGCGCGTTCGCGCCGACGAGCGCGCCGCGCACACCCGGCCGGAAGCGCTCGGGCAGCGCGCCATCGAGTGTCTCGACGCAGCCCCCGGCCTCGGTCGTCGCCAAGCCCGCGATCCAGGCGCGCCGCGACAGGCCCTGTGACTCGGCGGAGATGCGCACGCCTCCGCCGACGCCCTCGAGCAGCGGAGCGATCCCGATCGCGGCGCCCGCGGCGACGATCGGCTTCCACAGCGCGGCGTTCGCGCGCGCGCGCACCTCCTGCGGCAGTCCGTGCGAGACCAGGAGCTGCGGGCCACGGCGCTCCGCGCGCACCGGCGCGAAGTCGCCGCCCGCGCGCGCGATCTCGGCGCCACCGCCGCGCGTAGCGCGCACCACCACGCCGAACTGCGGCACGGCGACGAGCGCCGCTTCGACGCGGCCGCTGCGCTCCAGCCCGACCAGGATCGCGTAGGGGCCGTCGCCGCGCAGATAGCGCGCCGTGCCGTCGATCGGATCGATCACCACCGTCTCGGCCGAGCGGTTCGCGGCAAAGGCTTCGGCGCTGGGGGTGTCCTCCTCGACGAACACCGACACCCATGGAAACTGCGCGCGCAGGGCCACCAGCAGGATCTCCTGAGAGACGCAGTCACCGTCCGTGAGCGCGGCCTTCTCGGCGGTCGACTCGTCCGACTTCGGCCGGTTGCGCACGCGCCCCTCGAGCCAGCGCACCGCCGCGGTCGCCTGCCACACGGGCAAGGTCATCCGCTCGACGAACTCCCGCGCGCTGATCTCTCTTCCCACGGCGGAGCGCAGCGTACCCGATTAAACTTCGCTCGGCTCCGCCTCGCTGCGCGCTCCGCTTGCGCCTCCGCCGCGAGGACGGCCTCGCGGCGGAGCTCCCGAGTCACGACATCGCGCCTACTTCCCAAACCCTCGCTCG
>JBIOJK010000245.1:0-2230 GCA_044450765.1 Myxococcota bacterium | reverse complement strand
CGCTCTGACCGAGCGCGCGGATCGCGCGCGAGTCGAGCTTGTGCGCCTCCATCGGGTGGTCGGCGCCGAGCATCTTCCAGACGTGCTGGCGAGTCATCGCGGCCGAGATCGCGGACGTGTTCTCCGCGATCTCGCGCGCGAGCTCGCGCGCCGCCGGCAGCAGCTCGTTCGGCGCGTGCAGGCTGCGCACGAGTCCGGCTGCGAGCGCCTCGCTCGCGGGAAATACTCGCCCGCTGTAGGCCCACTCGAGCGCGCGCGAAACCCCGACGACGCGCGGCAGGAACCAGCTAGACGCCGCCTCGAGGCAGATCCCGCGGCGAGCGAACACGAAGCCGAAGCGCGCGTCCTGCGAGGCCATGCGCACGTCCATCGGCAGGGTCATGGTGACTCCGACGCCGACCGCCGGCCCGTTGATCGCCGCGATGATCGGCTTCTTGCAGTCGTAGATGCGCAGGGTGAGTCGCCCGCCACCGTCGCGCTGCCGCTCGATGCCGACGCTCTCGGCGCCCGCGCGCGCGTCGAACGCGCCCGAGCCGCTCGACAGATCGGCGCCCGCGCAGAACGCGCGGCCGCTGCCCGTGACGATGATCGCGCGCACGTCGTCGTCCGCGTCGGCGCGGTCGAGCGCGTCGAGCAGCTCCGCCAGCATGCGGCCCGTGAACGCGTTCAGCTTCTCCGGGCGGTGCAGAGTCAGCGTGAGAACGCGCTCGGCGACGGAATACTGGATCTCTTGGTAGTCCAACTCAGGCTCCCCTCGCGACGCGCGCGAGCAATGCTTCGGTCTCGTCGGCCCAGTGTTTCGGATCGAACAGACGCGCCACGCGCTCGCGCGCCGCGCAGCCCATGGTCGCGGCGCGCGACGGGTCGTCGAGCAGCGAGCGGATCGCGCGCACCAGCCCGTCGACGTCGCCGGACGGATACAGGAGCCCGGTCTCCCGCGGCACCACGATCTCGCGCACGCCGCCGACGTCGGCCGCGACCACCGGCAGGCCGATCGCGGCCGCCTCGCGCAGCACGACCGGCAGCGCCTCGCGCCGCGACGGCAACACGAGGCCGACGAAGCTCGCCATGTAGCGGCCGACCTCGCGCGAGAAGCCGGCGAAGACGACGCGCCGCTCGAGGTTGCGGCGGTGTGTCTCGGCGCGCAGCGCGCCTTCCTCCGGCCCTTCGCCGACGATGCACAGGACGACGTCTTCGGGAAGGCGGGGCAGCGCGGCGATCGCGTCGCCCACCGCTTTTTCGGGTGCGAGCCGGCCCACATAACCGAGCACGCGCGCGTCCGGCGGTACACCGTGTAGTGTCGTCAGATCGAGCGGCTCCAGGCTGCCCGGCGCGGGCAGCTCGACGCCGGAGTAGATGACCTCGCCGCGCTCGCTGCCCCAGAGCTCCGCCAGCCGCGAGCGCTCGAAACGCGAGACGAACACCAGCTCGTCGGGCAGCCAGCCCAGGATCGGCTTCGCGAAACGGTCGTTGCTCCGGTCCGCCACGTTGTGGATCGTCGTCACGAGCCCGGCGCGCAAGAGCCGCAGGCGCCGCGCCCCGCCCGCCAGCGCGGTCATGCGCAGCGACTGCGCGTTCACCACGTCGATCGCGTGCTCGCGCGCGGCGCGCGCGATCGCGCGCATTCCCGCGATCAGCCGCACGCCCCGCGGCACCGACAGCGTTCTGTGTCCGTGCGCGCGCGCCTCGCGCAGGAACGGCTCTCCGAACGCGCCGATCACCGCGCCGTGCCCCCGCGCGCGCAGCTCTTCCGCGAGGCGCAGGATGTCCGCCTCCGCACCGCCGACCTGGGCGCCCTCGGACAGGAACAGGACGTTCAGAACAGCAGCCCCAGGCCGGTGGCGCGCCGGCTCGAGCCCTCGGACCGCCACGCGTCGAGCACGTGCTTCGCGATCTGCGTCAGGTGCACCTCGTCCGCCCCGTCGACCAGCCGCGCCGAGCGCGCGTTCTTCATCATCTGCTCCAGCGGCGTGTCACTCGAGTAACCCAGCGCCCCGTGCACCTGGATCGCCTGGTCCAGCACCTTCCACAGCGTGTTCGCGACGAAGTACTTCGTCATCGACACCTCCTGCCGGAACGCCTGCTTCGTCTCGATCAGATACGCCGAGTGCAGCACCATCAGCTTGCACTGGTAGAGCGCCAGCGCCGCCTCCGAGAACGTCCACTGGATCCCCTGCTTCGCCGACAGCTTCTCGCCGTGCAGCATCCGCTCCTCGGTGCGCGCCAGCAT
>JBIOJK010000244.1:0-2236 GCA_044450765.1 Myxococcota bacterium | reverse complement strand
GCCGCCCGCTGCGCGCGACCGAGGACGCGCGCGAGGCCGCGCGCGCGTTCGGCGAGAAGCGCAAGCCGGTCTGGAAGGGCCGCTAGCGCCGGTGGCCGAGGGCGACCGCGCGCGCTGGGATGCGACTCACTCCGCGGGAGCGCACGGCGCCGGCTCCGCGCCGGACTGGCTCGCAGAGTTCGACGCCGAGCTGCCGCGCGCGGGCCGCGCGCTCGACGTCGCGTCCGGCAGCGGACGGCTCGCGCTGTTCTGGGCGGCCCGCGGCCTCGAGTCCGTGGCCGTCGACTTGTCTCCGGTCGCATTGCGGCTCGCGCGCGAGGCCGCGGCGCGCGCGGGTGTCGCGCTCGAGACGCGGGAGCTCGACCTGGAGCGCGAGCCGCTGCCCGATGGCCCGCTCGCCGCGATCAGCTGCTTCCACTATCTGCAGCGCGACCTGTTCCCCCCGCTCCGCGCGCGACTGACTCCCGGCGGCGTGCTCGTGTGCGAGATCGCGACCGTGCGCAATCTCGAGCGGCATGCGAGCCCGGGCGCGCGCTTCTTGCTCGAGCCGAACGAGCTCCGCGCGCTGTGCGCCGGGCTCGCGCTCGTCGGCTACAGCGAAGAGTGGCGCGGCGACCGCTTCCTCGCGCGCGCGATCGCGCGCCGCCCCGCGGGCGGGGCGCCGACTGACTGAGCGGCCTCTCCCGCGCTGGATGGTCGCGGCGCTCTGGCTGACGACGCTGCTGAATCTGTTCGGGGCGTTCGTGTTCTCGCCGCTCTCGCCGCTCGCGCTCGGTCTCGCCGGCCTCCCCGCCGAGATCCACCCGCTCTACCGCTGGACGATCGCGGAGTTCATCGGGCTGTTCGGCGTCGGCTACGGCTGGTGTGCGCACCGGGCCCGGGCGCCGCGCTTCTTCATCGCGCTGGGCGCCGCGGGCAAGCTCGCGTTCTTCGCGACCCTCGCGAGTTACTGGGCGCTCGGCGAGCTCCCTCTCGCCGCGGTCGCCGCCGGAAGCCCGGATCTCTGGCTCGGGATCGCGTTCGCGGTCTGGCTGTTCCAGAGCCGCGTGTGACTCGCATCAGACGGCGGCGCGGGCCGTCGTCGCGCGCTCGATCCAGGTGCCCGCCTCGACGCGCGTCTCGCTCGGCGGCGACGTTCCTTCCAGCCAGGTGAGCACCGCCTCGCCCGCGGCGACGCCGAGCGGATCCGGCTCCACGACCAGCGCGGAGAACGGCTTGCGGGCGGGGAAGCTCTCGGCGGTGTGATCGCTGATCGAGACCAGCGAGACTCGTTCGGGGACCTCGACCCGCAGCTCGCGGCACGCGCCCATGATCTGCACCGCTTGGCGGTAGTACGCGACGACGGCGGTGGGCGGCTCCCGGCGCGACACGAGCGTGCGCAGGATCGCACGCGCCTCGCGCGGGTCGGGCCCGGCGGTGTGTCGGTCGAGAGTGACTCCCAGCTTCTTGAGCGCCGAGCAGACCGCCGACATCGGCCCGAGGCGCTCCGGGCGCGAGACCAGGGCGACGCGCCGGTGCCCGAGCTCGACCAGGCGCGTCGCCAGATCGGTCGCGGCCCCCGACAGCGAGGGAGTCACCACGGGCAGGCGCTTGAACGCCCCGGGGCGCGCGTAGAGCGCGAGCACGGGGATCTCCGCCGCGCGATAGGCGTCGAGCATCTCGCCGCCGCCGGTCGGGTGGACGCAGATCAGCGCGTCGACGCGGCGCTCGAGAAACCGGCGCATCAGCAGGTCGTAGCGCGCCCCGTCGCCGCGCGCGGTCGACACGAGCAGGCTGTAGCCCCGGTCTTCGACGGCTCCGGCCATGGCGTCGAGCAGCTCGAGCCCCGCGTGCGCCCGCAGCCGTGGAAAGATCAGGCCGATGGTCAAGGTCCGATCGCTGCGCAGGCCGCGCGCCGCCTCGTTCGCGACGTAGGCCAGCTCCTTCGCCGCGCGAATCACTCGCGAGAGGTTGGGCTCCGCGACCGGCAGGCCGTTCAGCGCGCGAGAGGCGGTCGCGATCGAGACCTGGGCGCGTTCGGCGACGTCGTGCAAGGTGGCTTTCATTTGCAGTTCGCCAGTGTAAACGTTTACGATGGCCCGCAAAAGGAGACCCCATGGCGATCGACTTCAGCCTGCCGTCCGAAATCGTCGAGCTGCGCAACCGGGTGCGCGAGTTCATCGACAAAGAGGTCGAGCCGGTGGCGACCCGGCTCGAGAGAGTCGAGGACCGGCGCCAGTGGGGGCCCGAGATCATC
>JBIOJK010000243.1:0-2316 GCA_044450765.1 Myxococcota bacterium | reverse complement strand
TCGAAGCGGGCAACTCTTGGTGGTCCCTACGGGATTTGAACCCGTGTCTCCAGGGTGAGAACCTGATATCCTAGGCCTCTAGACGAAGGGACCGCCGGAACGGCGCGCACTGTAGGTGGGAGCGCGCGTCGAGTCAACGGCGGGGTCCGCGTCTCCGGCGGAGGCTCGCGCGGAGGATCGTGGGGGGATGAGCGAGGAGCCAGGTCAGCCGATCACCGGGCTGCGGCGCGGCGCCGTCGGCGAGAACGTGCTGCTGTGCGGAGATCCCGCGCGCGTGCCGCGGATCGCGAAGGGCTGGTCGAATGCGCGCGAGATTCTGAATCTGCGCGAGTACCGCATCGCGGTCGGCGAGCGCGACGGCGTGGGGCTTGCGGCCGCGTCGACGGGGATCGGCGCGCCGAGCACGGCGATCCTGGTGGAGGAGCTGGCGAAGATCGGGGCGCGGCGGCTGATCCGCGTGGGGAACAGCGGCGGACTGCAGCCGAGTCTCGGGCTCGGCGATCTGGTGATCACCAGCGGCGCGGTGCGCGACGACGGGACGTCGCGCAGCTACGTGCTGCCGGAGTACCCGGCGGTCGCGAGCTGGCAGGTGGTCGGCGCCCTGGTCGCGGCGGCGCGTGCGCGCGGCGTGAGACACGCGGTGGGACTCACTTGGTCACTCGACGCGTTCTACGCGCGCAACGCGGTGCTCGGCGCCGGCGGCGCCATCGAGAGCATGAGCTTCGGCGGCTATCGCCCGCCGGAGCTCGCGAGCCGCATCGCCCAGATGCGCGACGCCCGGGTGCAGAACTGCGAGATGGAGAGCGGGATCCTGCTGACTCTCGCGTCGCTCTTCGGGCTCGAGGCGGGCTGCATCTGCGTCGTCTCCGACCGCGCGCCGTGGCCGGGGCCGGCGGAGCTCGACATCGACAAGAACATGGACGCCTGCATCGCCGTGGCGACCGACGCGATGCTCGCGCTCGTCAAAGGGTGAGCGCGCTCTCGGTCTGGGCGGCGCGCGCGCTCCTGCCGGAGGGCGAGGCGGCGCGCGTGCGCGTGCGCTGCGCCGGCGGCCGGATCGAGTCAGTCGAGGCGGGCGTCGACCCGCGCTCGGGCGACCTGCGACACGAGAATGCGACGCTCGTCCCGGGCCTCGTGGACCTGCAGGTGAACGGCGGCGCCGGCGCCGCCTACGACGATGCGGATCCGGCGGCGCGCGCGCGCGCGACCGACTTCCACCTGCGCGCCGGCACGACCAGCCTGCTCGCGACCTTGGTGAGCGCGCCGCTCGACCACCTGGAGGGCGCGCTCGCGCGCCTTCTGGCCGACGTCTCGGCGGGCGGGCCGCTCGTGGGCGTCCACCTCGAAGGGCCGTTCCTGGTGGAGGCGAAGCGCGGCGCCCACGACGGCGCGCAGCTCTGCGACCCGACACCAGAGCGTGTCGCGCGCGTGCTCGACGTCGCCGAGGGAGCGCTGCGCATGGTGACGCTCGCGCCCGAGCGGAACGGCGCGCTCGACGCGGTGGAGCGCTTCGCACGCGGCGGCGCGGTGGTCGCGGCGGGCCACTCGCGGGCGACCCTCGCCCAGGTGCGGGCGGCCGTCGAGCGCGGCCTCTCGTTCGTGACTCATGTCGGGAACGCGAGTGACTGGCCGGCCCGCGTGCTGGATCCGGCCCTGGGCCGACGCGTGTCCGAGCCGAATCTCGTGGGAGCGTTTCTGGTCGAGCGGCGGCTGCGCGGCAGCGTGATCCTCGACGGCCACCACCTGCATCCGGAGCTCGCCCGCGCGCTGGTCGAGCTGCGCGGGCCGGACGCGATCGCGCTGGTCTCGGACGCGACGCCCGCCGCCGGCATGCCGCCGGGCCGCTACCGAATCGGCGGCCTCGACGCCGAGATCCGCCCGGGGGGACTCGCGATCGCCGGCGAGAGCCTCGCCGGAAGCGCGATCACGCTGCTCGACGCGGTGCGCGCGGCGGTCCGGCTCGCGGGCCTGCCGCTCGCGACTGCAGCGCGCATGGCGAGCGAAGTTCCTGCCGCCGTGCTCGGCCTGGCGGGGAAGAAGGGCTGTCTCGTCGCGGGAGCCGACGCGGACTTGCTCGCGCTCGGACCCGACCTTGCGCTCCGTGCGGTGTACCGGGCGGGGGATGCGGTCGCGCTCTGAGCCGCCGCGTTTCTCGCCGTCAAGTTCAGATGCGCTGCGCCGATGGAGTCCGGTGACGCCGCGGCGCGAAGTCGTCCGGCAGGAGGATTCGATGCGCAAGCTGATCCGCACGACCGCAGCCGCTCTCGCACTCACTGCCGCCCTCGGCTTCGCGCCGAGCCGCGCGGGCGCCACCGG
>JBIOJK010000242.1:0-2324 GCA_044450765.1 Myxococcota bacterium | reverse complement strand
GAGCTTGCCGATGTCGTGCAGCAATCCGGCGATGAACGCCTCTCCGCCGCCGGGTCCCACCGAGTCACCGCTGAGCTTGGCCAGCTCGTCGGCGGCGAGCGCCGTCGCGAGCGAGTGCGCCCAGAGGCTGTGTGCGACCTTGTCGTTGGCGCTGTAGGCCCAACGCACCGATGCCGCAATCAAGATGCGTCGCAGTCCCTGAAACCCGACGGTGATGATCGCATCGTGGAGACTGCGCGGCGGCGCCTGCCGCAGGTACAGCACCGAGCGCGACATGGTGAGCACCCGTGCCGCGAGCGCCGGATCGGTGCGGACCACCTTGGCGAGCGCTTCGGTCGTGGTGTTGGGGTCGCGCGCGAGCCGGAGCGCCCGCGCGGCCGCGGCGGGCATCGGCGGCAGATCACAGGTCTCGGCGACGTGGTCGAAGACCGCGCGGAAGTCGTCGCGCGCGATGCTGTCGGGCGCAGGGGTGCCGGTCGTCATACGTGTCGGACAGAGCAACGCGCGTGCCTGGCAAGCCTGCGGCACGACGGGCCGCGGCGATCGTCTTGCCGCGGCATTCTCCCGCCTGCGCGCGGACGTTCACGGCGCCGCGGTCAACGTTCTGACAGGTGTTCACAAAAGGCGCTGCCGAGGATCAAGCAGCATCACAAAGCTGCCGATAGAACGAACAGGCCCGCGATTGCCTCCAGCTCGGGTCGTTGCCATCACCACATAGGAGTCGACCGCCTGGAAGAACCGATGACGGCAGGGAGCCCCGAGGCCGCGCCACTCGCCGGCGCCCCGGCGATCGTGCTCGTCGTCGACCACGACAGCGACTCGCTCACCATCACCGACATCATTCTCGCCGACGCCGGCTACGAAGTGATGCTGGCGGAGAGCAGCAAGAGCGCGCTCCGCATCATCTCGATCACGCGCCCCGACCTCCTCCTCCTCGATGTCGAGATGCCGGAGATGGACGGCTACGCGATCTGCGCCAAGCTCCAACAGAGCAAGGAGCTGTCGTACTTGCCCGTGATCCTGCTCGACACCGCCGACGCCCCGGCCGATCGCGCCCGCGCCGTCGCGCTCGGCGCCGTCGACACGCTCACCAAGCCGCTCGTTCAGGAGACGCTGCTCGCGAAGGTCGCGACGCACGTCAAGACGAACGCCTGGTGGCAGGAGCTGCGCCAGGACGCCGCGCCGAAACGCAGCGCCCCGGCCTCGGACTGGGATCTCTTCAAGGAGAGCTTCGCGAAGAGCGCCGGCCTCACGGCCGCGCAACAGGAGCGCGTCGCCCTGCTGACGCCGCTGGAGCTGTACGCGACGCAGGACCTTCCGGTGCCACCGCAGAGGATCGCGCGCCTGATCGCGGATTTCATGAAGCTGCCCTACCAGGCGCTGCTCATCTCCGATCGCGTCGCCCTCGGCGTCCTGCCGACCCCGTTCTGCAAGACCAACCTCGTGGTCGCCCTGACCGAGAGCGCGAACGAGCATTTGTTCGTCGTGAGCGATCCGTTCAATTGGGAGCTGGTGCAAATGCTCCGGCGCGTGAGCGGCGAGGGGCGGGCGCCGAAGCTGGCCGTCGCCGAACCCGCGAAGATCCTGGCGCTCTTCGACGAGGGAGTCAGCGAGGTCGCACGCGCGGTCGGCGGGAGCGGACCGAGCCGGTCGAGCACGACCTACGATCTGCCCGAGGAGAAGATCCAGGTCACCGAGGAGGTCAACGAGCAATCGGCCCCGATCATCCGGCTCGTGAATCAGTTGATCGAGAACGCTTACGCCATGGGTGCCTCGGACATCCACGTCGAGCCCGGCGAGAACGACGTCGTCGTCCGCTATCGCGTCGACGGCATCTTGCGCGTCGCGCACCAGTTCCCGCAGCCGCAGCTCATCCATCCGCTGGTCTCACGCATCAAGATCATGGCCGATCTCGACATCGTCGAGCGCCGCCTGCCGCAGGACGGCCGCATCGTCTTCAGGCGCTTCGCGAGCCGCGGCGTCGACTTCGACCTGCGCGTCTCCACCGCACCGATGAACCACGGCGAGAAGGTCGTGCTCCGCATCCTCGACAAGCGAAAAGCGGTGCTGCCGCTCGCCGAGCTCGGCTTCTCCGCGCGCAACCTGCGCGTCTATCAGGAGCGGCTCGAGACCCCCTACGGCATGATCCTGCACGTCGGACCGACGGGGTCCGGAAAATCGATGACGCTCTACTCGGCCCTGAACGAGATTCGCAGCCCCGACATCAACATCCAGACCGCCGAGGACCCGATCGAGTACACCCTCCCCGGCATCAACCAGATGCAGGTCCATCGCGACATCGGGCTCACCTTCCAGCGCGCGCT
>JBIOJK010000241.1:0-2336 GCA_044450765.1 Myxococcota bacterium | reverse complement strand
CCGGCGGTGCGCGGTGCCGGGGTGCTCGTTCAGGGGAATCAGATTGACCTTGGCGTTCGCGCGGCGCGCGAGCGCGGCGAGCGCGCGCGCGTCGTCGGGCGAGTCGTTCAGGCCGGCGATCAGCGTGTACTCGAACGACAACCGCTCGCGCTTCGGCGGCGGAAATGCGGCGCACGCCTCCATCAGCTCCGCGATCGGGAAGCGCCGGTTCAGCGGCACCAGCACGTCTCGCAGCTCGTCGCGCGCGGCGTGCAGGGACAAGGCCAGCCGCACGGGGACGGCG
Organism: Myxococcota bacterium; assembly: GCA_044450765.1. Lineage (GTDB taxonomy): Bacteria > Myxococcota_A > UBA9160 > SZUA-336 > SZUA-336 > VGRW01. Next base: position 2,053 of record JBIOJK010000241.1, on the reverse strand, counting down.
TTGCCGAGCTCCGCGATCTTCGGTGCGACGCCGGCAGTCGACACCGTGATGCGTCGCGGGGCGAGCGCGAACGCATCGCCGTGGGTGAGCACGCGGATCGCCTGCACCACGTTCTTCAAGTTCAGCAGCGGCTCGCCCATGCCCATGAACACGACGTGGGTGAGCGCTCGCCCTTCCGCATCGAGCAGCTCCGCGGCGTGCAGCGCTTGGTCCACGATCTCGTCGGCGTGGAGATTGCGCCCGAGTCCCAGGCGTCCCGTAGCGCAGAAGGAGCAGTCGAGACTGCAGCCCACCTGCGACGAGACACACAGCGTCTGCCGGCGCGCCTCGGGGATCAGCACGGCCTCGATGCGCGCTCCGTCGACCGTGCCGAGCACGAGCTTGCGCGTCCCGTCGACCGCACCGTGCACCGCAACCCGCTCGAGCGACTGAGTGCGCCAGGCGGCGCCGAGCTCTCCGCGCAGCGCCGCCGGCAGGTTCGCCATCGCCGCGAAGTCGCGCGTGTGTCTTGCGTAGACCCAGTGCGCGACCTGCGACGCGCGGAATGCGGGCGCGCCGGCGCTCGCGAACTCGGCGCGCAGCTCGTCGGGGGTGTGTGCGAGCAGCGCCTTCACTGCGACCTACGATAGTCGAAGTACGCGATCGCGCGACCTTCGGCGCGCCACTCGCTCTCGTAGGCGGTCTCGCGGCGCAGCGGCGATGCGTCGGACCAGGCGGACGGAGCGTGTAGGTTCGCGAAGGCGGTCTGCACGGCCATAGCGCCGGCGATCCAATCGCGGTAGCCGGGGTGGTCGGTCGAGACGTGCAGGAGCGCGTCGCTGGCGAGTGCGCGCGCGAGCAGCGCGACGAGCGGCGGCTGAATCAGTCGCCGGCGCCAGTGGCGCTTCTTCGGCCAGGGATCGGGGCAGTTGATCCAACACTCCTCGACGCAGCCGGGCGAGAGCACGCGCTCGAGCGCGTACTCCGCCGGCGCGTGCAGCAGGAACACGTTCGCGAGTCCGCGCTTCTCGGCGCGGCGCTCGACCTTCAGAACGCGCGCGCGCCGGATCTCGACCCCGAGGAAGACGCGCTTGGGCTCCGCCTCGGCCAGATCGAGCAGCAGCTCGCCGCGCCCGAAGCCGAGCTCGAGCACGACGCGCGGCGCGCCCAGCACTTCGGCCGTGCCGCGCTCGCGCAGCTCCTCGCTAGCGAGGATGGGCGACACGGAGAATCCTCATGATCGCGCGGGCACCCGAGCCACGCTGCCTAGCGGATCTTCCGGCGCTTGCGGGAGAGGTAGTCGACCATGACGTACTCGCCGATCTGACCCGGGGTGGTGTAGAAGGCGCGGCCCTTGTTGATCTTGGTCATGCCTTCCACGAAGCGCATCAGCTCGGGTGAGTCGTCGAGCATGAACGTGTTGATCGTGATGCCCTTGCGAGTCACTCGGCTCACTTCGCCGAGCGTCTCTCGGTTCGCCCGAGGGCTCGTCCCACCGACGCCGCTCGGCCACTCGACGCGCAGCTCGTCGCCGACGAAGTAGGCGGTCGGCTGGCCGTCCGTGATCACGATGATCTGCTTGTTCGCCGACGGATTTCGGTCGATCAGACGCTGCGCGACGCGCAGGCCGTCCTGCAGGTTCGTGAACGGGTCCTCCATGTTCCAGACCAGCTCGGGCAGCTCGGGGATCGTCAGCTCGCGCGCGCGCGTGTAGAAGCCGACGATGAAGAAGCGGTCGCGCGGGTAGCGCGTGCGGATCAGCTGATCCATGGCAATCGCGACGCGCTTCGCTGCGGGCCAGCGCCCCGACCACGACATCGACCAGCTCATGTCGAGCAGAAGCACGGTGGTCGTGTCGGTCTGTTGGTCGGTGTCGAAGACCTGCAGATCACCCGGCTCGATGCGCAGCGGCACCGTCGCCTGCTTCGGGTCCCGCAGCAGCGCGTTGCGCACGGTCGCGACGGCGTCCAGGTGCGCGGGCTCGCCGAAGACGTAGGGCTTGGAGCGCTCGATCGTGATCGGCCCACCGCCGCGGTGAGTCGTCGCGTGCGCGCCGGGTGCGCCCCGCTTCAGT
>JBIOJK010000240.1:0-2338 GCA_044450765.1 Myxococcota bacterium | reverse complement strand
GGGAGCGCATCTACGGCGACGGAGTGAACGTCGCGGCGCGGCTGGAACGGCTGGCCCAGTCCGGCGAGATCTGCATCTCGGGTCACGTACACGATTTGGTGTCGCGCAAGCTGCGGGTCGCGCAGGAGGACCTGGGCGAGCAGCGCCTGCACAACTACCCGGAGCCCGTCCGCGTGCATCGCCTGCTGGCGGCGGCTCGTCCGACCCCCGTCGAGCCCGCGCGTGCGGCGCGCCCCGCGAGCCGGACGACCCCGGCGCTCGCGGTGCTGCCGTTCGATGTGCTGGGCGGCGGCGAGCTCGAGTCGGGCTTCGCGGATGGCCTGGTGGAGGACCTGACGACACGCCTCGCCTCGCTGCCCGATCTGGCCGTGATCGCGCGGACGACCGCGTTTGCCCGGCGCGGGCGCGCAGTCGATCTTCGCCGACTCGGCCGCGAGCTCGGGGCGCGCTTCCTCGTCGAGGGCAGCGTTCGCCGCAGTGACACGCGGCTCCGTGTCAGCGTCCAGCTGATCGACGCCGAGACTGGCCATCACCTGTGGGCGCGCAACTTCGACGGGGCGGCCGGCGATCCGCTCGCGCTGCAGGACGAGCTGACCGCGAGCATGGTTGCAGCGCTGCGGCCTGTGCTCGCGCGCGCGGTCGGCGCGAGCCCGAACCTCGAGCGGCCGCCAGAGCTGCCGGCTGCGATCCGCCTGTTCGGACGCGCGAAGGAACGGCTCCAGCTCTGTGCCCTCGTCCGCCGCGGCTTGGGTGGCCGCGGCTCGCTCGCCGTGGTGTCGGGCGAGGCAGGCGTGGGCAAGTCACGGCTCGCCGAGGAGGTCCTGCTCGACGCCGAGGAACAGGGCGCGCTCGCATTGGTCGGTCGCTGCCATCGCGGCGAGGGCGTCCCTGCCTACTGGCCGTGGATCGAGATACTTCGCGAGCTCGACCGGGACCCGGACGCCGCGCTCGCGCTCTCGGCGCGCCGCGCGCGCGAGCCCGAGCTCGAGCTGCTGGTGGACGACGCCGACCCCGGCACTGGGTCAGAGTCCCCCGCGCCACTCACCGAGGCGGCCGGACAGTTCCGGCTCCTGAACGCGGCGACCCGAGCGCTGGTCGAGTGCGCGCACCGCCGGCCGCTCGTGCTGCTGGTCGAGGACCTGCACGACGCCGATCCAGCGTCACTTCGCATGTTGGAGTTTCTCGCGGCCAGGATCCGCAACGCGCCGCTGACGATCCTCGTCACGCATCGCCCGCAGGAAGACACCGACGCGGATCTCGGAGCCGCGCTGGGGGCTCTGGCGAGAGAGAGTCACTCCGCGCGAGTCGAGCTCTCGGGTCTTTCTCGCGAGGACTCACAAAGAGTCGTGGCGCTCGCTGCGCCGTCGCTCGATTCGGAGTCGACCGGCCGGATCTGTGACCAGTGCGACGGCAACCCGCTCTACCTGCACGAGCTGGCGCGCCACGCTGTCAGCTCCCGAGCTGCGCGCTCGGTCCGAGTTCCCAGCACGATCCGCGACGCGATCCGCGTGCGTCTCGGCGCGCAGCGGCCGCGGGTGCTCGAGCTGCTCGCGGTCGCCTCGGTGGCCAGCCCGCGCCTCGAGAGCGATCTGCTCGCCGAGGTCGCACAGATCTCGAGCGCAGAGGTCGGCGGCATCTTGGAAGAGGCCGCACGCGCGCGCATCGTGGCCAGCACCGACGAGCTCGACTGCTACCGCTTCGCGCATCCAATGCTGCGCGAGGTCGTCTACGCGGGGCTCGAGCCCGCCGAGCGCGTGCGCCTGCATGCGCGCATGGGCGAGGCTCTGGAGCGCCGGCTGGCCGGTGATTCCGGTTTGCACGCCGCCGAGCTCGCGCACCACTTCGTCGGCGGCGTTCCGGTCGCTGACTGGCGCCGCGCGGTCGAGCTGTGCCTGCGCGCAGGTCGCGCCGCCGACGTGCGCTACGCCTGGGAAGAAGCCGCCGAGCACTACGAGCGAGCCGCGGCTCTCTGTCAACAGTACGCTCCCGACGACTCACACCGCCGTTGCGAGATCCTGCTCGCGATGGCCGAGGCGCAGTACCGCGCCGGCGCTCGCCCGCGCACCTTCGATGCTTTTCGCGAGGTCGCGTCGCTGGCGCGCGCGAGCGGCGACCACAACGCGCTGGCGCGCGCAGCGCTCGGACTGTCCGGCGTCGGCGTTTCCTTCGGCGACGACGTGCAGCGCGGAGCGCCCCTGCTCGAGGAGGCGGTCACGGCGCTCGGCGACGACTCCGGCGCGCTGACTGCGCGGGTGCTCGCTCGACTGGCGAGCGCCCCAGCGCGCACGGCTGCGGAGATCCGCGTCTCGCGGCAGCGCGCGGAGCGAGCGCTCGAGAT
>JBIOJK010000239.1:0-2454 GCA_044450765.1 Myxococcota bacterium | reverse complement strand
GTCGTTCCTGATCGGCAGCACGCGCCGGGCCGTCGCGACCGGGATCGGCGCGGCGCTGGGCGACGGCCCCGGCGCTCAGCTCGCAGCCAAGCTGGTCGCAGATCCGGGCCAGGCGCTGCTCTCCGCGCAGCAGCTGCTGGCGGGGCCCCGTTTCCTGCGTCTCCAGGAGGACTCCGTCTTCTGGGAGCTGCTCGCGGACGGTGACCTCGACGGCGCGCTGGCGCGCAACAGCTTCTTCCAGCTGATGCACGACGACGAGACGCGCGCAAAGCTGGCGGATCTAGGGCTTGTGCCGGAAGACGCTCGGCGCGATCCGCAGGCGTTCCAGAGCTCGATCCGCGCCTCGCTCCGGACCGCCGCGCCGCGCATCCGGGCAATCCGCGCGGACCCCGCTCTGGCGGAGCTCGCCGCGAACCCCGAGATCCAGAACGCGGTCGCGAGCGGCAACGGCGTCGCCCTGCTGGCGCAGCCTCAGATGCGCGCGCTGATCGACCGCGTGCTGCGCGACGTCGAGCGGGCAGCGCCCAGCGCGAACTGAGCTCAGGGCAGGATCGCGAACCCGGCGACTGCCGCCGCCAGTCCCAGCAGCAGGCCGGCGCTGGCGGTCAGGGCGTGCCAGCTGCGGATCGGCCCGCGACCGCGGCGCTCGAGCCACAGCCCGAAGCTGCCGCCTGCGCTGAACCCGATCAGCGCGCCGCTCGCGAGCCACGCGTGAACCGAGCCGAATATGGCCTTCTCGCGCAGCCAGCCCATCGACGCGAGGCCCGATCCGAAGCCGGCGATCGCGAGCAGCACCACCACGCGCGCGACGCGCCGGTGTCGGCGCGCGTCGACCGGGCGGTGCAGGAGCCGGCCGCGCCGGATGCGCAGCCCGTCGCGAAACACGAACAGAGCGAGCGCGAGCACCGAGACCATCGCGACAGGATGGAGATACACGAGCGCACGCACGGCCCACGAGGCTACCGGCGCACCGGTGACTGGTCCAGGAGGACGGAAACTGTTATCTGGTTCTCTGATGGGGATGGAAGAGGGAGCCGTGCTGCGCGCCGCGGTCGCTCACCTCGAGCGCTACCGCACGACCATCGAGGCCGAGGTGAATCGACGCCTCGGCCGCGCCGAGCCCGCGCCCGAAGTGCGCGCGGAAGTGATTCGCCGCTTCCGAACCTTCTGCCGCCTGGCGAGTCTCTCGCTCGACACCGCGCGCGTGTCACTCGACGGACTGGGCGGCAACGGCGCGCTCGCGCTCGAGGACACCATTCGCGCCGCCGTCGAGGCCGCGAACGGCTTCGGCGCGCCGCCCGAGGTCTCGGGCGCGCTCTGCGACATGGAGGCGCGCTTCCGCGCCGGCGTGCGCCGCATCCTTGCTCCCGAGGAGAACGAGCCCAAGCGGGAGCGCAGCAGGAGGCGCCCGACCCCCAACGCCGGCCGGCGCGTGCGCGGCGCGATCGACCGCATCTGCGACACCTATGTCGCGGTCAACCTCGACACGAACACGATCTTCGACGTGAACCCAGCGGCCGAGGCGCTCTTCGCGAGTGACTCGGCGCGCCTGGTCGGCGGCTCGCTCGCCAGCTTCATCGCGCCCGCCGACCAGCTCGCCTGGCGCGAGCTCGAGTCCCGCCTCGACGCCGGCGAAGACAGCGGGCCGCTCGAGCTGACGATCGCGCGCCCCAACGGCGACTTCGTGCCGGTCGAGATCACGATCGCGAGTCACAACATCTCGGGGCGCCGGCTCGCGATCTTCCTGGTGCGCGAGAGACTCAAGCGGATCGCGTAGCGCGCGGTCACTCGACCCGGACGACGGTTCCCTGCGGCATGCGCTTGACCAGCGCAGTGGCGGCGCGTTCGGCGTAGTCGGCGTCGCGCGACTCGAGCGTCAGCATGGTCATGTAGTCGACGTCGCTCGAGGTGCGCGGGTAGCTGCCGAGGCTGAGCGCGCTGAACTCGACCAGCAGCGCGTTCAGGTCCTCCGCGATGTCGCTCTCGATCAGACTCACGTAGACGCGCCGCAGGTAGATCGGCGTGCCCTTGAAGGTGTCGCGCGCGGCCTCGAACTTCGCCTGCAGCAGGCGCGGAATTCCGGGGAACACGAACACGTTGCGCACGCAGACGAGCGGGAACCAGAGGTCCTTGGTCGCGATCAGGTTCGCGCCCGCCGGCAGCATGCACATCTTCATGTGACTCGCGTTCGGCTCCTTGCCGCGCAGCGCCCCGCGCAGCATGCCGACCATCTCCTCGTGCGCGACGAGCGGCAGATCGAAGGCCGCGGCGACCCCTTCCATGGTGACGTCGTCGTGAGTCGGCCCTACACCGCCTGATGTCAGCACGTAGTCGAAGCGCGCGCTGAAGTCGCGCACGTCCGCCGCGATCTCGTCGACGACGTCGGGCACGACGTGCACGCGCGGAACGTCGACGCCTTGGCGGCGCAGCTCGCGCAGCAGATACGGCGTGTTC
>JBIOJK010000238.1:0-2455 GCA_044450765.1 Myxococcota bacterium | reverse complement strand
TGCTCTTCGTCCTCAACCAGGAGTATGCGCGCGTTCGTCGACATGTCCCGGCAGGGTCAGAATGAAGCGGCTGCCTTTGCCTTCCCCGTCGCTCTCGGCGCGCACGCTTCCGCGGTGAGCGCGGGCGACGTTGCGCACGATTGCGAGCCCCAGCCCGAGCCCGTGCGCGGCGCGCACCGCCTCCTGCGGCAGCCGCTGAAAGCGCTGGAAGACGCGGTCGAGAGCCGAGGCCGGGATCCCGATGCCGCGGTCCGCGAACTCGATCTCGAGCCGGCGCGCGGAGATCGCGCGCACGCGGACCTCGACGTGCACCTCGCGGGCCGCGTAGCGCACCGCGTTGTCGAGCAGGTTCCGGAACGCCACGCGCAGCTGCTCCGCGTCGCCGCGCACGCGCGTCGAGTCGGGAACCGAGACTTGCACCGCTTCGTGTTTCAGGTTGTACCGTTCGCGCGCGTCGTCGGCGCACTCCGCGAGCAGCCGCGCGACGTCGACCGACTCGCGCCGCGCGCGGCGCACGTCGGAGCGCGCCGCTTGGATGATCTGGTCGATCGTGCGCTGCAGGCGCTCGAGATCCTCCGCCATGATCGAGAGGAACTCGTCGCGCCGCTCGTCCGGCAGGGCGCGCCCGCGCAGCGTGTCGAGATACAGCCGCAGCGACGCGAGCGGCGTGTGCAGCTCGTGGGTCACGGCGTCCATGAAGGTCTGCTGGCGCTGGTTCGAGCGGATCTCGCGGACCAACCAGACGGCTTGCAGGATCAAGACCGTGATGATCAGCGCAAAGAACAGCGAGCCGAGCCCGATCAGCAGCCAGTGAATCGCGGTGAAGCCCGCGGCGAAGGCTTCGAACTCGCGGGCGACCAGAATCTGCCAGCCGACGGTGAGCGCCACCGTGATCGTCACGATGCTGGCGGTGAGCGCGATCGGGACCGAGACGCGTGCGGCGCGCATGCGTAGGGCGAGTGTACGCATTCGGAGTGCGCTGTGTAAGATGCGGGCGGATGGGGGTGGCGCGCGCTTCGCGAGGTTGGCTGCGGGCGCTCGCCGCCCTCGCGCTCGCCTTGCCGTGCGCGCCCCCGGCGCGCGCGGAGCTCGACGCGGAAGACGTGGAGCTGCGCGTCGCGCTCGTCGAGCAGCAGTCAGACATGGAGAGCACGCTCGCCGACTGGGTCGGCCACAACACCGGGACGTGGAACACCGCGGGGCTCGAGGCGTTCGCGCCGCTCGTCGCCGCGCAGCTCGAGAAACTCGGCTTCTCCGTGGCGATCGAGCCGAGCGCGCCGCTCGAGTATCCCGACCGCAAGGACGCCCGCACCGGGCCGCTGTTGGTCGCGGAGCGGCGCGCGTCGCTGGAGCCGGAGCGAGCCCGGCGCTTCCTGTTGTTGGGTCACCTCGACACCGTGTTCGAGCTCGACTCGCCGTTCCAGACCTTCGCCGTCGACCCGGATGTGCCGGGCAAGGCGCTCGGTCCGGGCGCGAGTGATATGAAGGGCGGCCTCGTGGTTCTGCTCTACGCGCTGCGCGCGCTCGCCGAGCGCGGCGACCTCGCGCGCGCGGACGTCACGGTGCTGCTGAACTCGGACGAGGAAATCGGGTCACTCGGCTCGCGCCCGCGCATCGAGGCGGCGGCGCGCAAGGCGCAGCTCGCGTTCGTGTTCGAGGCGGCGCTCGAGGGCGGCGAGCTGGCGCGCTCGCGCGGCGGCGCCGGGCAGTTCGAGCTCGAGGTCAGCGGCGTCGCCTCGCACGTGGCGAACTCGCCGAGCGAAGGCCACAGCGCGATCGTCGCGCTGGCGAAGAAGGTGCTCGCGATCGAGTCACTCACCGACTTCGACCGCGGAATCCTGCTGAACGTCGGCACGATCGCGGGCGGCACGAAGCGGAACGTCGTGCCGGAGCACGCGAACGCCTGGATCGACCTGCGCTACGACGAGCCGGCGCAGGGCGAAGAGGTGCGCGCGAGGCTGGAGCAGATCGCGCGCGCGACGGACGTGCCGGGCACCAGCGCCCGGCTCTGGGGCCGCTTGCACCGGCCGCCGAAGCCCGCGACCCCCGAAGTCGACGCGCTGCTCGCGCAGCAGCAGAAGATCGCGCGCGAGCTCGGCTACCCCGCACCCGATCCCGTACACTCCGCGGCAGTCACCGACGGCTCACTCACCGCCGCGGTCGGCCTGCCGACCTTGGACTCACTCGGTGTGCGCGGCGGCGGCGCCCACACCGAGCGCGAGTTCGTGGTGCTCTCGAGCCTGTCGGAGCGAGCGGCGATCGCGGCCATCCTGCTGCGCCGGCTCGCGCGCGCGCCGGCGGCGCCGGCGCCCCCGCCCGCGGGTTTACCCGCGCCGCCTGCCAAGTTAGAGTCGTCCGGCCCATCTCCGCCGGTGATCGCTGGGTCCCGGCCGGTGGTTGGTCCGTAAACCCCGCCAGGTCCGGAAGGAAGCAACGGTAGCGGCGCTCTCCAGGT
>JBIOJK010000237.1:0-2466 GCA_044450765.1 Myxococcota bacterium | reverse complement strand
GCGATCGGCACGCCGTTCTGGAAGCTCTGCGCCGTCGAGCCGGCTCCGAATGCGCGCGGCACCATCTCGCCGAGCCAGACCGCCGCGAACGCGGGCGACGTGGTCGAGCCGACCACGCCAGTGGTGAGTCCACTCACCGAGAGGTGCAGCCACTCCCACGGATCGACCGCGAGCTTCAGGCTCACTTGCTGCGACCCGTTCGGGAGCGTGTTCATCGCGTTCTCGCCGTCGGTCAACGAGAATGCGTAGCTCGCCTTGCCCTCGAAGAGCTTGCCCCAGAGCTTCACGCCCTCGTCCCAGAACCAGGGCGGCGGAGCGGAGAGCGCGATGAACGGGTCCGTGTAGTAGCCGCGGCCGAAGCGCAGATAGTTCTCGCCGAAGGGAATCTGGAAGCGGCCGAGCTCGAAGTTCAGCCAGTCCTGGTCCGCGATGCCGCGGAAGTCGACGTAGACGTCGCCGACGTTGTTGGCGAGATAGCCGGCGCGCACCAGGTTCCACTCGAACGCGAAGCCCGCGTCGCGAAACGCGGTCGAGTCACCGAGCTTCACGTCGCGCGCGAGATCGGCGTCGATGAAGAAGCGCGTGTCGTAGATCTTCACGGAGCCGTGGTCGAACAGCCCGTAGTCCTGGCCGTCGAGGAAGTCGAGGTTCGAGCTGCCGGAAATGCGCACCCGTTCGGCCCAGCTGCCGGCTCCGCTCGCGCCGACGTCGGCCGGCTTCTGCGTCTCGAGCTCGGAGATGCGCTTCTCGAGCTTGCCGACGGCCTGGTACAGCTGATCGAGCTCGGCCGCGCGCGGGTCCGAGTCGTCCGCGCGCGCGGCCGCCCCCTGCAGGGCGAGCGCGGCGACCAGCGCGAGTGCGCCGCGACTAGTGACTCGCATCCGACGTCTCTTGCGTGCGGCCGACGCCCATTTCGAGGTCGACGCGCGTCACTTGGTCGGCGACGACGTCGACGGAGCGGGCGAGCGGCGGCAGCCGCGGGTGCCAGGCGCGAAGCTGGACCCGACCCGGCGGCAGGTCGCGCAGCTCGAAGCGCGGGTCCTGCGTCAGCACCGCGTACGGCCCGGGCGCCGCGAAGACTCCGCTCTCGACCTGCGGCCGATCGAGCAGGAAGACCGCGTGCGCACCCGGCGAGCTCGCCTTCAGGTCGAGTGACTCGCCCGGCCCCAGGCGCGCCACCAGCGACAGCGAGGGACACGAAACGGTGTGGGCCTCGGCGGTGGCGTTCCGCACCGCGACGGTGCCGCCGGCGGCCAGCGCCAGCCAGCGCGGCGCGAGCCGCGTCTCGAACTCGCTCGAGCGGATCGTGAGATCCACGCGCTCACCCTGCGGCGCGGCGCCCTCGAGATAGACCACTGCGAATCCCGGCCGCGAGTAGTCGAAGATGACCGCGTCGCGCATGTGGCGGTCCTGATACGAAGGGTCGGCCGCGTCGGGCATGGTCACTCCCGCGTGCGGCACGAGCCGGAGCTCCCCGAAGAGCGTGCCTCGGCCGTGAGTCGGCGCCGGCGGCGTGGATGCACAGGCGAGTGCTGCGATCGCGAGCGCGCTGCATGCTGCAAAGCTGCGCGAAAAGTGCATGCCCCCGAATCGGCAGCGCCCCGCGAAACTGGATGGCTCCCCTTGGAGGGGAGATCGGCGAAAAATCAGGCCGGCCGCGGGTCCGGAATCAGCCGGTAGCCGAACGAGCGCACGGACACGAGGTGGCGCGGCTGCGAGGGGTCGGGCTCGATCAGCTTGCGCAGCCGCAGCACGAACGTGTCGACCACGCGCGTCCGTGTCTCGGGGTGCAGGTCCCAGACCTCCTGCAGGATCTCGCCGCGCGACACGGCGGTGTCGCGCCGCGCCCACAAGAGCAGCAGCAGGGCGAGCTCCTTCGCGGTGAGCGAGTGAGTCTCGCCGTCGCGCTCGAGCTCGAAGCGGTCCGGGTGGACCGAGGCGCGGCCGATCACGAAGGGCGCTTCTGGCGCGACCTCGCTCCCCGCTTGCGCTGCGCGGCGCAGGAGCGTGCGCGCGCGCGCCAGCAGCACCGGCAGCGAGAAGGGCTTGGTGAGATAGTCGTCGGCGCCCAGATCGTGACCGCGCACGATGTCGCGCGGCGCGTCGCGCTCGGTGAGCAGCAGCACGGGCACGCCGTTCTCCGCCTCGCGCAGCCGGCGCACCACTTCGAAGCCAGAGACTCCCGGGAGCATCACGTCGAGCACGACCAGGTCGACGGGCGCGCCCGCCGGATCGGCGAGCCGCTCGAGCGCGGCCTCGCCTCGCTCGAGTATCTCGACGCGGTATCCCTCGGCCTCGAGGTTGAAGGCGAGGCCGCGCGCGAGGTGCTCTTCGTCCTCAACCAGGAGTATGCGCGCGTTCGTCGACATGTCCCGGCAGGGTCAGAATGAAGCGGCTGCCTTTGCCTTCCCCGTCGCTCTCGGCGCGCACGCTTCCGCGGTGAGCGCGGGCGACGTTGCGCACGAT
>JBIOJK010000236.1:0-2521 GCA_044450765.1 Myxococcota bacterium | reverse complement strand
GTGATCGAGCTGCGCGACAGCGGGCGGCTGGCAGGAGTCACGAGCCTGCACCGCGTGGATTGGCTGCGCGCCGCGGCGGGCCTCGGCTACTGGGTGAGGCGCTCGGAGTGGAATCGCGGCATCGCGACCGAGGCGGCGAACGCGGCGCTCGGCCACGCGCTCGGCGGGCTGCGCCTGCACCGGGTCGAGGCGCTCGTGGCGCTCGAGAACAAGGCGAGTCAGCGCGTGATCGAGAAGCTCGGCTTCGTGCGCGAAGGGGTCGCGCGCGAGGCGGAATTCGTCGACGGCCGCTATCTCGACCACATCCAGTACAGCTTCCTGCGAAGTGACTCGCAGCCGACGCGCGACGAGGGCGAGTCATGACCAAGTGCGCGCTGCTCTCCGACGTCGGCGTCGACCGCTCGAACAACGAGGACAGCGCCGCGGTGGATCTCGAGCTCGGCCTGTTCATCGTCGCCGACGGAATGGGCGGACACGCCGCGGGCGAAGTCGCGAGCAGGATCGCGGTCGAGGCCACGATCGCCGCGCTGCGGGCGCGCCCGCGGCCCGCGCGTCTGCGAGACGAGGGCGAGTTTCTGCTGCAGGCGCTGCACGACGCGAACGCCGCGGTCGTGCGCGAGGCGGACGAGCGCGGCACGTACGGCATGGGCACGACCTTGTCCGCCGTCTTCGTGCGGCGGCGCAGCGCGGTGATCGCACACGTGGGCGACTCGCGCATCTACGCGATCTCGAAGAAGGGCATCCTGCAGCTCACCGCCGATCACACGCTGGTCGCGGCGATGGTCGAGAACGGCGTGCTCACCCCCGAGCAGGCGATCGGCCATCCCGACAAGCACGTGCTGACTCAGGCGATCGGAACCCTGGGCGCGCTCGAGCCGCAGATCGTGAACGCGAAGGTCCCCGCGCGCGGCCGGCTGCTGCTGTGCACCGACGGCCTGCACGACGCGCTGTCGGCCGACGAGATCGGCGAGCTCGCGCGCCGCCCGGACCTCGACGAGGCCGCGCGGGCGCTGGTCGAGGCCGCGAACACGAAGGGCGGCCACGACAACGTGACGGTCCTGCTGGTGGAACCCTAGGCCCTCGCCAACCGAGCCAGTCACTCGAGCTCTTCGGTCCCTTCGACGACGCCCAGCCAGTCGAGCTCGCGGTACTTCTCGTCGAGGTCCATGCCGAAGCCCACGACCCAGCCGCGCGCGACTTCGAAGCCGACGTGATCGAGCGCCAGCGGGACGCGCCTGCGCGACAGCTTCGAGACCAGCACGATCGTGCGCAGCGAGCGCGGGCTGCCCTCGCGCACGCGCGCGCAGACGGCCTCGAGCGTGCGCCCCTCGTCGGCGATGTCGTCGGCGATCACGACGTCGCGGCCCGCGAAGCGCGCGGGCTCGCAGCCCTCGAGCTCGACGGGAACCAGCTCGAGCCCGCGGCTGCGGCGCGCGCGCACGAACGTCCGCTCCGCGCGGACGCCGAGCTCCGCGAGCCGCTCGGCCAGTCTTTGCGCGAAGCGGAGCGCGCCCTCGGCGATCACCACGATCAAGGGCTCGCTGCCCGCCAGCGCGCGCGCGAGCTCGCGCGCGAGCGCGGCGATGCGTTCGTCGACGGCGCGCACGGAGTAGAGCTCGCGCACGCGAAGCGGAGAGCCACGTTCGAGCGACATCGCGGCGCATCCTATCGCCCCGCGCGCGCACCCGGCAAAGCGCGGCGCCCTGGCGTAGCATCGGCCGGTGCCCGTCGAGCCCGTTCCCGCCGCCACCGTGATGCTGCTGCGCGACTCAGTCGCCGGCCCCGAGGTGCTGCTGCTGGAGCGCCACGCGAAGAGCGAGTTCCTGCCCGACGCGTACGTCTTCCCGGGCGGGCGGGTCGACGCGGAGGACCACGCGCTGGCGGCGCGCGTCGCCGGCATCGGCGCCGAGCAGGCGAGCGCCGTCCTGCGCACGGTTCCCGCGGAGCTCGCGCTCGGCTTCTTCGTCGCGGCGATTCGCGAGACCTTCGAAGAGTCGGGTCTCTTGCTCGCGCGGCGGCGCGGTGACTCGCAGCTGCTCGACGCGGCCAGCGCCGCGGCGCTCGCGCACCACCGGCTCGCCGTGCAAGCGGGCGACCACTCGTTCCGCGAGCTCGTCCTCGCGCAAGACCTGGTGCTGGCCGCGGACCTGCTCGCCGCACACGCGCACTGGATCACCCCCGAGGATTCGCCGCGCCGCTTCGACACGATCTTCTTCGCGGCCGAGACACCGCCGGGCCAGCAAGCTCTGCACGACGGAGTGGAGCTCACGGACCATGTCTGGGTCCGGCCGGAGCGCGGTCTCTCGGAGTACCGCGCCGGCCGGCGCCAGATGATTCTGCCGACCTGGGCGAACCTGGAGACGCTGCTGGGCTTCCAGTCCGTGCACGAGGCACTCACTGCCTCGCGGCGCCGCGTGCTCGTCCCGATCACGCCCGTCATGACCGAGCGCGACGGCAAGCGACGCATCGCGATTCCGAGAGACGCGGGCTACCCGACCATCGAGGAGCTGCTGCGCTAGCG
>JBIOJK010000235.1:0-2575 GCA_044450765.1 Myxococcota bacterium | reverse complement strand
CGCTGGCAGTCGCCGCCGATGAGCTGGGCGCGGCCCTGGCGCGGGGCTTCGCGGCGCGCTTCGCGCTCGAGCTCAGCGAGCAAGATCTCTCGCGCGACGAGCAGCTCGCGATCGACGCGCTGCGGCTTCCGCCGCTGGTCGATCCGGAGCTCGCGCGCTTGCGCGCGGGGGGCGCCGTCGGGACCCCGATCGGCGAGCTCGAGGCCCATGTCGCGCTGCGCGGCGACGGCGCGCTGGAGCGCGTGCGCCTGCGGGGCGACTGGATCGCCGCAGCAAGCGACGTCAGCGCGCTGGAGCAGGCGCTCGTGGGACTCGATCCGGCAGCAACGCGCGTGCGCGAGGTCTGCGCGCGCTGGCTCTCCGCGCCCGCGCACTTGGTGATCGGAGTCAGCGACCCGGCTTCGATCGCGCAAGCGATCCTGCGCGCCGCGCGGAGTCACTCGGCTTCGCCGCGCGCCTAGTCTCCGTCGCTGGCGTCGACGCAGCGTCTCGCCCGCATCAGACACTCGCCGTTCGCGCTCATTCCGACGTCGTCGCGCCCGCTGGCGGTCACCTTCACGACTCCTTGCACCGCGAGCTCGAAGTCGATCTGACAGAACGCCGCTTCGCCGGGATCGCGCGGAAAGCCGAGCGGGTCACCACCGCCCCCGGCGCCCTGGCGGCCGATCACGATGCCGCCCACGCCTCCGGAGCCGATCGCGCTGGTCGCGGCGCCCCGCTTCGGCGTGAGCACCCAGCGGTAGGTCAGGAACTCCACGTCGCCCTCGCGATCGAAGTCGGTCGGCACGCCGAGACAGGCGCGCAGCTCGCGGCCGGTCTTCCCGATCAGGCCCGCGCGGGTCTCCTCGACCGAGCGCTCGTAGCTCCCGGCGCACGCCGCGAGTGCGAGCGCGGCGAGGCAGAGGGCGGCGCGGATTCGGGGGGATCGCTTCATCGAGCCCTCTCATCGGCACTTGCGCGGCCGTTTTGCGGCCGGCGTAGAATCGCCAGTCATGCGCGACATCTACCGCATCAAGTACGACGCTGCGATCGATGCCGATGGCCACATCCTCGAGCCCCCCGATCTGTGGGAGCGCTACCTGGAGCCGCGCCACCGCGATCGGGCGCTGCGCATCCGGGTCGACGACGATGGGCTCGAGTATCTCGAGATCGGCGGCCAGGCGTCGCTGCTCGCGCGGCGCGGCTTCCCCGGCACGCTCGGCGCGATGGGCAAGATGCACGTCGAAGACGTGCGTCCCTCGCCGGAGCGCACGTATCTGGCCGGCGCCCCGCACGGCTCGATGGACATGAAGGAGCGCCTGGAGCGACTCGACGCCGAGAACCTCGACGCCGCGGTGCTCTACCCGACGATCGGAATTCTGTGGGAGGCCGAGCTTCCCGACGCGGAGCTGTCACTCGCCTACTGCCGCGCCTACAACCGCTGGATTGCCGATTTCTGCCGTGACTCGCAGGGCCGGCTCGTGCCGATCGCGCACCTGTCGCTCGGCGATCCGAGCGGCGCCGCCCGCGAGCTCGAGCGCGCGGTTCGCGACGGCTGTCGGGGCGCGTTCGTCGTGCCGTTCACCTGGAGCCGCCTGCCGCACGGCCACCCCGAGCACGACCCGGTGTTCGCCGCGGCGCAGGATCTCGGCGTGCCGCTCGCGCTGCATCCGTCGTTCGAGCCGCCCGCGATCGCGCCCACGCGCTTCACCCTGCAGAGAAAGACGCGCCTCCTCTCCAGCGTCACCGCGGCCGACGGGGTGCGGCACGCCTTCACGACGCTCTTCGATTTCGGGGTCTTCGATCGCTTCCCGCGGCTCTCCGTCGTGGTGCTCGAGAGCGGGGCCGGCTGGATCGGCTACTGGCTCGACCGCATCGACGCGGTGTACGCGGCGACCTTCATCGGCGAGCGCGTTCCCCTCGCCGAGAAGCCGAGTCACTACTTCAAGACGCGCTGCTTCATCTCGGCCGACCCGGACGAACGCACGATCCCGTCGCTCGTGGAGCGGCTGGGCGCGGAGCGCTTCTTCTGGGCCAGTGACTTCCCGCACGCCGACCACACTGCGAGCTACGCCAAGGAGGTCGAAGAGCTCGCCGGCCTGCTCGCAGCGCCCGCGCGCCGCCGCTTCCTGGGCGACAACGCGCGCGAGCTGTACCGGATCAAGACCTGAACGGGAGCGGGGCTCAGAATCCGAGCTGAAGCTTGGCCGCCTCCGTCATCATCGACGGATTCCAGGGCGGCTCCCAGGTGAGGTCGACCTCGGCGTGCGCCACGCCCGGGACCGCGCGCACCTTCTGCTCGACTTCGGGCGGCAGACTCTCGGCGACGGGACACATCGGCGAGGTCAGCGTCATGCGCACCTTCACGTGGTTCTCCTCGTCGACGTCGATCGCGTAGACGAGGCCGAGCTCGTAGATGTTGACCGGGATCTCCGGGTCGTAGACGGTGCGCAGTACCTCGATGACTGCGTCGCGGATCGCGGGGATGTCACTCATCTCGAGTCACTCCGTCGAAACCGGTTCGTGGGCGCCGGCGAGCGCCGCCTCCAGCGTGTGCCAGGCCAGGCTCGCGCACTTCACGCGCATCGGGAACTCG
>JBIOJK010000234.1:0-2576 GCA_044450765.1 Myxococcota bacterium | reverse complement strand
CAGTCACTCGAGATCCACGCCAGGTCGGCCTGCGTGGGCACGCCGGGGTCCTTGCCGGTCAGATCGACGATCCACGACTTCGCGCCGAGCCGGCCGCATTCGGTCAGGCCGCGCTCGCAGGCTTCGCGGAAGCGCGGCGAGCTGAGCGCGACCCACGACGCCATGCAGGCCCAGGCGTCGGGGTGGTGAGTCACCGTGACCGCCTTCGGAAAACTGAAGAGCACCTTCCAGGACATGCCGGGCCCCCTATGCGGCCTTGCCGCTCGCGATCTCGCCGGCCAGCGCGAGCGCGCTCTCGCCGTGCACGTTGATCCACGACTTCGCGCCGAGCCGCCGGCACTCGCCGCTGCCGCGCTCGATCGCCGCGCAGCACTCGGGCGTGCACAGCGATTCCCAGTGCGAGACCACGGCCTTCACATCGGCCGGGCCGCGCGCGGGGCTTGAGCGCGCGGGCTACGGCCCGAGGCGGTGCAATTTCACGGCGAGTGAGTGCGACGTGTCGGCGACCAGACCGACCCACACGTCGCGCCAGCCGTACTTCTCGCGCAGCAGCGCGCGCACGCGCGCGTGGTCTTCGGGCGCGCGCGAGACCTCGGCGCGGTAGCCGCCTTCGGCGCCGTCGCGCTTGAGCAGGAGCTCGGGGTAGCGGCGCAGGTCGGCCACGAAGTCGCGCTGCGGATTCGCGGCTTCGACCCAGGTCACGCCCTCGCTGTCCGCGTACCAGACGTGGGTCGTGCGCAAGCTTCCGTCCGGCCGCTGGGTGCGCAGCAGGGCGACGCCGCTCGACTCGAGCGCCCACCACGTGCCGGCCGCGAGCGCGGCCAGCAACGCGGCCGCGGCGACCAGCCAGCGCAACATGTCACAGAGTCTACCTCCGCGGCGAGCCCAGGGCGGCGAGCAGCTCGCTGCGGTCGAAGTACACGACGTTGCGGTAGATCAGCCCGTCGCGCAGCTGCACGCTGCACACGCCGTCGACCTCGACCACGCGGCCGTTGACCGGAATCGCCGCGTGCCAGCCGTTCAGGAAGCCGTCCTTCAGCGGCTGTGACCCGCGGTGGCTCCACTCCCAGTCGGGGTAGCGCGCGAGCAGCTTCGTGAAGTAGCGAAGCAGCGCCGGGCGCCCGCGCACGCCGGGCCAGATGCCGGGATCGGCGTAGAAGGCGTCCTCGGTGTAGAACGACGCCAACAGCTCGGGGCGGTTGCCGCTCCACGCCGGCAGCCAGAGCTCGCTGAACTCGCGGGCGTCGATTGCGTCGAGGCCTTGGAAGGTCATCATGCCCGGACCGTACCGGCCCGGCGCGAGCCCGCGCTGTGAAACGAATCACTATGCCGGGCTGGGCGGCGGACGGCGGCGGGCGGGGTCGCTGGGGCTCATGAAGCCGACCTGGCTTCCGTCGGGGTCGAGCACGATCGCGTAGCGCGCGCCCCAGAACGCGTCGTGCGGCGCCAGGTGACTCGCGTGACCCGCCGAGGTCAGGTCGGCGTGGCGCGCGTCGACCGCCTCGCGCGTGGGCAGGTTGAAGATCAGCACGTTGTGCGCGGGACCGGACGGGGCCTTGCAGCCGGGGTCGTAGCCGCGCGTCAGCTCGATGCTGTCGAACGCCAGGGTGAGTCCCTGCGGGAGCTCGATCTCGACGTGGTGTTCCTTGCCGCCGACCGACCAGACGCTCTCGGCCGGGATCTCCACGCCCGCGCGCCGGTAGAACGCGAGCGTGCGTGACATGTCGGTGACGAAGAAGTGCAGCCCGCGCGGGGCGAGCGGCTCGGTGCGGGGGGCAGTCACGCGTCGATGCTATCACGGGCGGCGCGCCGCGAGCGAGTACAATGCGCGCGTGGAGCTTCCCTTCGAGCGCGGCCGGCGGCGGCGCATCTACTTGATGCGGCACGCCGAGGCCGCCTACGTCGACGCCGACGGGCGCATCGCGCGCGACCCGCGCGAGGTGCCACTCACTGCGCGCGGGCGGCGCGAAGCGGCGGGCATGGGGCTCTTGCTCGCGCCGGCTCACTTCGACCGCGCGGTGTGCTCGGGCTTGCCGCGCACCGTCGAGACCGCCGAGATCGTGCTCGCCGACAAACGTTTGCCGCTCGAGCGCGTGCCGGAGCTCGAAGAGGTGCGCGGCGGTCGGCGCGGCGCGCACGCGGGCGCGCCGACGGCGCGCGACGTGGCGCACTCGATCTGGGAGGCGGAGCGGCCCGACGGGCGCTTTCTCGGTGGCGAGAGCTTCGCGGAGTTACAGCGCCGGGTGCTCGGCGCGCTCGAGCTCCTGGTCGCGCAGGCCGAGTGGCGGCGGCTGTTGCTGGTGGCGCACGGCGGCGTGAACCGAGTGATTCTGGCCTGGGCGCTCGGCGCTCCGCTCGCGAGCATGCCGCGCATGGAGCAGGACTCGGCGTGTCTGA
Source organism: Myxococcota bacterium (assembly GCA_044450765.1). Taxonomy (GTDB): domain Bacteria; phylum Myxococcota_A; class UBA9160; order SZUA-336; family SZUA-336; genus VGRW01. Next base: position 179 of record JBIOJK010000234.1, on the reverse strand, counting down.
ACGTGATCGACCTGGATCACGACGCGGACTCGAACGCCCTCCTGCGCACGACCGTGCGCGCGCTGAACGTGACCGCCGGCGATCCCGCGAAGCACGACGAGTGGCTGACCACGCTCGAGCGCCAGGGGAAGGAGCTCGAGGCAATTTTGCGCGGCGGGGCCGGCTGAGTCACTGCGCGT
>JBIOJK010000233.1:0-2600 GCA_044450765.1 Myxococcota bacterium | reverse complement strand
TTGTTGGCGTGGCTCACGTTGTTGCCCGAAGAGGGCTTCTTTCCGCAGAGCGCGCACGAGAACGCCATGACGTCTCCCCAACTCCCGGGGGCCTTGTACCAAAAGGGCCCGCCGATGTCATGGCAAGCCGCGCTTTGCTCCGAGCCGGTCGGCGAGCCGCAGCGCCGCCTGGCGGGCCAGCAGGAGCTCTCCCTCGAAGCCGAGGCCGGGTGCGACCTCGGCGCCGACGGCGTAGACGGGCGGCTTCGTGCGCAGCGCGGACTCGCCGCGCGGCGCCAGGAAACGGTGGTCGGCGGCGTCTCGGTCCCAGCGCGGTGCCGGCCCCAGGTCCACCGGCACCAGGCCATCGTCGGGAAACGGGTTCAGCGCGCCGAGCGGATGGTCCAGGGACAGCGCGGCCGCGCCCGGGCCGGCGACCAGCAGCCACTCGACGCCTTCCTGCACCGGATCCGCGTAGCGCGCGAGCCAGTGCAGCGACTCGGGCGGACCGGGAGTCAGGACCGCGCGCGCGGCCAGCCCGACGGGCAGTGAATCGGGCTGCGCGCGGAACAGCCGTACCGGCACGTCGACGGGCGGCGTGCGCGGGCTCAGCCAGCGCGGGGTCGTTCCCGCCGCGGTCGAGACTCGGCGCAGCAGCTCGATCGGCGCGGCCAGCACCACGCCTCGCGCGAACAGCCGGCCGCGCGGCAGCTCGATCCCGAGCTCGCCGCGCTCGGAGACCAGCGCGAAGTCACCGGCCGAGCGGATCTCGCCGTGCAGAGTCAGGAAGCGCCGCCGGAACAGATCGAGAAACGGCGTGCCGGCGTCGGGCATGAAGAAGCCGCCGTCGCGGGTTCCGCGCAGCAGCAACGCCGAGTCACGACCCGGCGGACTCTGCGGAGTGAGTCGCGAGAGCGCGGCGAGCAGCGCGTCGACGACTGGAGCCAGGCCGTCCGGCATGGGTCCCAAGCTCGCGTCGACGCTGCCGTTGCGGCCCGTGCGCGAGAGCAGGCGCTGCATCAGCGGGGCGTTGCTCTCGCTCGCGTCGCCCTCGACGAGGCGCGCGCGCAGCTCGTCGCCGCGCGCGTCGACGGCCTCGAAGAAGGCCTGCGCTGCGATCGGATCGCAGACGTCGAAGGCCTCGAGCTCGCGCGCGAAGTCGCGCCGGCCGGCGTGCACGTCGAGCCGCGCGTGCGGGAGCAGCACCTGCAGCGCGACCGACCGCTGCGCGACGCGGCGCTGCTCGATCAGCGGCAGCGCAAGCTCGCGCAGCACGCGGTGCGCGGGTCCCTCCTGCTCGAGGCCCGAGAGCACGAACGGCTCGCGCAGCAGCGGCGGTCGCTTCGCGAGGCTCTCCTCCTCGAGCAGCACGGTGCGCAGGCCCGAGCGCGCGAGATAGGTCGCGGCGACGAGCCCGCCGAGCGAGCTGCCGATCACGAGCACGTCCGAGCGAAGCGTGGTCATGGCGCGGTTCTCGTCCCCCCCGATCGTCCCGGTCCCGGCATTGTAATTCGCCGGGACGCCTCGCACTCTCTCGCCGTGCGCCGCGAGGGAGTGGCGATCAGCGTAGTGATCCCGACCCTGAACGAGCAATCCCGGATCGAGCGCGCCCTGGCTTGTACCGCGTTGCCCGGGGTCGAGCGAATCGTCGTCGACGGCGGCTCGAGCGACGGGACCCCGGAGACGGCCCGCCTTCTGCGCGCGGAGCGAGTCATCTCCGCGCTGCCCGGCCGCGCGCAGCAGATGGACGCGGGCTATCGCGAGGCGCGCGGCGAGGTGATCGTGTTCCTGCACGCCGACACCCGGCTCGACGGCGGCTGGCGCGAGGCGTTGGAGCGCGCGCTCGCAGACCCGGACACCGCGGGCGGCGCATTTCGGCTGCGCTTCGACGCTGCCGGCCTGGGCCTGCGCCTCGTCGAGTGGGGCGCGCGCGTGCGCTCGCGGCTCGCGGGTCTTCCCTACGGCGACCAGGCGCTCTTCGTGCGCAAGCGGCTGCTCGACGGCGCGGGCGGAATCTCGCCGGTCCCGATCTTCGAGGACCTCGATCTGGTCCGCCTGATTCGCTCGAGTGGACGGCTCGCGCTGCTGCCCGTGCCCGCTTGGACGTCGGCCCGCCGCTTCCAGCGAAACGGCGCCCTTCACCAGGTGCTGCGCAACCAGGTGGCGCTGGCGAGCTACTTCCTGCGCTTGCCGCGGGCGAGCGTCGCGGCCTGGTATCGGCGGCGGCCGGCGGCGTGAAGCGGGCGCGGCGCAGCGGCCCGCCGTTGGGGATCGTCACGCTGACGACGGATTTCGGCGACGCCGATGGCTACGTCGGCGCGCTGAAGGGCGCGATCCTCGCGCGCTTCGCGGCCGCTCGGATCATCGATCTCGCGCACGGCATCGCCCCGCGGGACCTCGCGGCTGCGAGCGAGGCGCTGGCGCGGGCGGCACCCTATTTCCCGGCGCGCAGCGTCCACGTCGCCGTCGTCGATCCCGGGGTCGGAACCGCGCGGCGCGGCCTCGCGCTGCTGGCCGGCGAACAGCTCTTCGTCGGCCCGGACAACGGCATCTTCACGGGCGTGCTCGCCGAGGCAGGCGGAGCCGTGTCTGCGCACGCGCTCGAGAACCCGGCGCTGTGG
>JBIOJK010000232.1:0-2679 GCA_044450765.1 Myxococcota bacterium | reverse complement strand
GAAGCTGTAGCGGTCGTTCGGGAACACGAGCGCGCGCCCCCCCTGCTCGATCACCGCGAGCCGATCCGCGTCCCCGGGGATCGAAGTCACGAACAGCGGGCTGCTGAAGCGCAGGAAGGGAAACGCGTCGACCAGCACGGGCGCGGGGTCGACCGGGAAGTTGTGGCCGGCGAACGGGACGCGCGTCTCCGGCCCGCAGCTCGCCTGCGCAAACGCGCGCGCGGGCGCCAGGGCGGCGCCGAAGAGCGCAAGGCAGGCCAGCGCGCGGCGACACTCGTACGGGGTCGAACGGGTCATGGTGTGGCTCCAAGAGCCTCCGCGTCCCGTAACGGACACAAAGCCGTGCGCATGAGTGACCCGCGTCACGAAGTCGCTCCGCGAGTGTGCTTTGCATCACGAGGTCGCGCCCTGCCAGAATCTCGTGCGCAACCAACCGGCGGGGAAGGAGCACGAGCATGACGGCGATCGCAACCACGCGGCAAGGGAAGGTGGCAGGCGAGCAGCGCGGCGGGCTCGCGATCTTCCGCGGAATTCCGTTCGCGGCTCCGCCCGTCGGAGCGCGCCGCTGGCGAGCGCCCGAGCCGCCCGAGTCATGGTCCGGCGTGCGCGCTGCGGCTGAGTTCAGCACGTGCGCCCCGCAGAACCTGATCGCGCTCGACCTGCTCGAGGCGTTCAAGATCCGCGAGGCGCAGAGCGAGGACTGTCTGTATCTGAACGTCTGGACTCCCGCCGCCGACGGCGCGCGGCGTCCGGTGCTGGTTTGGATCCACGGCGGCGCGTTCGCGATCGGCTCGGGCGCGCAGTCGATCTACGACGGCGCGCCGCTCGCGAAGCGCGGCGACGTCGTGGTCGTGACGATCAACTACCGGCTGGGCCCGTTCGGATTCCTGCGCCTGTCGGAGCTCACTGGCGGGCGCATCCCGTCGACGGGAAACGAGGGCATCCTCGACCAGGTCGCGGCGCTCGCCTGGGTGCGCGAGAACATCGCGGCCTTCGGCGGCGACCCCGAGAACGTGACCATCTTCGGAGAGTCTGCGGGCGGCATGAGCGTCGGCACCCTGCTCGGCCTGCCGAAGGCGCGCGGGCTGTTCCAGAAGGCGATCCCCCAGAGCGGCGCCTGCAGCACCGCGAACTCGCGCGAGCGGGCAGTGCTGATCGCCGAACGGGTCGCGTCACTTCTCGGTGTAGGTCGTGACGCCGATGCCCTGCTCGCGGCGAGCCCCGCGCAGCTGCTCGCCGCGATGACCGCGCTCGGCGGAAATCCCGGCGAGGCGCCGAACGAGATCGGCGGCATGCCGACGCAGCCGGTGATCGACGGCGACGTGCAGCCGCGGCTCGCGCTCGAGTCCGTGGCGCGCGGCTCCGCTTCCGGCGTTCCGCTGCTGCTCGGCACCACGCTCGACGAGTGGCGGCTCTTCCTGCCCGCGGACCCCACGAACTTCAGCTTGAGCGACGAGAAGCTGCTCGCCCGCTGCGAGCACCGGCTGGGACCGTCCGCGCGCGGCGTGATCGACGCCTACCGCAAGGCGCGCGGCGAGCGCGGCGCGGCAGTGACTCCGACCGATCTGTGGGGCGCGCTCGAGACGGACCGGATCTTCCGCATGCCCGCGCTGAAGCTCGCCGAGACCCAGGCGCGCCACGAGCCGCGCGTCTTCAACTACCTGTTCACCTGGCCGTCGCCGATGCTGGGCGGGATGCTGGGCTCCTGTCACGCGCTCGAGCTCGGCTTCGTGTTCGGCACGCACGCCGATCCCGGCATGGTCGCGTTCTCGGGCGCGGGCCTGCAGGCCGATGCGCTTTCCCGCGACATGATGGACGCCTGGCTCGCGTTCGCGCGCAGCGGAGACCCGAGCACGCCCGGACGGACCTGGCCGCGCTACACCGAGGCGGATCGCTCGACCTGCGTGTTCGGCGCCGATACCGCGATCGTGCGCGCGCCGCACGACGAGGAGCGCCGCGCCTGGAGCGCTGCGCCGGCGTCGGTGATCGGGGCAGTCTAGCCGGAAGAGGAGCGAGCATGGCCGACGCCTGTATCTCGGTCGAGATCGAGCGCGGCCGCGCGCGCATCACGCTGAATCGCCCGGAGAAGCGCAACGCGCTGTCTCTCGCGCTGCTCGAGGAGCTGCACGACGCGCTCTGGGACGCGGACGCCGACCGCGCGGTACACGCGGTGATCGTGCGCGGCGCGGGAAAGTGCTTCAGCGCGGGGTACGACCTCGCGGAGGCGCCGAAGCGCCCCGGACGCCGTGGCGGCGCGAGTTACCGCGGCGCGCGCAGCTTCGACGACGACAGCTGGCAGCTCGAGCGCGCGCAACGCCTGCGCATGGCGCTGTTCGACATGCACAAACCGGTCGTCGCGCAGGTGCACGGTCACTGTCTCGCCGGCGGAACCGACGTCGCGCTGCTCTGCGACATGGTGATCGCGGCCGACGACGCCGTGTTCGGCTTTCCGCCCGCGCGCGACCTCGGTGCGCTCCCGAACAACTTGTGGCTGTACAACGTGGGCCCGCAGTGGGCGAAGCGGCTGACCCTGACGGGTGACACGGTCACGGGTCGCGAGGCCGCGCAGATCGGACTCGTGCTGAAGTCGGTGCCCGCGAAGCTGCTCGAGGCCGAGGTCGAGGGCCTGGTCGACCGGCTGGCGCAGATCGATCCGGACCTGCTCGCCGCGAACAAGCG
>JBIOJK010000231.1:0-2741 GCA_044450765.1 Myxococcota bacterium | reverse complement strand
GTGTGCGGCAACGTGCTGATCGTGTGTCTCCCGCTCGAGGTCTTGTACTCGACCTGCGCGAGTGAAGGCAGAAAGAAGCGGTCCCAGTGCTCGGACACGATCGGCCGTCCATCCGCGTCGGTCGTCGCGCCCGAGAGCGGCGGCTCGCCGAGGTACTCGACTTCGATCCCGCCCGGGATCCGCCGGCGCACGGCCTCGATCTCGCGCGCGCCCTTGCCGCGGAAGTCTCCCCGGTGGACGAACGCGGTGTGCGGCACGTCGAGCGCGTTCTCGAGCGCGGCGTGCAGGGTGCACTCCACGTCGTACTCGCGAATCACCGTCAGGTACTCGGGATCGTCCGCGTGCGGAATGCGCATCGGCGCGCCGGTCGGCTCGGCGCCGCTGCGCGCCCAGATCCAGACGAAGCCGTCCTGCTCGCAAGTCGCGAACGCCGGCACAGAGCGCCCGCTCTCGGGGTCGCGCTCGATCAGGCCCGGGACCTCGCGACACGCTCCGGTGTGGTCGAAGCGCCAGCCGTGATACGGACACGCGAGCTGACCCGCCCCGTCGACCGCGCCGAGTGACAGCGGCGCGTTGCGGTGCGCGCAGCGGTCGAGCAGCGCGCCCACGCCGCCCGCCGCGTTGCGGAACAGCGCGATCGGCCGGTCGAAGATCGTGCGCGCGATCGGCCGCTCGTGCAGGTCGTCGCACCGGCAAGCGGCGTACCAGGCGTCGAGCACGCGGGCCGTCGAGGTGCGGTTCGTGGCGTCCGACATCGAGCGGAAGCTTCGCTCCCACAGCCCGCCGAGTGCAACTCGCGGAACATCCGAACGTGCGAGGCGCCGGAGATCGCGCCGGCGCGCGGGTTGTCCTAGCACCGCCCCCCGTGCGACAACCCCGTGCATGAGCCTTCCGGGGCGCGTCGTCGAAGTAAATGGGGTGCGGCTGCACGTCCACGAGCGGGGGCCGAGCTCGGGCGCGCCGGTGCTGCTGCTGCACGGATTTCCCGACTCGTCGAGCCTGTGGCGGCAGCAAGTGCCGGCGCTGGTCGGCGCGGGCTACCGCGTGATCGCGCCCGACCTGCGCGGCTTCGGCTCGTCCGATCGGCCGCCGGGGGTCGACGCGTACGCGATCCCTACACTGATCGGTGACGCGGCCGGCCTGCTCGACGCGCTGGGCGTACCGCGCGCGCACGTCGTGTGTCACGACTGGGGTGCGGCGCTCGGCTGGGGCCTCGCGATGTTCCTACCCGATCGCGTGGAGCGTCTGGTCGCGCTGTCCGTCGGTCATTTCGGCTCGTTCTTCGAGACGAACCTCGAGCAACGCGAGAAGAGCTGGTACATGCTCTTCTTCCAGTACGAGGGCATCGCCGAGGACGCGCTGCGCGCCGGCGACTGGAAGCTGTTCCGCGCGTGGACCCGGAATCACTCGGAGCTGCCGAGCTGGATCGCCGACCTCTCGCGCCCCGGCGCGCTGACGGCGGCCCTGAACTGGTATCGCGCGAATGTGAATCCGGCGCGGCCCGGGCTCGAGGGCATGGAGTTCCCCCCGGTGAAGGCGCCGACGCTCGGGGTCTGGAGCAATGGCGACGCCTACCTGACCGAGTCACAGATGATCGAGTCGAAGCGCTTCGTCACCGGCGCGTGGCGCTACGAGCGGGTCGAGAACGCAAGTCATTGGCTGCAGCTCGATCAGCCTGAGCGCGTGAACGCGCTGCTGCTCGATTGGCTGGGCCGAAAGTAGACGCCAGGAGGGAACGCCATGCGCGCAGTCGCCATGCTCGACCACAAGCTCCACCTGCGGGACCTCCCGACGCCCGTCCCCGGCCCGGGCGAGGTTCTCGTTAAGACGCTCGCCTGCGGAATCTGCGGCAGCGACTTGCACGCGCTGAGACACACCGAGAAGCTGGTCGAATCGGCGCGGCGCTCGGGCGGCGCGTTCGTCATGGACACGAAGCGGGACGTGGTGATGGGTCATGAGTTCTGCGCCGAGATCGCGGACTACGGCCCCGGCACGCCGAAGCGGCTCGCCGCTGGCACGCGCGTCTGCGCGATGCCGATCTTGGTGCGCGCCAGCGGGATCGCGACCGTCGGTTACTCGAACGACGACCCCGGCGGCTACGGCGAGTACATGCGGCTGATGGAGGCGCTGCTTCTGCCCGTCCCCGAGTCACTCTCCACCGAGCACGCGGCGCTGACCGAGCCGATGGCCGTCGGCCTGCACGCCGTGAAGAAGGCCCAGCTCACGCGCGACGACGTGCCGCTCGTGATCGGCTGCGGACCCGTCGGCCTGGCGGTGATCGCCGCGCTGCGGCTCGAAGGCGTGCGCCCGATCGTCGCCGCCGACTTCTCCCGCCGGCGCCGCGAGCTCGCGCTCGCGATGGGCGCGGACGCCGTCGTCGACCCGGCCGTCAACTCGCCCTATGACACCTGGCGCTCGCTGGCCGCGTGGCGCGATCCGTCGCAGGCCCCGCCGCTTCCGCCGTGGATGCCCGGCCCGCCGCTCCGCCCGGCCGCGATCTTCGAGTGTGTCGGCGTTCCCGGCGTGATCGACTCGATCCTGACGAACGCGCCCGCCGCGGCGCGCGTGGTCGTGGTCGGCGTTTGCATGGAGCGCGACCACTTCGAGCCGATGATGGGCATCAACAAAGAGCTGAACGTGCAGTTCGTCCTGGGCTACACGCCAGAAGAGTTCGCGGCGACCTTGACTCACATCGCGCGCGGCGAACTCGAGGTCGATCCGCTCGTGACGGGCCGGGTCGG
>JBIOJK010000230.1:0-2742 GCA_044450765.1 Myxococcota bacterium | reverse complement strand
GCACCATGGTGGCCTCGACGACCAGCACCTCGCCGCCCGCCTCGGTCCAGGCGAGCCCGCGCGCGAGCCCCGCCTCCGCGGCGCGCGGGATCGACTCACCCAGCAGCGGCGGCGGCCCGAGATGGGCGCGCAGGTTGCGCAGCGTCACCGAGGCGTGCTCCGTCTCGCCCTCCGCGATCCGCCGCGCGATCTTGCGCAGGAGCCGCCCGAGCTCGCGCTCCAGCCCGCGCACGCCCGCTTCCTGCGTGTAGCCCGAGATCACTTCGCGGACCGCCGCGCGCGACACCTGTACGCGGTCCGCCGTCAGCCCGCACTCTTCGACCTGGCGCGGCACCAGATAGCGGCGCGCGATCACTTCCTTCTCCTCGGGCGTGTAGCCCGGGAGGCGAATCACTTCCATGCGGTCGAGCAGCGCGCGCGGAATCGGGTCGACCAGGTTGGCGGTGGCGACGAACAGCGTCTTCGACAGGTCGTACGGCACGTTCAGATAGTGGTCGCGGAACGTGTGGTTCTGCTCGGGGTCGAGCACTTCGAGCAGCGCCGCCGCGGGATCGCCGCGGTAGTCGGCGCCGATCTTGTCGATCTCGTCGAGCAGGAAGATCGGATTGCTGGTGCCGGCCTGCCGCATGCCCTGGATGATTCGCCCCGGCAGCGCTCCGACGTAGGTGCGGCGGTGGCCGCGGATCTCCGCCTCGTCGCGCATGCCGCCGAGAGACATGCGCACGAAGCCGCGGCCCATCGCCTGCGCGATCGAGCGTCCGAGCGACGTCTTGCCGACGCCGGGCGGCCCGACGAGACACAGGATCGGCCCCTTGCCCGCGCTGCCGCCGCGCAGCTTGTGCACGGCGAGAAACTCGAGGATCCGCTCCTTCACGCGATTCAGATACGCGTGGTCGCGCTCGAGCACCTCGCGCGCGTGTGCGAGCTCGAGGTTGTCTTCCGAGACCTTGGCCCAGGGCAGCTCGGTGATCCACTCCAGGTAGCTGCGGATCACCTGGGTCTCGGACGAGTCCGGGTGCATGCGCGCGAGCCGATCGAGCTGGCGCTCTGCTTCGGAGCGCGCCTCGTCGTTCATGCCCGCGCCCGCGATCCGCGCGCGCAGCTCGTCCTGCTCCGACTTGCGGTCCGCGCCTTCGCCGAGCTCGTCCTGGATCTGGCGCATCTGCTCGCGCAGGAACTGCTCGCGCTGATAGCGCGAGAGCTCTTCGCGCGCCGCGGTCTGGATCTCCGCCTGCACCGACGAGACGGCCATCTCGCGGCGCAGGAGCGAGTCGATCTTGCGCAGCCGCCGCACCGGATCACTGATCTCGAGGATCTCCTGCGCCTCTTCGACGCGCAGGCGCAGGTTCGACGCGACCAGGTCCGCGAGCCGGCCCGGATCGTCGACGCTGCCGGTCACCGACAGGATCTCGGGCGGCAGGTGTTTCAGGGGAAGCAGCTCTTCGAGCTTCTCGCGCACGCCGCGCACCAGCGCCTCGATCTCGACGCTGAACGGCGCCGCGGGCTCGGCCGGCAGCGCCTCGACCTGTACGTCGATGTGTGGCTCGGTGCGCAGATACTGAGTGACTCGGATCTTGGCCAGCCCCTGCACCAGGACCTTCAGGCGGCCGTCGGGCAGCCGCATCATGCGCATGATCATGCCGACCACGCCGACCGCGTACAGGTCGTCGGGTCCGGGCTCGTCGACCTCGGGGTCGCGCTGCGTCACGAGCGCCAGCAGCCGGTCGCCCTCGATCGCCGTCTCGATCGCGTGGGCCGAGACGTCGCGCCCGACGAACAGCGGCAGGATCATCGATGGAAAGACGACGGCGTCCCGAATGGGCAAGAGCGGAAGCTGGCCGGGGATCTCGAAGGCGCCGGGGGAATCGCTTTCCACGAGAGGGAAATCGACTCGCGCAGCGGGGATCTTGACCCGCGCGCGATCGCTAGCGCGGCGCGGCGGGCGGCGAAGTGGCGACGATGGCGTTCTCGCGCACGGTCAGGAACTCGAGTGACTTGCGCGCGCCGCCCGACTGGTCGAATGACTGGAGCCCCGACACGCCAGGGAAGCCACTCACGCGCAGCAGTCGATCGCGAAGCACTTGTCCGCTCGGCGCGTCCCCGCCGGCCAGGACGAAGCGCAGGAGCGCCGCCGCGTCGTAGCCCTCGGCCGCGTACTCGTCGGGGGCGCCGCCGTAGGCGGCGGCGTAGCGTCGCACGAACTCCACGACCTCGGGCCGCGCGCTGGCCGCGAAGAACTCGTCGGTGAACACCGCGCGCGTCGCCTCGCGGCCTGCGATCTTCACCAGCGCGGGGTCGTTCCAGCCGCTGCCGCCGAGATACACGACGTCGCGCACGTCGAAGAAGCGCAGCTGCGGCAGGATCAGGCCGACGCTCTGCGCGTCGTCGGGAATGAACACCGCATCGAAGTCGACGTAGGGCGGCAGGCCCTGGAACTTGGTCGCCGCCAGCTTCTCCGCGTTGTCCTGTGCGCGGCGGCGCAGCTTGTTGCGCTCGTCGACGCGCGCCTGCTGCTCGCGCGGGAGACCGGCCAGCCCGACCAGGCGCTTGATCTCCGGCTGCCAGTCGACGGCGCCGGGCGCGTAGCGCTCGACTCCGACGACGGTTCCGCCCTGCGCCTCGACCGCATCCCAGAAGCGGTTCTTGAAAGTCACGCCGTACTCGTCGCTCGGGTAGAGGATCGCGAAGCGCTTGCAGCCGCGCTGTTCTGCGCACCAGTGCACGAGCTCCGCCGCCTGATCG
>JBIOJK010000229.1:0-2761 GCA_044450765.1 Myxococcota bacterium | reverse complement strand
GCGCCTCCTGCACTGGAACTACCGCAGTCTGTCGGAGCACATCCAGACGACCGACCGCTTCTCCGCGCGGATGGCTCGCTCGATGCAAGAGTCCGGCGTGCGCTTCCGGATCAGTGACTTGTTGCTGCGGCCGCTCGGGCGCTTCTTCAAGGGCTACGTGCTGCGACAGGGCTACCGCGACGGCTTGCCCGGGTTCATCGTCTGCGCCGCGACCGCGTACTACGTGTTCATGAAGTACGCCAAGCTCTGGGAGCTCGAGCGGCTCGCCACCCTCAGGCGATGAAGATCCTCCAGCTGACCAGTGACTGGAAGTGGACGGGGCCCGCCGAGCCGATGCTTCACGCGGCGACCGGTCTGCGCGCGCGCGGGCACCAGGTCGACGTGGCGTTCCCCGCGACGCCGGCCGGTCACTCGGGAGCGCTCGAGGAGCGCGCCCGCGCGCGCGGCCTCGCGCCCGTGTACCAGCCGGCAGCCGGCCAGGGCTACGTCCCGTTCCGCGACAGCGGCGAGGTCCGGCGCCTGCGCCGGTTCCTCGCCGAGCGGAGCTACGACGTGGTGCACGCCAGTCACGCGCGAGCGCAGCTGCTGGCGCGCTTCGCGCTCGGCGCGCCGCGCGGGCACACGAAGCTGGTCGCCGCCTGGACTCACGGAGACCCGATCGCGCGGCGGCCGTGGAACCGCTGGCTCTACGGGGCGAGCGGATGCGACGGCGTGGCCGTGCTGTCCGAGCGGCTCGCAGCGGACACGCGGGCGTTCCTGGGAGCGACACCCGAGCGCGTCGGCGTCGTCTCCGCCGTGGTCGACACGGAGCGCTTTCAGCCGCGCGCGCGGCGCGCCGACCTGCGCGAGTCACTCGGTCTGAAGCCCGAGCAGCGCGTGATCGGCCTGATCGCGCGCCTGCAGCCGCACCGGCGGGTCGACTTGATTCTCGAGGCGCTTGCGCGCGCGCGGCCCGGGAGCCCGAACCTGCGCCTGTTGGTCGTCGGCCGCGGCACGCGCGCACGCGCGGTGCTCGACGAGCCCGCGCGGCGCCTGGGTCTCGAGCAGGCGGTGATTCGCGCGGGATATCTCGGCGGCGACGACTATCTCGATGCGCTCGCGCAGATGGACGCGCTGGTGTATCTGGTGCCGGGCTCCGACGGGTCGTGTCGCGCGCTGCTCGAGGCGATGGCGATGGGCGTCCCTGCGATCGCGTCGCGCCGCGGGCTCCTCTCCGAGCTCGCCGGCGAATCCTGGGACGAGACACCCGAGGCGCTCGCGGCCGCCTTCGCGAGCGTCGCCAGGGACGCGCAGCGCTGGCGTGCGCTCGGAGAGCGCGCTCGCGAGAGCGCGCGGGCCCGCTTCGCGATCGCCCGCCACGCCGAGCGCTGCGAGGCGCTCTACGCCGCCGTCACCCGCCCGCGCCCGGCCCCGTGATACGATTGTGCCCGTCATGTGCTCCTGAGACGCGCTTCCTCGGCGACCCCCAGGCGATCGATCGCTGCGTCGTACACCCTTCTTTCAGGGAAGAGCACATGACTCAGACCGAGAGCTTCGCGTTGCGCGGCCTCGAGCCGCGAGACATTCCCGCGTGCGAGAGAGTTCTGCGCGCCTTGCCCGCGTGGTTCGGAATCGAAGACTCGAATCGCGCCTACGTCGAGAGTCTGCGGAGGCTGCCTGCTGCAATCGCCGAGACACACGGCGCGATTGTCGGCTTCGTCGCGCTCGAGGTGAGCAACCCCGGCTCGATCGAGATCCACGTCATGGCCGTCGCGCCGGATCGGCACCGGCACGGCGTCGGACGCGCGCTGGTGCGCTGGTCCCGCGAATTCGCCGCCGCGCGTGGCGCGCACTGGCTGCACGTGAAAACGCGCGGGCCGGCGACTCCCGACCCCGACTACGCGCGGACGCGTGCGTTCTACCTCGCGCAGGGCTTCGAACCGCTGTTCGAGTCACTCAGCCTGTGGGGGCCCGGGAACGCGGCGCTCGTGCTGGTCATGCGCGTGTAGAATCCGCGCGTGGGCAGACTCGAGGGCAAGGTCGCGATCATCACGGGCGCGACGAGCGGAATCGGCGAGGCGACCGCGCGCCTCTTCGCGGCCGAGGGCGCGCGCGTCGTGCTCGCGGGCCGCACCGTCGCGAAGGGCGAGGCGCTCGCGCGCGAGCTCGGCGCGGCCGCGCTCTTTCAGCGCGCTGACGTCGTGCGCGAAGCCGACATCGCGGCGCTGGTCGAGACGGCGGTCGCGCGCTTCGGTCGGCTCGACTGCATGTTCAACAACGCGGGCGCGGCGGCCGCGGGTCCGCTCGACACGATCAGCGAGGAGCAGTTCGCGCACGGCACGAAGCTCCTGCTCGGCAGCGTCGTGTTCGGCCTGAAGCACGCCGCGCGAGTCATGAAGCCGCAGCGGTCCGGCAGCATTCTCAACAACTCGAGCGTCGCGGCGCTGCGCGCGGGGCAGGGCGACATCCTGTACTCCGCGACCAAGGCCGCGGTGACTCATGTGACTCGCCTCGCCGGCGTCGAGCTCGGGCCGTTCGGCATCCGCGTGAACTCGATCTCACCGGCGGCGATCGCGACGCCGATCTTCTGGGGCGGCTCGGCGCGCGCGAACACGCTCCCCGACGCCGAGAACCGGCGCAAGCAAGAGAAGCTCGAGCAGAGCCTCGCGCACGCCGCGCCGCTGCCGCGCTCGGGCTACGCCGCCGATGACGCGGCCGCGGCGCTCTTTCTCGCGAGCGACGAGGGCAGCTTCGTGAACTGCCACGACCTGGTCGTCGACGG
>JBIOJK010000228.1:0-2880 GCA_044450765.1 Myxococcota bacterium | reverse complement strand
TGCGGACCGACCGCGCCTTGCGGACCCACGGCACCTTGCGGTCCCACGGCTCCCTGCGGACCGGCGGCACCCGTCGCGCCCGGGGCTCCGTCGGCGCCGGGCGCACCCTGCGCGCCGGTCGCGCCCTGCGAGCCCTGCGGACCTACCGCACCCTGCGAACCGACTGCGCCCTGCGGGCCCTGTGGTCCCGTTCCGCCCGTGGCGCCTTGCGCGCCGGCAGCACCTGTCGCGCCCTGCGGGCCGACCGCGCCCTGCGGACCTTGCGCGCCGTCGGCGCCCGGCGAGCCCTGCGCACCGACTGCCCCCTGCGGACCGACAGCACCTTGCAGACCGATGGCCCCCTGCGGACCCGTCGCGCCCGCTGCGCCCGTCGCGCCCGTCGCGCCCGCCGGACCCTGCGGTCCCGTCGATCCCGTCGCGCCACTCACGCCGCTCGGCGGCTGTATCTGACACACAGGACCGGCTGCCAGGATCCCCGGTCCGGTGACACGAAGATACGGCGCCGACGCGAGCGGCGGCGCGTCGATGATGGCGTTCAGCTGCACGATCGTCTGCGCCTTGGTCGCGGCCTTGACCGTGGCGTGGACCAAAATTGCCTTGTAGGTCGGGATCTGGATGTCGGGGTCCGAGGCGGGAACGGTCTCGCTGTAGACCAGGTTCCCGCAGTTCGGGTCGTCGAAGAGCTCGAAGAGGAAGCTGCTCGACGTGGTCGCCATCTTCAGTGACTTGCGGTCGATCTTGTACTCGACGGCGGTGGGATCCGCGGATGCGGCAGCGGCCAGCAGCAGGCCGACGACGCCGAGGACCCACACCTTCGACACAGCGCTCTTCATCACCACCCCTCGCGCGGAATAGACCGCGTCAACTCCAGCAGCGGTGATCGGTCGCTGTTTCGCCCGACTGAACTTTTCCAGTAATCGTGCGTGGCCGAATGCACACGTCTACACAGATCTGTGTGCGACGTGCGATGGTCTAGAATAAACGCCCAGTGGCGCTGGGAACCTTCATCGCCAGCCAGCTCCGCAAACCGACCGGCTGGTTCGGGAAGATCGTCGTCGCGCGGGTCCTCAACCGCGCGAACGGGCCGATGAACGAGCTCACGCTGCGCGAGCTCGAGCTCGCGCCCGACGACCGGGTGCTCGAGATCGGCTTCGGCGGCGGCGACCTGATCTCGCGCATGGTTCGCGTCGTGACTCGCGGGCGGATCGCGGGCGCGGACTTCTCGCCGGAGATGACCGCGTTCTGCGCGAAGCGCTTCGCCGCGCTCGTGCGCGCGGGCGTGGTCGAGCTGCGCTGCGCGAGCGTGGACGCGCTCCCGTATCCGTCCGGGGAGTTCACGAAGGCGTGCGCCGTCAACGCGATCTACTTCTGGCCGGACCCCGCCGCGGCGCTGTGCGAGCTGCGCCGCGTTCTTCGCGACGGCGGCCGACTCGCCGTGACCTTCAACCCGCGGGCCACCGCCGAGAAGCTACCGTACACGCGCCACGGCTTCAGACACTTCGAAGCCGACGAGGTCCGGCGCCTGCTCGAGGACTCGGGCTTCCGCGGCGCCCGCACCGTCGAGGGCTCGACCGGCCTCGGGCCCTTCGTCTGCGCCATCGGCGTAAAATGACTCGATGGCGAGCTGGCTCGAATTCGCGACCGCCAACCCCGCGATGGCCGCGGCCGGACGCGCGCTCCTGTATCAGTTCGGTGTACCGCTAGGCTATCTCGCGACCGTGCGCCGCGACGGCGGGCCGCGCGTGCACCCGTTCTGCCCGATCCTGTGTGAGTCTGGAGTCTTCGGGCTGATCGGCTCCTCGCCGAAGCAGCGCGACCTGGCGCGCGACGGGCGCTACGCCGTGCACTCGTTCCCCGCGCCCGACCGCGACGACGAGTTCTATTTCACCGGGCGCGCGACCTTGCGCTCGGACCCGCGACTCGTCGATGCGGTGCGCGCGGCGGTGACCGCGACGGGCGCGACCTCGGACGGACATGAGACGCTGTTCGAGCTCGAAATCGAGCGCGCGCTGCTGTCCCGCTACAAGATGCGCGGCGGGCCGAACAACTGGCCGCCGCTCTACGAGAAGTGGGCGGCGCCAGCGGCGAGCTCGAGTCGCGCGTCGGCGGCCAGGTGACTCTCTACTTCCGGCACTGGCACTCGCATCTGGGCGTGCTCGAGGAGCGGCTGCGCGGCGAGGAGCCGCGGCCGTTCTGGGCGCGCGTCGTGCGCTTCGAGCTCGAGTACGAGAAGCGGATCGGGGAGCGCACGTAGTGCGGAGTCAGAGGACGCTGCTGGGGTCGGCGCTGATCGCCGCCCTGGCGGCGTCGGCCGGCGATCTGCTCCTGCTGTTCGTCGGCAACTCACTGCGCCCCGAGCTCGGCCTGCCGCGCCCGCCCGGCTTCGTGCTGACGCTGGGCGGAGTGCTCGGCGTCGTGGGCATTCCGTTCTTCGCGCTCGGCTATCAGGCCATCTCGCGCGAGATCGAGGCCGCATCGCCGGCGCTGGCGCGCATAGTGCTCGGCTGCGGCGCGGCGGGAGCCGCGGTCGGCGGGGTCATCCACGGACTCACCGCGCTCGCGATCCACACCGCCATCGTGTCGGGCGCCGCAGCCGCACCGCCCCTGGAGGCCGTCGCCGCGTCGGGCGGCGTGCTCGCGGCGGCCTGGGTCACGGCATCGGCTCTGCTCGTCGCGGCGTCCCTCGCCATTGCCGCGGTGGGAGTGTCTCGCTCGGAGCTGCTGCCGCGCTGGCTGACGCTTCTGAATCCCGCGGCAGTCACCGTGCTGCTGGCGCTGTGCGGGCTCGAGTGGGAGTGGGGGCGTTCCTTCCTGGTTCCCGCCGCGCCGAACCTGGCGCACGTCGTGTTCTTCGCGTGCGCGTACTGCGCACTCTCACGC
>JBIOJK010000227.1:0-2898 GCA_044450765.1 Myxococcota bacterium | reverse complement strand
TGGGGCGCATCCGCAAGGATCTGACCAGCGATCGCCTGTGGCTCTGGACGGTCGGCGACAACCTGCGCAAGGGCGCCGCGACCAACGCCGTGCAGATCGCCGAAGAGCTGATGCGGCGCGGGCTGCGCTGAGCCGAGTCACACGGTGAGCGCGCCGCTCTGGACGCCATCGGCCGAGCGGATCGAGCGGGCGGCGCTCACGGCCTTCCGCAGGCGCGTCGAGAAGCAGACCGGGCTCGCGCTGCCGACCTACACCGATCTGTGGCGCTGGTCCGTCGACGAGCGAGGCGCGTTCTGGCGCGCGGCTTGGGAGTTCTGCCAGGTCATCGGCGAGCCGGGCTGGGCGCCGTATCTCGTCGACGACCGCATGCCCGGCGCGCGCTTCTTCCCCGAGGCGCGCTTGAACTTCGCCGAGAACCTGCTGCGCCGAAGTGACTCCGCGCCGGCTCTGATCTTCACCAGCGAGACGGGCGCGCGCCGCGAGCTCTCGTTCGCCGAGCTGCGCGCCCGGGTCGGCGCGCTCTCCGCCTGGCTGCGCGCGGCGGGCGTGCGCGCGGGCGACCGGGTCGCGGGCATCGTGCCGAACTGTCCCGAGGCGATCGTCGCCATGCTCGCCGCGACCTCGCTCGGCGCGGTCTGGTCGTCGTGCTCGCCCGACTTCGGCGTGCGCGGCGTGCTCGACCGCTTCGGCCAGATCGAGCCGAAGGTCTTGTTCGCCGCCGACGGCTACTGGTACGGCGGCAAGGCGCACTCACTGGTCGAGCGGGTCGCGGAGATTCGCGCCGGGCTGCCGTCGCTGCAGCACCTGGTCGCGATCTCGTTCCTCGGCCAGGGCCGAATCGCGGGCGCGCAGCGCTTCGAGAAGATCGCCGCCGAAGGCGGTCCTTCGCCGCGCTTCGAGCGCCTGCCGTTCGCGCACCCGCTCTTCATCCTGTTCTCGTCGGGCACGACGGGGATCCCGAAGGGAATCGTGCACTGCGCGGGCGGCGTGCTGCTGAAGATCGGCGTCGAGCAGCGCCTCCACACCGATCTGTGTCGCGACGACCGGCTGTTCTATTTCACCACCTGCGGCTGGATGATGTGGAACTGGCTCGCGACGGGCCTCGCGTCGGGCGCGGCGCTCGTGCTCTTCGACGGCTCGCCGTTCCAGCCGAGCGAGCGCGTGCTCTGGGACCTGGCGGAGCGCGAGCGAGTCACCGTGTTCGGCACGTCGGCGAAGTATCTCGATGCGATCCGCAAGTCCGGCCTCGAGCCGGCGCGCACGCACGATCTGTCGGCGCTGAAGACGGTGCTCGCGACCGGCTCGGTGCTCGCGCCGGAGAGCTTTGACTTCGTCTACGCCGCGATCAAGAAGGACGTGCTCCTGTCGTCGATCTCAGGCGGCACCGACATCGCCGGCTGCTTCGCCGCCGGCAACCCCACCCTGCCCGTCCAGCGCGGCGAAGCCCAGTGCCTCGCGCTGGGCATGGCGGTCGAGGTGTTCGACGAGGCCGGCGACCCGCTTCCCCCGGGCGAGAAGGGCGAGCTGGTCTGCACCCGGGCGTTCCCCTCGATGCCGATCGGGTTCTGGAACGACCCCGACGGTCGCCGCTACCGGGCCGCCTACTACGAGCGCTTCCCGGGTGTCTGGCAGCACGGTGACTGGGTCGAGCTGACCCGTCACGGCGGAATGACCCTCTACGGCCGCTCCGACGCGGTGCTGAACCCCGGCGGCGTGCGGATCGGCACGGCCGAGATCTATCGGCCCGTGGAGCAGCTCGACGAAGTCGTCGAGGCGATCGCGATCGGACAGGACTGGGACGCCGACGTACGCGTGGTCCTGTTCGTGCGCCTGCGCGACGGAGTCACCCTGTCGCCCGGGCTCGAGGCCCGCATCCGCGCCGCGATCCGCACGCACGCCACGCCGCGCCACGTGCCCGCGCGGATCGTGCAGGTCGGCGACATCCCGCGCACCAAGAGCGGCAAGATCGTCGAGCTCGCGGTGCGCGACGTCGTCCACGGACGCGCGCCCAAGAACCTCGAGGCGCTCGCAAACCCCGAAGCGCTCGAGCAGTTCCGCGGGCGGAGCGAGCTGGCGCGCTGACGCTCAGCGCCCGAGCAGCTCCCGGACCACCCCTCCGCTCAAGCCCAGACCTGCCGCGCCACCTCGGCGATCCGGCGCAGCTTGGCCTGTTGGTCGGCTTCGCTCAAGCGGTTGCCCTGCATGGTCGAGGCGAAGCCGCACTGCGCCGAGAGCGCGAGCCGCTCCAGCGGGACGAAGCGCGACGCCGCGCGGATCCGGCGGATGAGTGACTCGCTGCTCTCGAGCTCGGGCTTCTTGGTCGTGACCAGGCCGAGCACGACCGTCCGATCGTCGGGCATGGCGCCGAGCGGCTCGAAGCCGCCGGAGCGCTCGTCGTCGTATTCGAGCAGGAAACGCTGGAAACGCGTGCCGCGGAATACGCGCGCCGCGATCGGATCGTAGCCGCCGCTCGCGTAGAACTTCGAGTCGTTGTTGCCGCGGCACAGGTGCAGACCGAACGTGACTCCCGGATGACTCCCGATCACCGCGTTGTCGAGCTCGATGCAGCGGTCGAGCAAGCGGTCGGGGTCGCTGCCGCGCCGCTCGTAGCCCGCGCGGATCGCGGGGTCGAGCAGCCCCGCGTACTGCGGTGCGTCGACCTGCACGTACGTGCAGCCCAGGCGCACGAGCTCGCTCACTTCATCGCGCAGGATGTCGACCACGTCCGCGAGATAGGCGTCGATGCTCGGGTAGGCGCCGCTCGACTTGTCCGGATCGAAGTACGCCGCGGCCTGCTGCGCGCTCACCAGCGTGGTCTTCGCGACGCGGTCGGTGCGCGCGCGCAGATAGGAGAACTCCTCCGCGCACAGGTGTCTGCGCCGGCGCAGGCGAGACACC
>JBIOJK010000226.1:0-2925 GCA_044450765.1 Myxococcota bacterium | reverse complement strand
CGCCAGTGCGGTGACCTCGTTCTCGAGTCGATCCGAGGCGACGACGCGATTCACGAGCCCGATCGAGAGCGCCTCCGCGGCGGACAGCCGGCGCGCGGTGAACAGGATCTCGGCCGTCCACGCCGGCCCGACGATCTGAGACAGCGCCTCGACGCCGCCGTATCCGTAGCCGAGCCCGAGGCGCGCGGCGGGCACACCGAACTGCGCGTCGTCGGACGCGATGCGGATGTCCGCCTGGAGCGCCGTGAGCAGGCCGCCGCCGATGCAGAAGCCGCGGATCATCGCGAGAATCGGCTTCTCGAAGCTCTGCCAGGCCCGGCCCGATTCGGCGGTTTCGCGGTCGTACTCGGCACGCGCTTCGGGCGAGGTCCGCCGGTCGCCGAACTCGGAGATGTCGGCGCCGGAGATGAACGCCTCCTTGCCCGCGCCGGTGAGCACCAGCACGCGCACCTCCGAGTCGTCCTGGAGTGACTGCAGGAGCTTCGGCAGCGCCGTGCGCATCTCCACGGAGAGCGCGTTGCGCTTGCTCGGATTGTTGAAGATGAGCCGCGCGACGCCGTCGTCGACGTCGACGAGCAGTTTCTCGGTGCCGGAGTCGTGCCGCATCAGACGATCCCCCTGCTGCGCAGGTCCTGGATCTCGAGTGACTCGAGCCCGAGCTCGCGCAAGATCTCCTCGCTGTGCTGGCCGGCCTCGGGCGTGGGCGCGCGGACGCTGGCGGCGGCGTTCGTCATGGTCACCGCGTTGCGCACGACGTCGAGCCGCCCGAGCACCGGGTGCGCGACCGCCGCGGTCATCGCGAGGTGCTCGACCTGCGGATCGGCGAAGACTTCGTCCATGCGGTAGACGGGCCCGCACGGCACCCCGACGCCGTTCAGCGCGGTGATCCACTCGCGTGTCGAACGCGCGCGCAGCCGCTCGGCGACGAGCTCGTTCAGCTGCGCGCGGTTCGTGAACCGGTTTGCGGGTGAGTCGAAGCGCGGGTCCGAGGGCAGCTCGGGCAGACCGATCGCCTTGCAGAAGTTCCGCAGCAGGCGGCCGCTCGGCCCCGCGACGTTCACGTAGCCGTCGGCGGTACGGAAGCAGCCCATCGGCAGCAGCTGCGGATGGTGGTTTCCCTCCTGCTCGGGGACCGCGCCGTCGATCGTCCAGCGCGCAGCCTGCAGGTCCATCATGGCGATCATCGACTCCAGCAGCGACGTCCGCACCCAGCGACCTTCGCCCGTCCGCGCGCGGTCGTGCAGCGCCACCAGAATGCCGACCGCAAGATACAGGCCCGCGGACAAGTCACTGACTGGAATGCCGACGCGCGTCGGCTCGCCGCCCGGCATGCCGGTCACGCTCATCAGCCCGCCCATGCCCTGCGCGATCTGGTCCACCCCACCGCGCTCGGCGTACGGGCCGTCCTGGCCGAAGCCCGAGATCGAGCCGTAGACCAGGCGCGGGTTGCGGCGGCGGAGTGTCTCGTAGTCGAAGCCGAGCCGGTGCTTCACCGGCGGGCGCATGTTCTCGACCAGCACGTCCGCGCGGTCGACGAGCCGGAGGAGCAGCGCGATCCCCTCGGGGGTCTTCAAGTCGAGAGACAGCGCGCGCTTGTTGCGGTGCAGATTCTGGAAGTCGGAGCCGTGGCGGCGCTCGCCGGCGACACCGAGCGCGGCCTCGCCCTTCGCGGGCGGCTCGATGCGAATCACGTCGGCTCCCCAGTCCGCGAGCTGGCGCACGCAGGTCGGACCCGCGCGCGCGACGGTCAGATCGATCACGCGGACGTCGTCGAGCGGCAGTTGGCTCACGATGCCTCCCGCGGCAGGCCGAAGAGCTGGCGCGCGATCACGAGCCGCTGCACCTGCTGCGTGCCTTCGCCGATGTCCAGGATCTTCACGTCGCGGTACAGCTTCTCGAGAAACGCGTCGTTGCGCACGCCGGCCTCGCCGACGATGTCGAGCGCCGCGGCGATCGCGCGGAACACGACCGGCGGCGCGAACAGCTTCGCGTACGACGCCTCGAGCGCGTTCTGCTGATTCTGTCGCGCGAGCCAGACGGCGTGCTGGCAGATCAGCCGCGCAGTCTGCAGCCCGCGGCGGATCTCCGCGAGCCGCTCGAGCGCGCGCTGGCGGCGATGCCCGTGACTCGGGTACTCGGCGCGCACGAAGGCGAGCGCGTGGTCGTGCGCGGCGCGCCCCATGCCGACGCCCTGCGCGGCATGCAGCGGACGCGTGAGATTGAAGGTGGCCATCGCTCCGCGGAAGCCCTCGCGCGCCTGGTACGACGACTCACCGCCGAGCAGATTCTCGGCGGGCACGCGCACCTGGTCGAGCGCGAAGCTCGCGGTCTCGTAGCCACGCGAGCCCATCTTGTGCTCGATCTTCAGGAGCTCGAAGCCCTTCGCGCCGCGCTCGACCACGAACGCGCGGTGACCGTCGCGGCCGCGCGCCGGATCGACGGTCGCCCAGACCACGACCCAGTCGGCGCGCGCCCCGTTCGAGCAGAACATCTTGGCGCCGTGGAGCAGCCAGTCACTGCCCTCCTTGCGCGCGCGGGTCTGGATGCGCGCGACGTCGCTGCCCGCGCCCGGCTCCGTCAGCGCCATCGCGCCCCAGTGCGCGCGCGAGTGATCCGCGAACGGCGCGAGGAAGCGCTCGCGCTGCTCCGGAGTCGCCATGCTGCGCAGCGCGGCGCCGCCGAGGCCCGGCCCGGGCAGTGACAGGGCGACGCCGCGGTCCCAGTACGCGCTCTCTTCGGCGCTCAGCAGCGCGCGGAGCGGCTTCCAGGTGAGCGCGGCGGCGTCGCGCTCGTTCTCGCCGACGATGCGACTCACCAGCCCGCCCCGGCGCGAGCAGATCAGATAGAAGGGGTGGTCGGCCGGCGGCGGGTCGCCGCTGCGATCGCTCTCGAGCCCCATCGGGCGCATGTAGCTGCGCCCGAGCT
>JBIOJK010000225.1:0-3007 GCA_044450765.1 Myxococcota bacterium | reverse complement strand
TGAGATACACGACCCCCACCACTCCGTATACCTGTCTGAACTGGAAGCAATTCCCCGTGGACTTCACCGCGGCGCGCTCGCTGACCGAGATCGCGTTCTACAACGGCTGCGCGGCCAGCAACTACCTGGCCGCGCTCGACGACGTTTCACTGGTCGCCGTGCCCGCCGTTCCGGCGCCGGTGCTCGGCGCGCTGCAGGGAATCTGTCTGGCAGCAGCGCTGTTGCTGCTCACGCTGCTCGCGACGCGCGCGCGAGCGACCCGGCCCGCCGTCCGCCGCTGATGCCCAGCAGCGCCGCGGCCGCGCCGCAAACCGGGGGGCGCGCCGTGCCGATGGGTAGCCGTGCGAACGCTGCGACTCTCGGCTCTTGCACTGCTCGCCCTGGCGCTCACCGGAGAGACTCCTGCGCCCGCAGGGTCGAACGAGCGCGATCTCGCCGCGCGCCTGCGCGGGCCGCACGTGGCCGCGCATCGCGGAGGGTTCGGCTTCCCCGACTCCAACACGGTGGCGCGCTTCGAAGTCGCGCGCGGACAGGGCGCGGACATCGTCGAGACGGATCTGCGCGTCTCGAAGGACGGCGTCGTGTTCCTGTTCCACAACGAGCTACTCGACCGTGTCACGAGCTGCACCGGAGCGATCGCGAGTCACTCGGCCGCGGAGCTGTCGGGCTGTCACTTGCGCGGCTTGGCGCACGGGCCGGATCGCTTCGAGGCGGCGCTGCGCTGGTCGCGCGGCCGCGTGGTGCTCGACGCGGAGCTGAAGACGGGCGCGGCTGCGCGGCCGGCGATCGACCTGGTGCGGCGCTACGGCGCGTACGACTGGGTCTACTTCCAGGTCGGCAACGGTCTGCGCACGTACCAGCTCGTGCGCGACTACGACGCGCGCGCGGCCCTCGAGGCGGGGCCTCGCGGCCCGCGCGGCGAGCAGCTGCTGGCGGAGCTGCTCGCCAAGCGCGACCCGCACCTGCTGGTGATCGCGCTGCACCCCGACTTTCTCTCCAAAGAGATCCTGAGCGCCGTGCAGGCGAGCGGCAAGCTCACCTCGCTGAACGCGTGGCAGCTCGCGCCCGAAGAGAACGGGGCGACCTGCGCACACCTCTTCGAGCTCGGCATCGACATCGCGGTGACCAACGCGCCCGCGCTGTGCGTGAAGCAGCGCGACGACGCCCGCGCGGGCGCGAGTCACTCGGCCCCCGCGGCGCCTGCCTCGCGCTAGCGCGCCCTCTTCGCGGCGCCGACCGGCTCCCCTGTGCGCGGCCTCACACGCTGCCGGAGCCCCGCAGCCGATGAGCGAGCCGGCGGGCGCGGTGAATCCGGAAGCGCGCCCATCCCTCCAACCGGCGATCCACTGACAAGGCGGAGTGTGGGGCGCACGCAAACACGGACGCGCGGTTCGGCATGGACCGCCGCGTTTCTATTCGCTTTTGAAGCTGCCGCGCTGTGCTCGGCGCAGACCCGGCTGCCCGACCGAATCCTGCGCCGGGCGGACGATCGCGAGCTGACCCCGATCTCCGGCAACCGCTCCCAGCTCGCGCGGCCCGAGCTCGACCAGGGCAGGGTCGACGCCGGCCGGGGGCTGGCGCGCATGGCGCTCGTTTTCGAGCCCTCGCCGGCGCAGGCCGCGGAGCTCGCCGCCCTGCTCGCGGCCCAGCAGGATCCGAGCTCGCCCGAGTTCCAGCGCTGGCTCTCGCCGGACGAATTCGGGGCGCGCTTCGGCATGAGCGACGCGGACCTCGCCCAGGTGACTGCCTGGCTGCGCTCGCACGGACTCACGGTGCACGAGCGCGACCGCAGCCGGCGCGAGCTGTACTTCAGCGGGACGGCGGCGCAGGTCGAGGACGCCTTCCAGCTGGAGCTGCACGATTATCTCGTGGACGGAGAGCTGCACTACGCGAACGCGGGCGACCCGTCGATCCCGTCGGCCTTTGCGGACGTCGTGCTCGGGGTCCGGCGGCTCAGTGACTTTCGCCCGCGCCCGCGGATCCGACGCAGCTCGGTGTCGGGCCGCTTCACGTCCGGCATCACCGGGAATCACTTCCTGGCGCCGGCCGACTTCGCGACGATCTACGGCGTGGCGCCGCTCTACGCGGCGGGCTTCGACGGCTCGGGGCAAAAGGTCGCGATCATTGGACAGACGGCGCTCGCGGCGCACGGCGCGACCAGCGACATCGACGCCTTCCGCGCCGCGGCGGGACTGCCGAGCGGCCACCTGCAGCAGGTGCTCGTGCCCGGGACCGGCAGCGCGACCGTCTGCAAGGGCGACGTCGGCGAGGCCGATCTGGACATCGAGTGGGCCGGCGGCGTCGCCCGGAACGCCACCATCGTCTACGTCTACGTCGGCGTGACCTCGGGCAAGACCTGCTCGACGGCCAGCTTCAGCGTCTGGGACTCACTTCAGTACGCGGTGAGCAACGACCTGGCACCCGTGATCAGCACGAGCTACGGGGCCTGCGAAGCAGCGAACGGCCTCTCCTTCGCGCAAATGGTTCGCGGCTGGGCGCAGCAGGCCAACGCGCAAGGACAGACGATCACCGCGGCCTCCGGTGACACGGGCGCGGCCGACTGCGAGGACCCGACCGCGTCGACGGCGACCCAGGGGCTCGCGGTGGACGTCCCCGCCAGCATTCCCGAAGTCACGGGCGCCGGCGGCACGGAGTTCCTGGACGCCGGCAGCCCCGCGACTTACTGGAG
Organism: Myxococcota bacterium; assembly: GCA_044450765.1. Lineage (GTDB taxonomy): Bacteria > Myxococcota_A > UBA9160 > SZUA-336 > SZUA-336 > VGRW01. Next base: position 318 of record JBIOJK010000225.1, on the reverse strand, counting down.
CCCGACCAACGACGCGAGCAACGGGTCCGCGCTGCAGTACATCCCGGAACAGGGATGGAACGACTCGGCGGCCGAGATCGCCGCCGGGTTCGGCATCGCGGCCAGCGGCGGCGGAGCGAGCGCGCTCTTCGCGAAGCCGGTCTGGCAGACGGGAAGTGGCGTACCGGCGGACGGCAAGCGCGACGTTCCCGACGTGTCGTTCACCGCCTCGCCGAGCACCGACGGCTACCTGATCTGCTCCGAGGGCAGCTGCGTCAACGGATTTCGCGCCGCCGACCAGACCTTGAACGTGGTGGGCGGCACCTCGGCGGCGGCGCC
>JBIOJK010000224.1:0-3046 GCA_044450765.1 Myxococcota bacterium | reverse complement strand
TCGAACTCGCGGATCTCCGCCTCGGAGCGCATGCTCAGTGGTGGAACAGGCGCAGGCCGGTGTGCACGAGCGCGATGCCGTGCTCGCGGCAAGCCGCCTCGATGTCGGCGTCGCGCGTCGAGCCGCCCGGCTGCGCGATGAACTTCACGCCGTGTCTCGCCGCGTGGTCGATGTTGTCGCGGAACGGAATGAAGCCGTCCGAGACGAGTGACACGCGGTCGAGCTTCGCCTGCCAGTCGCGGCGCTCGTCGGCCGTCAACAGCACGAGCGGCTCCTCGAGCAGCTCGCGCAGCTCGCTCGCCTCGGACGCCACGAGATCGCCCTCGATGAAGCGGACCCGCCAGTTGATCCGATCCTGGCGCTTCACGCCCTTCTTGAAGCGCAGGCCCAACACCTTCGGGTGTCGCCCGAGGTGCCAGACGTCGGCCTTCGCGCCGGCGAGCTTCGTGCAGTCGACGCGCGATTGCTGGCCCGCGCCGATGCCGATCATCTGGCCGTCGAGCGCGTAGCCGACCGAGTTCGACTGCGTGTACTTGAGCACGATCAGCCCGAGCAGCAGGTCCCGCCGCGCGCCCGCGTCGAGCTCGCCGCAGACCACGTTCGCGAGATCCGCCGCCGAGATCCGGCGGTTGTTCCGGTCCTGCACCAGGCGCACGCCGAAGACTTCGCGCGCCTCGCGCTCCGGCGGACGGAAGCCGGCGTCGACTTGAAGCACGATGAAGCCGCCGCCCTTCTTCTCACACAGGAGGCGCAGCGCCTTCGCGTCGTAGCCGGGCGCGACGATTCCGTCCGAGACGACGCCCTTCAGAAACTGCGCGGTCGGCTCGTCGACCGTCTCCGACAGCGCGACGAAGTCTCCGAACGAGCACTTCGGGTCGGCGCCGCGGGCGCGCACGTAGGCGGTTGCCGCGGGAGTGAGCGACTCGCCGCGCACCTCGTAGGCGCGCGCGAGGTCGTCGGGCAGCGGCACGGCGACCGCGGCGCCCGCTGGCGAGACGTGCTTGAAGCTCGCCGCCGCCGGCAGGCCGAGGGCGTCGCGCGCATCGGCGACGAGCTGCCAGGCGTTCAGCGCGTCGAGCAGATTGATCAGGGAGGGAGTCCCATTCAGGAGCTCGACCGGGAGCTTCCCGCCGTCGAGCGGCTCGAGCGACGCGAAGCTCTGATGTGGATTGCATCCGTACTTGAGGCGCATCGCCTGGAGCATGCGTGAACGCCGGCGATTCCTCAACGCGCGGCGGCTGCGAAGTGAGTTTGCTGCACCGCGAGCGCGCGGCGACGCGCAAGCGCGCGCCGCGCGCTGGCACTCGCGTTGCACTAGACCCGCGGCGACCCCCGAGGAGAGCCGCGATGAGTCATGCCGAGCTTCACCAGATGGACCGAGCGCGCGCACTCCACCCCGACGTGCCGGCTGCCAAGCTGGCGGCGACGCTGGCGGAGGCCTCCCTCGTCCTTCTGGTCGTCGGAGTCTGGCTCGTGACCTGTCTGGCGGGCTGAGCTAACGCGGGAGGATCTTGACGGCGAAGCCGTCGGCGGTCACCCGCACGATCTCCGCCGCCAGCAGCACCGGCGCGGAGCCCGACGCGTAGTGGATCTGGAGCGGCGTCCCGGGCGGAAGATCGAGCCGAATCCCGACGATGCGCGCGCCAGAGGCGGACATGTCCGCGATCGCTCCGCGCTCGCGCCGACCGGCGATTTCGATCTCGACGGGGATCCGCGAGCGGCAGCGCGGAGCGGCGGACACGTCGATGAACTTCAGCGGCTCGGCCGGCTCGGCGGCGAGCCTCGGCTGCGCGGCTCGGCGCCGCACCGCGCGCTTGCGCGGGCTCCGCTTCGCGATCTTCGCCAGCTTGCGCGCCGGGCGCTTCGACTTCTTCCGCACTGCCATGTTTGCGCTCCACGAGGGAATTCCCCAGCCGGTTCGGCACGAGCCGGCGCGCGCTTGAACCTCTGCTCGCCGCCTTCGCGGCCCGGCGATATGCTGCGCGGCCCCGAGGAGGACCCGCATGCCGCTCGCGCTCGAGGCGCTGCGCCTTCTGCCTCGCAACCTGCTCTCGCGCGCCGCGGGCCGCTTCGCGGGCGCGCGGCTCCCGGGACCGCTGGTGCGCGCGGAGATCGCCTGCTTCGCGCGGGCGGTCGGGGCGAACCTGGCTGAAGTGCGCGATCCGCTCGACTCGTTCGAGTCTCTGCAGGCCTTCTTCACGCGCGCGCTGCGCCCGGACGCGCGCCGGATCGACCCGGCCGACGACGCGCTCGTCGCGCCCTGTGACGGCGCCTGGGGTGAGTCGGGTGCGATCGAGTCGGGACGCCTGCTGCAAGTGAAGGGGCGCCCGTACGCGCTGGCGGAGCTCCTGGCCTCGCGCGACGACGCCGCGCTCTTCGAGGGCGGGACGTTCGCGACCTTCTATCTCGCGCCGCGCGACTACCACCGCTTTCACGCGACCTGCGACGTGCGCGTCGAGCGCGCGCGCTACGTGCCGGGAACCCTGTGGCCGGTGAACCGGATCGGGCTCGACGGCGTCGACGCGCTCTTCGCGCAGAACGAGCGGATCGCGGTCATGATGCGCGCGCGCCGCAGCGACGCACTTCTGTGTCTGGTAGCGGTCGGCGCGACCCTGGTCGGCAAGATCCGCTTGCGCTTCGACCGGCTCCAGACGAACACTCGCGGCGCGCGCGCCGAGGAGCGCCGCTACGCCGACGGAGTCGCGCTCGCGAAGGGCGAGGAGTGGGGCCACTTCGAGTTCGGCTCGACGATCGTCTTCAGCGCGCCCGAGGTCACGGCGCGCGGCCGCGCTAAGCTCGGCGCATGGCGACGCGCGAGCTCCTCGAAGGTGGCTGTCACTGCGGCGGCGTGCGCTTCCGCGTCGCGGTCGAGCAGTTCGCCGCGAGTGAGTGCAACTGCTCGATATGCACCATGAAGGGCATGTTGCATCTGATCGTGCCGCCCGAGCGCTTCGAGCTGTTGCGCGGCGGCGAGCTGCTCTCGACTTACACGTTCAACACGCGCGTCGCGAAGCACCGCTTCTGCCGGGTCTGCGGGATCCACCCG
>JBIOJK010000223.1:0-3106 GCA_044450765.1 Myxococcota bacterium | reverse complement strand
GTCAGCATGGACGTGTCACTGCGCGACAGCGTGCGAGCCCCGCCGCGGCGTACTTGCGCAGCTTCACGTCCGTCTCCGCCGCGAGTAGCTCGGCGAAGAACCCCTCCAGATCCGGATGCGCGCGGTCCCACGCCAGGTGCAAGACCGCTTGCCGTCGCACGTGCAGGCTCTCGTCTCCGAGCGCGCGCTCGAGCAACAGGGGGATCACCTCGACCTGCTCCCCGCGCGCCTGCGCGATCGCCAGGATGGCGGTCTGGCGCACCTTGCTCTTCGGGTCGCGCAGCAGCGGCACCAGTACAGTCACTTCGCCCGCGTGCGCGACGCGCCAGAACCACAGGGCGCACCAACGCCGCACCTCCCAGCGTCCGTCGATGAGCCCCGCGCGCACGGCGTCGCGCGCGCTCGGACCCAGCTCGACGAGCTTCTCGAAGGCGGCCTTTCGGTGCAATCCGTCGGCGAGCGCCGCAACGAGCGCGTGCGCGCCGCCGTTCGTCTCCACGTCGGTCATCGTCTCCTCCGGCGAGCGCCAGAGACTGCGAAGGCCCGGCGCTCGCTCCATGATTCGACCGTCTTCGCTCGACGTGCCGCGCGGGCGGCGGTCGGGACGGACGGTCCGATGGAGTGAGCGCGGGCCCAGTTACCCGCGGATCACGGTTGTGCGCGAAGGATCCACGGCCGCGGGCCGCGCGTCAAGCGGGAGGATTCCGCGGCGGCCCCGATCCGCGGACGGCCCCGTCGCAGCGCTGGGTGACAGGATGAGAGATCACTCACCCAGTGCCACTATCCGAGAAATTCCGTCGCCTTTCCCTCCCTCCGCTGGTACGCTCGATTGCGACCGGCTCCTTCGATCCGTGGCAGCGGGGTTGAAGCCGGTTACCAGCCGACCCGAAGCTCGTGGTCGACGTGTGAGGAGGTGGCATGAAGACACTCGCGCTCGCGCTGACTTTCCTGGCAGCTCCGGCCTTCGCCGGGACCAGCCTGATTCTCCCGCCCCTGAGCCCGTTCCAGGTGATGGGCGTGCAGTGCGGGGCGGGGACCAGCGTCGCCACCGCGACGGGCTTCTCGGGGGCCTACGCGACGACTTACACCGATGCGACGACGCGCTGTGGCGGCTCCGGTCGCGGCGGCGGGTACCACACCCGCACCTACCACGGCTGCGCGACCGCCCGCTACACGTTGACCGGAGAATTGCGCGACCACGCACCCGTCGCTTGCTCGGCACCGGATCCCTCGCTGGTGTTCACGACGGACACGGGTTACTCCGAGGCGACCGCGGCCGGCAGAGGCGTGCTGACTCTGCCCGACGTGACGCCGACGGCGAGCTGGACGGGCGCCGGCACGGTCCGGGCGCCCGTCGGTGAGCTGACGACCTTCTCGGCTGCGATCGTGAACGACAGCGCGGTGCCGCTCCACGTCTACAGCGTCAGCGGGTCCGGCGGCTGGCTCAGCGCGGTCTCGACGGACTGCACGGAAGTCGACCTGGCGCCCGGCGACGCGTGCCCGTTCACGGTGGACGTCTTCCCGGGCAGCGACGAGCTCAGCACCACGACGATCACCTTGACTGCGGACACTAGCTCACTGACCCCGTCTTCTTTCGCCCAGGTCGTCGACGTCGTGGACGCGGCGGAGCCCCCGCCGCCGCCGCCGACCCACACCGTCGGCGTAGCCTTCGGCCCGAGCGCCTGTGACTCGAGCTACGTCTGCAGCTTCACGCCCGTCGATCAAAGCGTGGTAGTGAGCGGCGTCTGGTCCCTCGCAGACTGGACGTTCACGCTGAGCAACGCAGATGGCACGGTCGATGTCGCGTCGCCCGTCTCCGTGAACCTGGTTCAGGAGGCCGACGGCGTGACCTACGACGCCTCGGGTTCCAGCGCGGTCTATGACGCCAACGGAACCCCGATCAAGACGGTCGACTGGACGCTGACGCTCTACATTCCCGATGGAGTCACGCTGTCGCTGTTGGGGGGAACGCTCGCGATCACGCAATAGCTCGGCTCACGGCCCGGCTTCGAGGCGCGCCGCGCGTCGGGCTAGAGTATCTCGCGGCCCTTCCAGGAGATTTCCCAGCGACAGGTCGGCGCGCCGTCCGCGCGGCACTGAGTGTGCTGCACGTGCACGCCCTCGAACTCGAGCATGTCCATGCGCTCGGCGTTGTACCCGGTGAAGATCTCGCAGAGCTCGCGCGCGGGAATCGCGAAGTCGGCGTACTCGAGCAGCGCGCGTCCGGGCTCGCGCTCGAGCACCTTCATCTCGCCGCTGTCGAACATCGAGCTCAACAGGGTGAACGTCGCGCGCCGGCTCGTCGTCTTGCTGAGCCGGCTGTACGCGCCGGCCATGTGCTCGCGCGCTGCCACGCGGCCCTGAGTCTCGAACACGTTCTTCGAGCCGGCCGGTGCGAGCTTTCCGGTCAGCCGCAGCAGCGCGAGAAAGTCCTCGAGCGGATACCAGAGCGCGATGACGATGCGCTCCTCGAGATAGTGCGCGAGCTCGGGCGCGATCAGGGCCCGCGCGCGCTGCTTGTCGCGCCGCAGCGCCTTTACCAGCCCGATCAACACGGTGCCCTTGGCGTTGGCCAAATCGCGCCTCCGCGGCCTTCGAGGCCACGGGTGGCGAATCGGGCGCGGCTCTCGCGCGCTTGAGGTCCAGGCGCGACGTCCTCGCCTGGATCTCTTACGATCGCGCCATCATGACGCTCGAGATCGATCTCTTCTGGTCGTTTCGCAGCCCGTACTCGTACCTGGCGACCCCGCGGCTCGTCGAGCTCGAGAAGAAGTACGACCTCGACGTCCACGTGCGGCCCGTGCTGCCGATCGCAGTGCGCATCGACGGCTTCTTCGACCGCGTGAACCCGCTCTGGCCGCCCTACCTGTTCCGCGACTGCGCGCGCATCGCCGAGTCACTCGGCCTGCCGTTCAACTGGCCGCGCCCCGACCCGATCGTGCAGGAGTTCCCCTCGCGCAAGGTCGCCGCCGAGCAGCCGTACATCCACCGACTCACGCGGCTGGGTGCGCTCGCCGCGGAGCGCGGACGAGGCCTCGCGTTCCTGAACGAGGTCTCGCGCGTGATCTTCGGCGGCACCGCAGGCTGGCACGAGGGAAGTCACCTG
>JBIOJK010000222.1:0-3199 GCA_044450765.1 Myxococcota bacterium | reverse complement strand
TAGACCAGCGAGCGCAGGGACTCGACGCCGATCAGCACGTTCACCAGCGGGTGCTTCACCGCCTGGAACGAGCCGATCGGCTTGCCGAACTGCTCGCGCGTGGCCGCGTAGCTCGATGTCAGCGCGAGCAGCGCGTCGGCCCCGCCCGCCATCTCGGCGGCGAGCGCGGCGCACGCCCACGGCGTGAGTCGCGCGAGCACTTCGCCCGCGCTCGCCGGCAGGAAGTCGCCGCTCTCGAGGTCGACATCGTCGAGTGTCACGCGCGCGCTGCGTCGCGTGCGGTCGAGCACGAGCTCGGCGTCGACCCGCGCGCCGGGCGCGCGCGCGGCGACGACCGCGAAGCGCTCGCCACGCCGCGCCACGAACGCGTCCGCCTGCGAGCCGCCCCAGACCGCCTGCGCCGAGAGCGCCAGCGCGAGCCGCAGCTCGCCCGCGACGACCGGCCGCAGCCAGCGCTCCCGCTGCGCGTCCGATCCGCTCTGCGCGATCGCGAGCGCCGCCAGGGTCGACGACAGGAGCGGGCAGGGCAGCAGCCGCCGCCCCGTCTCCTCGAGCAGCACCGCCATGTGTACGGCCCCGAGTCCGGCGCCGCCGAGCTTCTCCGGCACGCAGAGCCCGAGCCAGCCGAGCGCCGCCAGCTCTCGCCAGTCGCCGGGATCGTCGCCCGAGTCACTGTCCGCCAGCGCGCGCACGCGCGCGATCGGGAAGCGCTCGTCGAGCCAGCGCCGCGCTTCGGCGCGCAGGAGCGCGTGTTCCTCGTCGTATTGGACCGGGGTGTTCACCGCGTCTTCGGCAGGCCGAGCACGCGCTCGCCCAGGATGTTGCGCAGAATCTCGCTGGTGCCTCCGGCGATCGTCGCCGCGAACGAATTGAGATACGAGCGCTGCCACTCGGCGTTCGCGGGCGCGTGCGGATCACCGATCCAGAGCGCGCCCGCCGCCCCCTCGAGCTCACAGGCGAAGTCCGCGAGGGCTTGACCGTGCTCGGAGCTCGCCAGCTTGGACTGCAGCGGCAGCGCCTCGGGCCGATCCGCGACCAGACCGGGCACGCGCGCGCGCGCCGCGTTCGCGCGCAGCGCCGTCTCGTCGATCCAGAACTGCGCGAGCCGATCGCGCACCACCGGATCCGCGAGCGCAGGCCGGCCGTCCCGGACGAGTGACTCGGCGAGCCGCGCCAGACCCGCCACTTGCTCCCCGGGCCCGCCGACGAATTGACCGCCCCCCGAGCCCTCGGCCGCGCCGCGCTCGAACTGCAGCGTGGCCATCGCGATCTCCCAGCCCTGGCCCTCGCGGCCGATCAGCGCGTCGCCGGGAATCCGCGCGTCACTCCAGATCACCTGGTTGAAGCCGCCCTCGCCGGTCATCTTGACCAGCGGCTGCACCTCGACCCCCGCGATCTTCATCGGCGCGAGGAAGTACGAGATCCCCGCGTGCTTCACGGCTCCCTCGTCGGTGCGCGCGAGCAGGATACACCAATCTGCGTAGCGCCCGAGCGTCGTCCAGACCTTGTGACCGTCGATCAGCCAGTCCGAGCCCGCGCGCGCGGCGCGCGTGCGCAGCGACGCGAGATCGCTCCCGGCGCCCGGCTCGCTGAATCCCTGGCACCAGATCTCGTCGCAGCGCAGCAGCGGCCGAAGCAGGCGGCGCTTCTGGGCTTCCGTCCCGTAGCGCAGGATCACCGGGCCGGCCCACGACAGACCCACCAGGTTCAGCAGGAACGGAGCGCGCCCGCGCGAGAGCTCCTGGTCGATGACTCTCTGCGCGCCGCGCGGCTTGCCGGCGCCGCCGTACTCGCTCGGCCATTCGGCGCCGACGTAGCCCGCGTCGTAGAGCTTGCGCTGCCAATCCCGGAGCCAGGCGAACTGGCGGTCTTCCGCGACCTCGAGCGCGCTCTGGGGCAGCTTCCAGCCCGGATCGCCGGGCCGGTTGGCGCCGATCCAGTCGCGCACCTCCGCGCGCAAGCCGTCGTGTTCGTCCACGCGCGCGATCATACCGGAACGCGCGCTGCGACTTCGCGCGCGCCGACTCGAGTCTAGGCGGGCGAAGTGAGTCGCCGGAGAAGAGTCCGACGCCTGCTAGCCGTTGATCTTCTCGAGCACGTTGTCGCCCTGGTTCCCGAACGCGCCGAAGACGGCGTTCAAGCCGCCGTCGACGCTGAGCCCGACCCCCGTGATGAACGAGGCCTCGTCAGAGAGCAGGAACGACACGACGCGGCCGATCTCCTCCGGCTGGCCCACGCGCCCGAGCGGGTGCGCCGCGGCGAGCGGGCCCTCGGTGAACACCTTGTTCTTGTGCAGCGGGCCCAGGATCGGAGTGTCGATCACGCCGGGGCAGATCGCGTTGACTCGGATCTTGTGCTGCGAGAGATCGGCGACCGCGCACTTCATCAGCCCGAGCACACCGTGCTTCGAGGCGCAGTAACTCCCCATCCCGCCGCCGCCCCGCAGACCCGCGTCCGACGAGGTGATCACGATCGCGCCGCCGCGCGCGTCGCGGATCGCGCGCGCGCTGGCCTGCAGGCCGTAGAAGACACCCGAGAGATTCACGGCGATCGTGCGGTTCCACTCGTCGAGCGTCGTGTCCAGGACCGACGAGGTGACCGCGATGCCTGCGTTCAGGTGCGCGAGCTGCAGCGCGCCGAAGCGCTTCACCACGGCGGCGACCGCGCGCTGGTTGTCGGCCGGATCGGTGACGTCGAGCCGCAGCCCGATCGCCTCGCCGCCCGCGCGCGTGATCTCCTTGGCGACTGACTCGGCGCCTTCCGCGTTCAAGTCCGCGCACGCGACCCGCGCGCCGTCGCTCGCCAACTGGATCGCGCTTGCGCGACCGATCCCCGACGCTGCGCCCGTCACGAGCGCGACCTTGCCTGCGAGCTTGCCCGCCATCTCGAGTCCTCCCTGCGCGCGAGCATAGCTCGCGCGCGGGGTGCACTGCTGGGACTCGCTGCCTACGGCGGCACGGCGATCGTCGTGTCGACCCTGCTGTCGCGGCCCTTGATGGCGATCGACGTGCCGTCGTTCGCGATGAAGTCGAGAGGCCCGCCGGGAATGGCGCTGCCGATGAAGCCGGTGCCCGTGAGCCTCGCGCTCCCCCCGGCGGGACAGATGGTCGTCGGGGACGACGAGAACTTCCCGATCGCCGAGAACTTCAGGTTCATGATCCCGGACAACTCCGCGCTCACCTCGTCCGCAGTGCCGGCG
>JBIOJK010000221.1:0-3216 GCA_044450765.1 Myxococcota bacterium | reverse complement strand
CGGCCTGGTGCTGCTCGAGTCACTGCTGCTGTCGCTGCTCGGCATCGCGCTCGGCTTCGCGATCGGAGTCCCGCTGGTGGTCTGGCTCGGCGGTCACCCGATCCCGATCACGAGCGCCGAGTACCGCAAATCGATCGAGGTTTTCGGGATCGAGCCGGTGATTCAGTTCGCGCTCGCAAAATCGGAGCTCGTCGCCCTGCCGCTGGTGCTGCTCGGCGTCGGCGCACTCGCGGCGCTGTTGCCCGCACTCCGCGCCAGCCGCGGCCGGCCGGTCGACGCGCTGCGCGCGGCGTAGCATGGCGACGCTGTTGCGCATCGCGTGGCGGAATCTGTGGCGCGGCTGGCGCCGCAGCGCGGTCGTGCTGTCCGCGATCGCGGTGGGACTCGCGGCGTGTCTCCTGCTGGTGGCCTGGAGTCACGGCTGGCTGCGGCAGATCGTGCAGACCGCCGTCTCGACGCGCCTGTCGCTGCTGGCCGTGCACGCGCAGGGATACCAGGCGAACCCCGACCTCGAGCGCGCGCTGGCCGACGGCGGCCGCGCGCTCGCCGAGGCGATCGAGCGCTTCCCGGGCGCCTCGGCGTCGCCGCGCGTGCTCGGCGACGGGCTCGCGCAGAGCTCGCGCCAGAGCGCGCGGGTCGCGATCGTCGGCGTCGAGCCGGAGCGCGAGGCGCGCGTTTCGGTGGTCGCGAGCTCGTTCCTGTCCGGCGGCTTCCCCGAGGCGACACCAGTGGGTGTCGGCCGCGGGCTGCCGGGGGTCGCGCTCGGCGAGGCGCTCGCCGACGAGCTGAAGCTCCGCCTCGGCGAGAAGCTCGTCCTGCACGCGCCGGGCGAGAGCGGGCTCGGCGCGTTCCGGATCTCGGGAATCTTCCGCAGCGCGTCGAACGGCTTCGACAAGACCACCGTCTTCTTGCGCAGCGCCGACGCGCAGCGCTTGCTCGGCCTGGGCGACCGCGTGCACGAGATCGCGATCTCGCTCGACGACCCGCGCCAGCTCGACGCGCTTGCCGCGTTCGCGCGCGCGGAGCTGCCGCGCGTCCGCCCGGGCGAGTCAATCGAGGTGTTGACCTGGCAGGAGCGTGAGCCGCGCCTGGCCGCGATGCTCGGCCTGATGGCCGACACCGCCTGGATCGCGTACGCGATCATGTTCGCGGGCATGGCGTTCGGCATCGCGAACGCGCTCCTGATGTCGTTCTACGAGCGGATCCGCGAGTTCGGCGTGCTGCGCTCGCTGGGCCTTCCGGCGGCGCAGCTGGTCTGGCTGGTGCTGCTCGAGTCACTGCTGCTCACGCTCGGCGGGTCGGCGCTCGGGCTGGCGGCCGGCTCAGCGGCGGTGCTGCTGCTCGAGCGCGTCGGCGTCGATCTCGCGGTGTTCTCGCACGCGCTGGCGCAGTTCGGGCTCGGTTCGAAGGTGTACCCGCACCTGGAGCCGGCGGACGTGGTGTCGCCGCTCGGGCTCGCGCTGGTGACCGCGCTGCTCGCGGCCGCGTGGCCGGCGTGGAAGGCGGCGCGACTGCGGCCGGCCGAAGCCGTGCGGCACGTGTAAGGAGGGGTCGGCGTGGGCGAGTCACTGCTCGAGGCGCAGCAAGTCAGCAAGATCTACCGCGCGGGCGCGATCGAGACGGTCGCGCTCTCGAACGTCGACTTCGCGGTCGAGCGCGGCGAGTTCTCGGCGCTCTCGGGACCCTCGGGCTCGGGCAAGACCACGCTCCTGAACCTGCTGGGCACGCTGGATCGCCCGACCCGCGGCCGCGTCCTGGTCGGCGGCGTGGACACGAGCGAGCTGCGCGAGTCCGAGCGCGCCGAGCTGCGCCTGCGCAAGCTCGGCTTCGTGTTCCAGGCCTACAACCTGGTGCCGGTGCTGTCGGCGCTCGAGAACGTCGAGTTCGTGTTGCTGCTGCAGCACGTGCCCGCCGCCGAGCGGCGCGCGCGCGCGCTGCGCTTCCTGGAAGAGCTCGGCCTGGGCGAGCTGGCCGACAAGCGGCCCGGCGAGATGAGCGGCGGGCAGCAGCAGCGCGTGGCGGTCGCGCGCGCGATCGCGTCCGAGCCGGAGATCGTGCTCGCCGACGAGCCGACCGCGAACCTCGATTCGAAGACCGCGGAAGATCTGCTCGACCTGATGCAGCGGCTGAATGGCGAGCGGGGAGTCACGTTCCTGTTCAGCACCCACGACCCGCGCGTCATGGCGCGCGCGCGCCGCGTGATTCGCCTGGTCGACGGACGCATCGCGAGCGACGAGCGGCGCGCGGCGTGACTCGCCGCGCCGCCGCGCTCGCGCTGGTTCTGGCGCTCGCCGGAACGCGAGCGCGGGCGGTCGAGCTGGACGACGGCGATTGGAAGATCGATCTGTCCGCGAACCTGCGCGAGATCCTGACCGAGACGCGCGATCTGGCCGCCAGCGATCTGCCCCTCGACCCGAACGCGCCGGTCCCCCTGTCGTCGATGCTGCTCTCGACCACGCGCGCCCGGCTGCAGCTCGAGGCGCGCTACGGCGATCACTGGTCGGGGCAGCTCCTCTACGACAACGAGCTCTATCTCGGCACCGGCCGCGACTCACTCGCCTTCCGGATCGCGGAAGCGCAGGGCTCGCCGACCTTCCTCGACCTGGACCAGACGATCGTCGACTCGCGCGACGCCACCTGGCGGCACCTGCTGTACCGCGGCTGGGCGCGCTACGAGAACGACGACTTGGAAGTGACGCTCGGCCGCCAGCGCATCGCGCTCGGGCGCGGTCACGTCTGGACGCCCTCGGACATCTTCAACCTGATCCCGCCGCTCGCCGTGGAAGCCGACCAGCGGGTCGGCGTCGATGCGGCGGACGGCCGCGTGCGCCTGGCGGACGACCTGTGGGCCGAGGCGATCGTCGCGCCGGAGCGCCACGACCACGACCCGCGCAGCGCGTTCCGGCTAGAGCTCTCGCGCAGCGAGGTCGACGCGGCCGTCATGATCGCCAAGATCTCGCGCGACTATGTCGGCGGGTTCGACTTCGCCACCAACGTCGCCGACGCGGCGCTGCGCGGCGAGTTCACCGAGACCTGGCACGACCAGGGCCACCCCTCGCCGACGCTGCAGGCGGTGCTGTCGCTCGACTACACCTTCCCGCTGGGCACGGGCCTGTACGGGCTGGTCGAGCACTTCTACAACCAGAACGTCGCCTCGCGCAGTGCGCTGGAGGACCTGGTGCGCTCCGACACCGGACTGACTCGCCTGGCCGAGCG
>JBIOJK010000220.1:0-3279 GCA_044450765.1 Myxococcota bacterium | reverse complement strand
TGTACGGGCGCGTGATCGGCAGCGCCGGATCTCCCCAGCGCAGGTAGCGCGTCTCGAGCGCGGGCTCGAGTGACTCGAGTCCCTTCGCGAGCACCGGCTGGTGGTCGATCGGCAGCGAGAGGAAGTCGCGTCCGAGCGCGAAGGTCCGGCCCGCCAGCTCCGAGATCAGCTCGAGCATCGCGTCCTCGGCGCCCTCCGCGAAGCCCCAGTCGAGCAGCGCCGTCCCGGCGAGCGTACGTTCGCTGCCGCTCTTGCGGTCGCGGATGCGCTCGCGCAGATCGCGGCCGCGGTCCCACAGGCCGGCGCAGGCGCGCACGCGGCCGCCGACCTCGAGCACGTGAAAATCGCGCCAGCCGTAGACGGTCGGGAACCACGCCGCGCGCTCGCCCCAGTAGCCCTCGTCGAGCGCGCTCTCGAGAAACTCTTCTGTGTAGGGTCGGAACAGGTCGAGGCGGCCGTGCGTGCGGTTCAAGAGCTCGACGCAGCGCGCGAGATCCTCGCGCCTGCCTGGGCGCACGTTCGCGCTCGCGGACCCGCCCGCGCGCGCCGGAACCTGCGCGACGCCGACCGGAACGCCCGGGACCTCGCCTCCCTTCTGAGGCGTGCCCTCGAAGAAATCGGGCACGTACTTCTTCCACCAGCCGACGACCGCGAAGTTGCCCGAGCGCATGATGTCGTACTGGCCGATCGCCGGCCCGAGCGCGTTCACCGTGTTCGACAGCATGCGCACCGCGTCGCCGAGCCCCTGCCGCCGGTAGTCCTTGTGAACGCGCAGCGCCTGCCCGTAGCGCACGGACACGCGCCGGCCCGCGATCTCGACGTTGCGCCTGGACCAGCCGACGCTGGCGACGATCACGTTGCCATCGGCGATCACTTGCAGGTGCACGTTCTGCTGCAGGCGGAACTGCGCGAAGCCGTCCGGGCCGCGCAGCACGGTGATCTCGATGTCGCCGATCTCCTCCGGCGAGTTGGCCCACAGGTCGCAGAAGGCGGCGTTGTCGGCCTGCGTGACTTCGCGCGCGCGCAGGTCACCGACCGTGAAGCGCTCGTGCCAGCCGATCTGTCGCTCGAGATCCGCGGGATCGAGCGTCCGCCACGAAGACCAGGCCCAGAGATTCTCGGTCGCCACCCCGGCTTCGAGCGCCCGCTGCAGGAGCGCGTCCGGGACGCCGCGCGCGCGCAGAGTGGCGCGCAGATCCTCGGGGACCTCGATCTCGACGCGCTCGCGGGTTCGCTTCGCCACGAGCCGATTCTACGCCAGCGCGCGCCGTGCGAGAATCGCCGCATGATTCCGCCGAGTGTCTTCGCGTTTCTGCGCGATCTGAAGCGCAACAACGACCGCGTCTGGTTCAACGCGAACAAGGAGCGCTACGTCGCGGAGCTGCGCGACCCGCTGCTGGCCTTCATCGCGGGGTTCGCGCCGGCGCTCGCGCGCATCAACAAGCGCCTGGTCGCGGATCCATCCCCGGTCGGCGGATCGCTGTTCCGCATCTATCGAGACACTCGCTTCTCCAAGGACAAGAGCCCCTACAAGACGGCGGCGGGCATCTACTTCGGGCGGGCCGAAGGCCGTGACTCGCCCGCGCCGGGGTTCTACCTGCACGTGGCGCCGGGCGACGTGTTCATGGGCGCCGGCATCTGGCGGCCCGACCCCGAGGTCTTGAAGCAGGTGCGCGACGCGATCGCCGGCGAGCCCGCGCGCTGGATGCGCGTGCGCGGCGCGCTCGACGACGGCGAGAAGCTCGCGCGCGCGCCGCGCGGCTTCGATCCGGAGCATCCCCTCGTCGAAGATTTGAAGCGCAAGCAGTTCACCACGAGTCAGGCGTTCAGCGAAAAGGAGGCGTCGAAGAGGGACTTCGGCGAGCGCACCGCGGCCGCCTGTCGCGCCGCGGTGCCCCTGCTCCGGTTCTTGACCGAGGCGGTCGGCCGCGAGTGGTGACTCGCCGCCCCGCGGCGTGTATCATGACTTCGGTGCAATTCCATGGTGCGGCGGCGACGGCCCGCCGGCTTCGCCCGCGCGAAGCGATCCGGTGCGACTCCGGAGCCACGCGGTGAAACCCCGCTTCGAGGACCGCGGACGTCCTCCTTCAACCCACGCGACGAAGGAGGTTCAGCATGTATCGGGGTTTCATCAGCGAGATCGGCACGGTTCTCCAGGCGGACGCGCGCGGGCTGCGAGTGCGCGCGCCCAAGGCGAGCGCGGGGCTCGCGCTGGGCGGATCCGTCTCGGTCGCCGGAGTCTGTCTCTCGGCGACTGACCTGGACGACGAGTCATTCCGGGTCGATCTCTCGACCGAGACGGAGCGCCGCTCGACGCTCGGGGAGCTGCGCGCCGGCGCGGCGGTGAACGTCGAGCTGCCGCTGCGTGCGGGCGACGCGCTCGAGGGGCATCTCGTCCAGGGTCACGTCGACGCCGTGGCGAAGGTCGTGCGCGTCGACGAGGAGGCGCACGGCCGCAGAGTGTGGCTGCGGCCGCCCGCGCGCGCGCTCGAGTCACTGGTCCCGAAGGGCTCGATCGCCGTCGACGGAGTCAGTCTCACGGTCGCTGATCTGCAGCGCGACCGCTTCTCGGTCGCGCTGATTCCGCTCACGATCGAAGCGACCACGCTCGGGCGGCTCGCGGTCGGCGACCGCGTGAATCTCGAGGGCGACTTGCTCGACCGGCTGGCGGCGCGGCACGAGGGCCGCGTGCACCAGGCGTTCCAGCGCATCGTCGCCGCGCTGCCCTGGAGCGGCGTCGTGTCGGGCAGGCTCGGCGTCGAGAAGGTCGTCGCGCAGATCGCCGCGGGCGGCTGCGCCGTCGTCTTCGATCCCGCGCGCGAGGGCGAGGGCGACGTGATCGCGGCGGGTCACGCGCTGCGGCCGCAGACCTTCGCGTTCCTGCTGACGCAGGCGTTCGGGCACACGACCGTGCCCTGCGAGCGCGCGCTGCTCGAGAGACTCGAGATTCCGCCGATGCCCGGCGCGGGCGATCACCACGGCACGGCCATGCACACCGGCGTCGATCTCGCGGCGGCCGCCGGCACGGGGGTATCGGCGGCGGAGCGCGCCGCCACCGTGCGCCGGCTCGCCGTGCCTGCGGCTCGGCCCGAGGACTTCGTGCGGCCCGGCCACGTGTTCCCGCTCGGCGCGCGCGCGGGCGGATTGCGCGAGCGCGCGGGCCATACGGAGGCGACCATCGCGCTCTGTCGGGCGGCGCGCCTGCCGTCCGTCGGCGTCTGCTGCGAGATCATGTCGCCCGATGGACCCATGGCCGGCCCCGCCGAGCTCGAGCGCTTC
>JBIOJK010000219.1:0-3299 GCA_044450765.1 Myxococcota bacterium | reverse complement strand
TCGCCGTCGGCATGGCCACGAACATCCCGCCGCACAACATCGGCGAGACCGTCGACGCGCTGATCCTCCTGGCACGCAACCCGCGCACCACGCTCGACGAGATCATGGAGAAGCTGCCCGGTCCGGACTTCCCGACGGGCGCGCTGATCTGCGGCGCGGGGCCGATTCGCGAGGCGTACCGGACCGGCCGCGGCCTGCTCACCGTGCGCGCGCGCGCCGAGATCGAAGCGGCGAAGGGCGGGAAGCAGCGCATCGTCGTCGACGAGATCCCGTACAAGGTCAACAAGGCGTCGATGATCGAGAAGATCGCCGAGCTGGTGCGCGACGGGCGCATCGACGGCATCTCCGACGTGCGCGACGAGTCGGACCGGCGCGGGATGCGCGTCGTCGTCGAGCTGAAGAAGGATGCCGACGACCAGGTCGTGCTGAACCAGCTGTTCAAGCTGACCCCGATGCAGATCACGTTCGGCGTGAACATGGTCGCGCTGGTGCGCAACCGCCCGCAGACACTCGGGCTGATTCCGCTGCTCCAGCACTTCCTCGACTTCCGCCGCGAAGTGGTGCGGCGGCGCGCCGCCTACGACCTGCGTCAGGCGGAAGCACGCGCGCACATCCTGGAAGGCTTCGCGATCGCGCTCGACAACCTGGACGCCGTGATCGTTCTGATCCGCGCGAGTCAGAGCCCGGCCGAGGCGCGCGCGCACATCTTGGAAGGCTTCGAGATTGCGCTCGACAACCTGGACGCCGTGATCGCGCTGATCCGCGCGAGCGGAAGCCCTGCTGAAGCGCGCGCCGGGCTCGAGTCGAGCTTCCAGCTGAGCGAGCGCCAGGCACAGGCGATCCTCGAGCTGCGCCTGCAGCGACTCACCGCGATGGAGCGGCAGAAGATCCTGGACGAGCTGGCCGAAGTGCGCGCGCTGATCGAAGAGCTGAAGGCGCTGCTCGCGAGTGACCAGCTCGTGACCGAGAAGATCGTCGAGGAGCTGGTCGAGATCCGCGCCAAGTACGCGGATCCGCGCCGCACCGAGCTCGCAGCGCCGGTCGAAGACTTCACGACCGAAGACCTGATCGCGGAAGAAGACATGGTGGTGACCATCACCCACCGCGGCTACGCGAAGCGGCACGTGCCGCGGCTCTACCGCGCTCAGCGACGCGGCGGCAAGGGCAAGGTCGCGGCCTCGACCGCCGACGAGGATTTCGTCGAGCAGGTGATCGTCGCGTCGACTCACGCGTATCTGCTGTGCTTCACCAACTTGGGCCGGGTCTACTGGCTCAAGGTCTTCGAGCTGCCGGAGCTGTCGCGCGCCGCGAAGGGCAAGGCGCTGGTGAATCTCTTGCGCCTGGGCGAGGGCGAGCGCATCCAGGCGATCCTGCCGGTGCGCGACTTCGACGAGGGCGGCTTCGTCGTGCTGGCCACGCGCCAGGGCACGATCAAGAAGACGGAGCTGGCCGCGTTCTCGAACCCGCGGCCGAGCGGCATCATCGCGATTCACATCTCGGAGGGCGACGAGCTGATCGCCGCCGCGCGCACCACCGGCAGCGAGCAGCTGCTGCTCGCGACCCAGGACGGCAAGTCCATCCGCTTCCCCGAAGCGCAGGTTCGGCCGATGGGCCGCAGCGCCACGGGCGTGCGCGGTATCTCGACGCGCGAGGGCGACGCCACCGTCGGCATGGAGGTGCTGAAGCCGGGCAAGACGATCCTCACCGTGAGTGAGAACGGCTTCGGCAAGCGCACGCCGCTCGACGACTACCGCGAACAGAACCGCGGCGGGCAGGGCATCATCACGATCAAGACCACGGAGCGAAACGGTCAGGTCGTGGGCATCCTGCAAGTGAGTGACGGCGACGAGATCATGCTGATCACGAACGGCGGCAAGATGATTCGCACGCGCGTCGCCGAGATTCCCACGATGAGTCGCAATACCCAGGGCGTGCGACTCATGGAGCCGTCCGAGGGCGAAGTGGTCGTGTCCGTCGCCAAGCTCGCGGAAGACGTCGAAGTCGACGACGGAGAGCCGGGGGGCGAGGCACCGTGAAGACGGGGCGCTCGAAGCGCCTCATGAAGCGCGGCCGCGAGGTGATTCCCGGCGGCGTGAACAGTCCGGTGCGCGCCTTCGGCTACGTCGGCGGTCAGGCGCGCTTCATTCGCTCCGCTTCGGGCGCGCGGCTCGAGGACGAGGACGGCAACCGCTACGTCGACTGGGTGGCCTCTTGGGGCGCGATTCTGGTGGGTCACGCGCACCCGGTCGTGCTCGAGGCGGTGCGGGCCGCGGCCGCGCGCGGCACGAGCTTCGGCGCGCCGACCGAGGCCGAGATCGCGCTCGCGGAGCGGGTCGTTGCGCTGGTGCCCGGGGTCGAGATGCTGCGCCTGGTGTCTTCGGGCACCGAGGCCACGATGAGCGTGATCCGGCTGGCGCGCGGCGCGACGCACCGCGACCGGATCGTGAAGTTCGACGGCTGCTATCACGGGCACCCGGACTCGATGCTCGCGGCCGCGGGCTCGGGCGTGGCCACGCTCGGCATCCCCGGCACCGACGGCGTGCCGCAGGCCGCGGTCGCGGACACGATCGTGCTCCCGTTCAACGACCTCGAGCGAGTCAGCGCGGTGTTCGCCGAGCGCGGGGCCGAGATCGCGGCCGTGATCGTCGAGCCCGTGGCCGCGAACATGGGCATGGTCCTGCCGGCCGACGGCTTCCTTTCGGGTCTGCGCGCGCTCTGCGACCGACACGGATCGGTGTTGATCTTCGACGAGGTGATCACCGGCTTCCGCGTCGCGCTCGGCGGCGCGCAGGCGCGCTTCGGGGTGATTCCCGACCTGTCGACGTTCGGCAAGGTGATCGGCGGCGGGCTGCCCGTCGGCGCATACGGCGGACGCCGCTCGCTCATGCAGCGCATGGCGCCGGAGGGACCCGTGTATCAGGCGGGCACGCTCTCCGGAAATCCGCTCGCGACCGCGGCGGGTCTGGCCGTGCTCGACCTCGCCAGCCGACCGGGCATTTTCGACCAGCTCGAAGCCACGGCGACGCGCGTCGTCCGCGGGCTCGAAGGGCTGGCGCGCGAAGGCGGCGTTCCATTCTGCGCGGGCGCGCTCGGCGGGCTCTTCGGATTCTTCTTCCACCCGGGCCCGGTGCTGAGCTATGCCGATGCGCAGAAGGCGGACGCGGCTCGCTTCCGCGCCTTCTTCCACGCGATGCTCGACCAGGGGATTTATCTCGCGCCGTCGCCGTTCGAGGCCGGCTTCGTGACCACGGCCCACGGTGACTCGGAGATCGACGAGACGCTCGAGGCCGCGCGCCGCG
>JBIOJK010000218.1:0-3382 GCA_044450765.1 Myxococcota bacterium | reverse complement strand
CGGATCCGGCAGGCGGCGCAGGCGGTCGGCCTCGGCGCGCTGCGCGAGAACGAGATCGCGCAGCTCGTCGACCTGCTTCAGCAGTGGCTCCGGATCCGCGAACTCCATCCCCCGATCCTACACGGGATCAGGTCACCAGCGTGCGGCGTGGCCGCGCACGTCGACGTGCACGAAGGGGCCGTGGGTCTCGGTGCCGGCGTAGTAGCCGGCGCCGCCGGCGACCCAATCTTCGGGCGGATCGCGGTCGAGCGAGTCCGCCAGCTCGAACAGGCGTCGTGAGTCGCGCACGTCGACGACGCCGTTGCCGTCGAGATCGTCCATGCGTCCGTCGCGAGGTGACTCGTCGATGAACACGTCGGCGGCGCCGCCCCACAGATGGCGGCTCCAGGTGGTCTTGTTGCCGAGCTCGCGGTTGTACTCGGGCGTCCGGTAGCCGCTCATGACCGTCAGACTCTCCGCGTGCAGGCCGCTCGCATGCAGCGCGTCGACGAGGGCTTCGAGCTTGGCGGGAAGGCGCGCATCGAGCACGAGGTACTTCGGGAACGAGCCCTTCTGCTTGCACAGGAACGCTCCGAGCCGGAAGCGCGGTGAGACGAGCGTGTTCTCGTTTCCACGAGTCACTTCGATGAATCCGGCCGGCGGCTCGACCCGCGCGCCCTGCACGGTCGCGGCCGCGGGGTATTCGCCGATCGCGTAGCCGTTGAGCCGCCCCTTCGAGATCGCCGCGCGCGGCACGAGCACGAAGACGTTCAGGCGGATCTCGTCCCGGGCCTCGGCGCTCGAGACCCGCAGCCGGAGCTGCGCGGGCTGAGACGGCGCGCGAAACGCCCATACACTGGGCTGTGTCTGCAGGAGCCCGCGGGCTCCCCGAACACTCACCGCCAGTGGAGCTCCGGCGCGGTCGCGCGCCCGGATCACGAGCGTCTCGCCGGGGAGCACGGAAGCGAAGGCGATGCGAAGGCGAGACGAGAAGTCGCCGAGCTGCAGCGCGAAGCGCGCGCGCACGGCGCTCGAGTCCCAGAGAGGGGGGCCGGGGGCTGTACCCTGCGGCGCTTCCGCGCGCGCAGCGGACCCGCAGATCGCGACGAGCGCGAACGCGAGAGACAGAAGTGCACAGTGCTTCGCTTGCATCGCCGGCCCCACAAGTAGTACGAGTCGGCGGCCACTTCGCCAGGGAGATTCATGACCCGCCTGCAGCTTGCGCTCGCCAGCGCCGTGCTTCTAGCCGCGCGCAGCGCCGCGGCACAGACTGCGGTCCCCGAGGTCGAGTCGGAGGCGCTGCGCGCGCGCGTCGAGGAGCTGCGCGACGATCCCGACGCGCGGATCGCGGGCGTCGCGCTGGCGGCGAAGCGGCTCGTGCCTCAGCTGTACGAGCGGCGCGGCTTCGCGCCGCTCTGGACCGCGAGCGCGGCTCGCGACGACCTCCTGCGCGCCGTTCGCGACAGCGCGGCCGACGGGCTCGACCCGGAGGACTATCTGTTGACTCCGCTTCAGCGCGCGCGCACCGCCGCAGATGCGCCCGGCGCGTCTCTCGAGGCGCAGGTCGACTGCGAGCTGCTCGAGACCGATGCGCTGATCCGACTCCTGTATCACCTGATCTTCGGCAAGGTCGATCCGACCGACTTCGACCCGAACTGGAACTTCGCGCGCACCCTCCACCACGGAGATCGCGTCGAGTTCATCCAGAATCTGATCGGTTCGGGAGACCTGTACGCGCGGATCGAAGCGGAAAAGCCGCAGCACGCGTTCTATCTGAAGCTCGTCGCGGAGCTCGCGCGCATGCGCGAGATCGAGGCGCACGGCGGCTGGCAGCCGATCGCGTCCGGGCCCACCCTGAAGCCAGGAGTCACTGACCCGCGCGTGCCTGCGCTGCGCGCCCGCCTCGCGGAGAGCGGCGATCTCGATCTGTCCGCGGCCGCGAGCGGCGAGGCGTTCGATCCCGAGCTCGCGGCCGCCGTCGGGCGCTTCCAGGCGCGCCACGGCCTGGACGCGGACGGCGGCGCAGGCGCCGCGACGCTTGCGGAGCTGAACGTGTCCGTCGCGGCGCGCATCCAGCAGATCCGCGTGAACCTCGAGCGCGCGCGCTGGCTGCTGCACGATCTCGCGCCCACCTTCGTCGTGGTGAACGTCGCCGGCTACGAGGTTTACTACGTGCGCGACGACTCACTCGTCTGGCAATCGCGCGCGCAGGTCGGCAAGCCGCTCCGCGCGACGCCGATCTTCCGCTCCGAGCTGACCTATCTGGTCGTGAATCCGACCTGGACCGTGCCGCCCGGAATCTTCGCGAAGGACATCCTTCCCGGACAGAAGCGCGATCGCTCGACTCTGGCGAAGAAAGGCCTGCAGGTGGTCGATCACTCGGGCCAGGTCGTCGACGAGTCGTCGATCGACTGGGCGAACACGACGCCGCGCAACTTCCGCTACATGCTGAGGCAGCCCGCCGGCCCGAACAACGCGCTCGGCCGCGTGAAGTTCATGTTCCCGAACTCGCACTCGGTCTACCTCCACGACACGCCGAGCAAGAGTCTGTTCGAGAAGGGCGAGCGCGCGTTCAGCTCGGGCTGCATCCGCGTCGAGAAACCGCTCGAGCTGGCGGCGCTGCTGCTCGAGGGCCAGGCGGGCTGGGACCGCGCGGCGCTCGACCGCGCGGTGACGGACGGCGCGACGCGCACGATCGCGCTCGCGAAGCGCGTGCCGGTCCTGCTCTCCTACTGGACCGCGTGGGTCGACGGCAAGGGCGCGCTGCAGCTCCGCCGCGACGTCTACGGCCGCGACGCGAAGATCGCGGCCGGGCTCGCGGCTCCGTTCGCGGTCCGGACGAAGACTCGCTAGCGGGGAGCGCGCTCGCGCGGGTGGAAGAACGGATTCTGCGGAGTGAGTCGCGCCGCGAGCACCTCCTCGAGCGCCGGCAGCCCACGGCGGCCGTTCCCGAGCGCGCCGCGCGTGGCGGCGCGGTTGTTCCGGTACACGGCCTCGCCGTCGGCGGCGGCGGGGTCGACCCAGACCGCGGCGATCAGCGCGAGCTCGTCGACTTCGCCGGCCGAAATGACTCCGTCGGCGACCGCGTCCGCGACGCCGCCCGCCACGCCGGCCTGGGCGGCGCCCCAAGTGAGTCGCGCGTGCGAATCCCCCGCGATCGCCGCCTTGTTCACGAACAGAGTGAGTGGCTTCGCGGGCAGGCCCGGGCGAACCACCGCGATGAACGGCGTGTGCCCCGCCGTTGGCGTCGCGAGCGCCGTCGCAAAGGCCGTGCCCGCGGGCCCCGAGCGCGGCCCGAGCACCGTGTTCACGTGCGCCGCGTCCACTCCGCTGCCGACGAAGCTCTCGCCGATCTCGAGCGAGCGCATCAGAGGGCGCGTTCGCCGGGCAAGCGGCCGTAGCG
>JBIOJK010000217.1:0-3416 GCA_044450765.1 Myxococcota bacterium | reverse complement strand
GACGGCGGCGAGATGGCGCAGGCCGCGGCGATCGCCCGCCGCCGGGTCTGCGAACCGGCGCGCCCAGAGGCGGATCGGATCCTGCGCCATGAACAGCACCGTCGCGCCCAGCACGAGCAGCGGCGCGAGCTTCGCGAATGTCGCGTCGCCGACGCGGTCGGCGGTGAGCGCGCCGATGACGCCGCCGATCAGGCTCGGCACGGCCATCGCGGCGAGCAGTCGGCCTTCGCCCCGGATCTCCTTGCGGTAGCCCCAGAACGCGCTCATCGAGCCGGGCACGAGCGCCATGGTGCTGGTCGCGTTGGCGCTCACGGCGGGCAGACCCGCGGCGAGCAGTGACGGAAACGTGAGCAGCGTGCCACCGCCCGCGATCGAGTTCACCACTCCGGCGGCGAACGCGGCGGCGAAGAGCACGGCGTTCATGAACACGGGCCGTCTTGTGCCACACGGACGCCGCGCATGCAAAGCGTTAAGCTGCGCGGCTGGTGACGAGCCCCGCTCGTCGAGGAGGAACCGATGATTGGTTACACGACGCTCGGAACGAACGACATCAAGCGCGCGGCGAAGTTCTACGACGCGCTGCTCGCCGAGTTCGGCGCGAAGCGCGCCATGGAGACGGACAAGCTGATTCTCTGGGGCGCGGGCCCCGGCCAGCCGATGCTGTCGGTGATCAAGCCCTACGACGGCAAGGCAGCGACCGTGGGCAACGGCGTGATGGTCGCGCTCGCGGCGAAGGACAAGGCTCAGGTCGACGCGATCTACAAGAAGGCGATCTCTCTCGGCGGCAAGGACGAGGGCCCGCCGGGCAACCGCGGCGACGGCTTCTACGCGGGCTACTTCCGCGATCTCGACGGAAACAAGCTGAACGCGTTCTTCATGGGCTGACTCGCGCGGGTCACTCGTCGCGCCCGCCGCTCGCGCCGCGGGCGCGGCGAGTCACTCGATCTCGGCGCAGAAGTCGGCGGGCGCAGGCGCCGCGAGCTCGACTTCGGGCCCCCGCTTCGCGAGGCGCGCGCGCAGCGTCGCGGCGTGGAGCTGCACGCGCTCGGCGCTCGCGGGAGCGCCGGCGCGGTACGGCGGGCCGTAGAGATCGTCGCCGGCGATCGGCGTGCCGCCCGACGCGAGGTGGACGCGGAGCTGGTGCGTGCGCCCGGTCTTCGGCCGGCACTCGACCAACGCGCGTGTCTCTCCTCGCTTCAGGACGCGAAACTGAGTTTCGCTCGGCCGGGTGTCTCGCGCCTCCCGCTCGCGCAGCTCGAAGCGGAAGCGCGGCGGGGTCTTCGCGGGCCCGAGAGGTCCCCGCACGGTCCACTCGTCGGCGCGGGGCGGCGGAGAGACCACGGCGAGATACGTGCGCTCGACACGCCGGTCCTGGAGCGCGCGGCCGAGGAATCCGGCCGAGCCGCCATCGCGCGCGAACAGCACCACGCCACTCGTCTGGCGGTCGAGGCGATGGGCAGCGCGCAGCCCGGGGCAAGCGAGTCGCTCGCGGAGCGCCGCCTCGAGCGAGATTCGCTGACTCGCGCGTGTGCCCTGCACCGGCAGCCAGGCCGGCTTGTTCGCCGCGACCACGCCGTCCGCGTCGTACAGGACCGCGTCGTCGGGCAGCGGCACGGGCTCGGGCTCGTAGGCGAGCGCATACACTGCGACGTGTACGTCCGCGCGGACTTCGCGCGGCGGCGCCGCGCGGTCGATCGGGTGGGTGTCGAGCCAGATTCCGCCGTGGTGCAGCACGCGCGCGAGACCGGCCGGATCGAGCCCCGCCCGCTCGCGGATCTCGACGACGAAGGCGTCCCAGCCGACGCTGTGCGGCGCGAGCCAACGCGTCGCGCGCACCGGCGGATCGAAGCGGCGCGCGGCGGGTGAGCCCGCGGGGCGGCCCCGGCCTTCGAGCTCGTCCGCGTCCGACACCGGGCGAGGCTATCAGATAAGATCGCGCGCGAGATGGGAGCACTGGACGGACGAGTCGCGATCGTGACCGGCGGCGCGAGCGGCATCGGCGCGCGCAGCGTGCGCCTGTTCGCCGAGCAGGGCGCGCGCGTCGTGATCGGCGACATGAACGACGACGCGGGCCGCGCGGTCGCGGCAGAGCTGGGGCGCGACGGCGTGTTCCAGCGCACGGAAGTGAGTCGCGAGGACGACGTGCGCGCGCTGGTCGCGCGCGCCGACAAGGAATGGGGCCGTCTCGACTGCATCTTCAACAACGCCGGATTCGGCGGCGCGCTCGGCCCGATCGCCGAGACGCCCGTCGAGGAGTTCGACCTCTCCTTCGCGGTGCTCGTGCGCGGCGTCTTTCTCGGCATGAAGCACGCCGCGCCGCTGCTGTCTCGCCAGGGCGGCAGCATCATCAACACCGCGAGCGTAGCGGCGCTGGTGGCCGGCTACTCGCCGCACACTTACGCCGCTGCCAAGGCCGCGGTGATTCAGCTCTCGAAGTCGGTCGCGCTGGAGCTCGCGCCCCAGCGCGTGCGCGTGAACTGCATCTGCCCGGGCTTCATCGCCACCCCGCTCGCGCTGAACACCGTGAACCGCAAGGCGACGGCGGCCGAGACCGAGGCCGCGCGCGCGAACATGGCGAGCGCGCAGCCGATCCCGCGCCCGGGCGAGCCCGACGACATCGCGCAGATGGCGCTCTTCCTGGCGAGTGACTCGTCGAGCTTCGTGACCGGCCAGCACTTCGTCGTCGACGGCGGCTTCAGCTCCGGGCGCCCCTGGTCGGAGCAGCCCGAGATGTTCCGCCGCTTCCGGCCGATCCGCGTCTACCGGCCCGGCTAGCCCCGCACCGCCCTGCCGGCGGCCAGGACTCGGTACTGTCGCTCGGGCGCGGCGCACGGCTCGCGCGTGACCTGCTCGCCTGCGCTCGGGCGCAGCGCGACCGCACCGTCCGGGGCGAACTGGACGATGTAGGCCTTGCGCTCGTCCCGAGTCAGGTTCGGCCCGGTCGCGTGCGGCGTGAGTGACGAGAACACGACGATTCCGCCGGCGCGCACGGGCGCGGCGACGACCTCCCCGGGCGGCTCGTCGAAGCAGACGAAGCCCAGGTCGCTGGCGCGGTGCGCGAGCGTCCCGCCGCGGTGCAGCCCCGGCACGACCCGCGGGCAGCCGTTGTCCTCGGTGGCGTCGGTCAGCGCCACCCAGCAAGTGAGATAGGCCTCGGGCTCGACGAACGTGTAGCCGTTGTCCTGGTGCCACGGGAACGGCGCGCGCGTGCCGGGCTTCTTGTAGACCGCCTGGTCCCAGTAGAGTCGCACGTCCGCGCCGATCAAGTCGTGCACCAGGTCGCAGAACACGGGGTGACGGCAGAAGTCGCGCAGGAACGGCGAGCGCGCGACCAAGTGAGTCGTGAAGGTGATCTCGTCGGCGCGCGCGATCGCGAAGCGGCCGTTCGGCTGCGTGCGCAGGAACGCCTCGGACTT
>JBIOJK010000216.1:0-3449 GCA_044450765.1 Myxococcota bacterium | reverse complement strand
TCGCGGACGAGACCTCGCTCGCGCGGCTGGCGGCCCCGGCGGGCGGGCGGATCGACGTGCTCCAGGTCGCGCGCCACCGCAACAAGCTGCGCCTCGGTCACTTGCACGGAAACCGCTTCCGGCTCGGGCTCGCGGGGGGAAGTGACTCGCTCGCGCTGGGCGCGCTGCGCGAGTCACTCGAGCGCCTGTCGCGCTCCGGCGTCGAGAACCGCTTCGGCGCACAGCGCTTCGGGATCGGCGGCGCGAACCTGGCGGTGGCGCGCGCCTGGGCGTCCGGCGACCCGGCGCGCGCCGCCGAGCTCTGCGTCGACTCGTCGGGCGGCTGGCGCATCGGCGACGCGCTGCCGAGTGAGTTCCGGCCGGGGCTCTTCGGTCGGGTGGTCGGCGCGCTGCGCCGGGCGTCCGATCCGGAGCGCGCGCTGCGCGCCGCGGGACGCGGCTTCGCGAAGCTGCTGGCCTCGGCCGCGCAGAGTGCGGTCTTCAACGCGGTGCTCGACGCGCGCCGCGACGCGGGACTCACTCACCGCGCGCGCGCGGGCGACGTCCTGCGCCGGCGCGGCGGCGGTCTGTTCCGCTGCGCGGACGCCGACGTCGACTCGGCGAACGAGCGCGCCGCGCCCGGGCGTCTGGAAGTCACACTGACCGGCCCGCTGCCCGGCGCCGACCTGTACCTGGCATCGCCCGCGGTCGACGCGGAGGAGCGCCGCTGGAGCGAGCCGGCGCTCGTCGACTGGGGGTTCTTCTCGGGCGACGGGCCGCTCGCGAGCCCCGGCGATCGGCGCGAGCTCGTCGTGCCCTTTCTGGAGGCGCCGCGCCTCGAGGTCGCAGGCGAGATCACCTGGCTCGATTTCGCGCTCCCGCCCGGCAGCTTCGCGACCGAGGTGCTGACTCAGTGCGCGGTCGCCGGTCGCGTATAGTTCGGCGAGACACATGAGCTCGACCCCTCCCATGTCGATCGCGCTCGCGCGCCGGCTCGCCGCCGCGCACGAAGCGCTGCACGTCGACGGAATGCGCGCCGCCGCTGCGCTCGAGGGCAACCCGTACGAGATCGAGGTGCGCCGCTTCGGCCGCGCGAGCGCGACGATCGCGCGCAAGGTGCCGCTCGTGGAGTGGTACAACCGGGTCGTCGGCTTGGAGCAGCAGGATGCGCGCGCGCTGCGCGACATGCTCGCGCTCTACCGCGTGCACGGCATTCGCGCGCGCTTCGAGATCGGCCCGGCCGAGCTGACGTCGGCGCTGGCGGTCGCGCTGGCCGCCGAGCGAGTCGGGCTCGAGCGCTTCGAGTCCACGCTGTACGCCGCGATCGATGCGCGCGTCGCGCCGCCCGCGAGCGCGCTCGAGGTGCGCGCGTCGCCGCTCGGCGAGCTCGACCAGTATCTCGAGATCTGGGCGCGCGGGTTCGCGCTGCCCGAGTTCCTGTGGCCCGACGTCAAGCGCATCCGCGCGGCGTGGTTCGCGGTGCCCGAGTTCCACCGCTACGTCGCGCTCGATGGCGAGACGCCGGTTGCCTGCGCGGGCCTCTACGTGCACGGCGACGTCGCCTACCTTTGTATGTCCGCGACGCTGCCCGAGGCGCGCGGCCGCGGGGCGCAGAGCGCGCTGATCGCTCGGCGCTGGCGCGACGCCGGCGAGCGCGGCTGCCGCACGGTGATCACGCAAACGGCCTTCGGCGGCACGAGTCAGAACAACATGGAGCGCGCCGGCATGCGCCTGGCGCACAGCACCGGCATCTGGCTCGACTACGGGCTCCCGGTCTAGAATCGCGCGCCGCGGTTCGGCTGGGGAAGGGGCGATCGTTGAGGAGGATCTGGCTCGCGGCACTCGCCCTGGCGCCGGCGCTCGCCGCGCTCGCGTCGTCGACGGGGCCGCAGCCGGGGACGACCGGGGTGCCGAAGGGCGGCGGCTTCCCTGCGGAGCCGGTCTGCACCGCGTGTCACACCGGCTTCCCGCTGAACTCCGACGGCCGCGGCAAGCTGACGCTTTCCGGTGTACCCAAGCGCTACGTCGCGGGCGAGCGCTACACGCTCACGCTCGAGCTGCGGCACCCCGACGAGGAGCGCCGCCGCTGGGGCTTCCAGCTCACCGCCGTCTCCGCGTCGACGTGGAAGGGCGCCGGGGAGTTCGTGATCACGGACGCGCCGAACACCGAGCTGATCCAGGGCGTCGTGGGCGGGCGCGCCTACGTGAGTCACTCGTACTACGGAACCGGCGTCGGCGAGGGCGGCGGCCGGCAGTGGAACTTCGATTGGATCGCGCCGCCCGCGGCGACCGGCCGCGTCGCGTTCTTTGCCGCGGGCAACGCCTCGAACCTCGACGGCTCGAAGGAAGGCGACCGGATCTACAGCCCGTCGCCGGAGCCAATCGCCGTCACCGAGCCCGAGAAGTCGGGCAAGCGAAAGAAGTCACCATGAAGTTCTGGCAGGCAGTGTCGTTCAGCGAGCCCGAGCAGCTGGTCGAGATCGCGGTGCTGGTCGAGCGCGCCGGCTTCGAGGGGATCCTGGTCTCCGATCACCTGTTCCACCCCGAGAAGATCGCGTCGCGCTATCCCTATACACCGGACGGTGTGCCTGGCTTCACGGCGGACACGCCCTGGCCCGAGCCGTTCTCGACGATCGCGGCAATGGCGGCGGTCACGACCCGGCTGCGCTTCTCGACGATGGTCTACATCCTGCCGCTGCGGCACCCGGTCGAGGTCGCCAAGGCCTGCGCGACCCTCGACGTGCTGACGGGCGGCCGCTTCGTTCTGGGCGCCGGCGCGGGCTGGATGAAGGAGGAGTTCGACCAGCTCGGCGTCGACTTCCACACCCGCGGCGCGCGCTTCGACGAGTCGATCGCGGTGCTGCGCAAGCTCTGGCGACCGGGAATGGCCGAGCACCGGGGCCGCTTCTTCGACCTGCCGCGCATGCAGATGAGCCCGGCGCCGAAGCGGCCGGTGCCGATCTACATCGGCGGGGCGAGCCCGGCCGCGTTCCGCCGCACCGCGCAGCTCGGCGACGGCTGGCTCGGCGCCGGCTCGGATCCCGAAGAGGCGTCGCGCCATCTGGCGGAGCTCGCGCGGCTGCGCGCCCAGGCGGGCCGCTCGCGCGAGCCGTTCGAGGCGATCGTCCCGCTCACGACCCCGCCCGACGCCGAAGTGCTGCGCCGGCTCGAGGATCAGGGGGCACACGGAACCGTCAGCTACCCGTTCCTGTACGCGCTCGGCCCGACCTCGACCCTGGAGCAGAAGCGCCACTACCTGGAGGGCTACGCCGAGAACGTGATCCGGAAGGCGCGCTAGCGAGAGCGTAGAATCGCAAGCTGTCGGCGAATCGAGCGGAGGAACGGCGATGGCGGCGATCGAGCTCCAGGGTCACTGCGCCGCGCGCTTCAAGCGCGTGCGCTATGTCTTCGAGGCATCGTTCGCGCGCGGCGCCGAGCTGGGCGCGGGGCTCTGCATCTACCTCGACGGG
>JBIOJK010000215.1:0-3506 GCA_044450765.1 Myxococcota bacterium | reverse complement strand
TGGAAGCTGCGGACGGGGCGCGCGCAGCGCGTCGCGGTCGACATGCGCGCGGCGGCAATCGAGTTTCGCAGCGAGCGCTATCTGCGCGTGATCGGCCGCAATCCGCCGCCGATGTGGGACCCGATCGCCGGCGTGTACCGCAGCGGCGATGGCCGCACCGTTCGCCTGCACACGAACTTCCCCCACCACCGCGCCGCGGTCGTGAAGCTGCTCGCGGCGAGTGACTCGCGCGAGTCGGTGCAGGCGGCGCTCGCGGGCTGGAAGGGCGAGGACTTCGAGACCGCCGCGAACGGCGCGGGCGGCGTGGTGGCCATGATGCGCAGCGCAGACGAGTGGGACGCGCACCTGCAGGCCCGCGCGCTCTCGGCGCTGCCGCTGTTCGAGATCGAGCGCATCGGCGACGCCGACCCGCGGCCGCTGGCGCCCGCCGCGCGGCCGCTCGCGGGCGTCCGCGTGCTCGACCTGACGCGCATCGTCGCGGGGCCGGTCTGCGGGCGCACGCTCGCCGCGCACGGCGCGGACGTGCTGCGCATCGCGTCGCCGAGCTTGCCGTTCCTGGAGTGGCTCGTGATCGACACGGGGCGCGGCAAGCGCTCGGCGCACGCCGACCTCGGCAGCGCAGACGGACGCGCGGCACTCACTCGCCTGCTCGAGGGCGCGGACGTCTTCGTCCAGGCGTACCGCCCCGGCGCGCTGGCCGCGCGCGGCTTCGCGCCCGCCGACGCCGCGCGCATCCGCCCCGGGATCGTGTACGTCTCGCTCTCGGCCTACTCGCACGTCGGCCCCTGGTCCGCGCGGCGCGGCTTCGACTCACTCGTCCAGACGGCGAGCGGCTTCAACCACGCCGAAGGCGCCGCCGCCGGAGTCGACGGTCCGAAGGAGCTGCCCGCGCAGGCGCTCGACCACGGCTCGGGGCAGTTGATGGCGGCGGCCGCGATGCTTGCGCGCGCGCGGCAGGCGCGTGAAGGCGGAAGCTGGCACGTGCGCGTGTCGCTCGCGCAGACCGGCCGCTGGCTGTTCGGACTCGGCCGCCTAGCCGACGGGCTGCGCGCTCCGGATCTCGGCCTCGACGAAGTGCAGGACCGCATCGAGGAGAGCGACTCCGCGTTCGGCCGGCTGCGCGCCGTGCGCCACGCAGCCGAGCTGTCCGAGACGCCGGCCCACTTCGCGCTGCCCGCGGCTCCGCTCGGCAGCGCGGCTCCCGTCTGGACGGACCCGTAGTCGCGTACAATCGCGGCATGAGCGAGCGACCACTTCTCGAGGGGCTGCGCGTCGTCGAGCTGGCCACGTTCGTGTTCGGTCCCGCCGCGGGCACGGTGCTCGGCGACTTCGGCGCCGAAGTCATCCACATCGAGCACCCGCAGACCGGCGATCCGTACCGCATGCTGCCGCAGCTGAAGCCGCTGCCGGACTGCGAGGAGAACTACTGCTGGATCCTCACCGCGCGCGGCAAGAAGTCGATCGCGCTCGACGTGCGCGCGCCCGAGGGCCGCGAGGTCGCGCGCGCGCTCGTGCGCCGCGCCGACGTGTTCATCACGAACCTACACCCTTCGGTGTTGGACAAGCTGGGCATGGACTGGCCCTCGCTCGAGCGCGAGAACCCGCGCCTGATCTACGCCCACGCCACGGGCTACGGCGACCAGGGCGCCGAAGTCGAGAAGCCCGGCTACGACGCGACCGCTTGGTGGGCGCGCTCCGGGCTGATGGACGCGGTGCGGCCCGCCGGCGCGGAGTTCGGACTCGCGACCGCGGGCATGGGCGATCACCCGAGCGCAATGGCGCTGTTCGGCGCGATCGCGCTGGCGCTGTTCGACCGCGAGCGCACCGGCAAGGGGCGGCGCGTCCGAACGTCGCTGTGCGCCAACGGCGCGTGGTCGAACTCGATCCTGATCCAGGCCGCGCTGTGCGGCGGCAAGCGCTACGTGCCGCCGACTCACGCGGGCTCGGCGAACGCGCTCGTGAATCACTACCTGTGCGCGGACGGCCGCGGGTTGTATCTCGCGATGGTCCAGGAAGCCGTCGAGTGGGAGCGCTTCACCAAGGCGATCGGCCGCCCGGAGCTCGCGGCCGACCCGCGCTTCAAGGAGCTCGCGCTGCGGCGCGCGAACGCGCCCGCGCTGGTGGCGATCCTCGACGAAGCATTCGCCTCGAAACCGCTCGACGCGTGGCGCGCGGAGCTCGACCGCTTCCAAGTCACGTTCGGGATCATCGCGCGGATCTCGGATCTGCCGGACGACCCGCAGCTCGACGCGAACGGCATCTTCCGCGTGGTCGAGGGCCGCGGCGTGCGCCCGGGGCTGCGCACGGTCGACAGCCCCTTTCAGCTCGACGGCGCGCCGAAAGTGCCCGCGACGCGCGCGCCCGAGCTCGGCGAGCACGGCCGCGAGATCCTCGAGTCACTCGGCTACGGCGCCGAGCGGATCGAGAGCCTGGTGCGCGCGGGCGTGCTGCGCACCTAGCAGTCGCCCGGCGATTTCACTCGCGCCTCGGAGCGACGAGACATGGCACCCCGGCTGATCGTCGTGAGCGGCTCGCCCGGCTCCGGAAAGACCACGCTCGCGCATGCGCTCGGTCGGGCCGTCCCCTGTCCCGTGATCTGCCGCGACGAGATCCGCGAGGGCTTCGTGCAAGCGATCGGGCCCGGAGCGACCGCCGTGGACGAGTCCATCCCGGCGCACGTCTACGGAGTTTTCTTCGCCGTGATCGAGCTGCTCCTCGGACAGGGCGTCAGCCATGTCGCTGAGGCCGCGTTCCAGCACGCCCTGTGGGAACCAAAGCTCGCGGCGCTGCAGAGTGTCGCGAGCATGCGAGTGATCCACTGCCGGGTCGACCACGAGTTGGCACGGGCGCGCATCGCTCGACGCCTCGAGGAACGACCGCAGCGCGGGCTCTTGCATCCGGACGGCGACTTGCTGGCCAGGATCGCGAGCGGTGAGATGTCACTCGGAGCGTTCGAGCCACTCCGGCTGGCTGCGCCCACGCTCGTGGTGGACACGACGGATCGCTACCGCCCGGGCCTCGAGGCGATCGTCGACTTCGCTCGCGGCTGAGCGACTCGTCACGCGGTCGGTGCGGCGAGTGACTCGCGCCGGTTGAGCTCCGCGACCGAGAAGCCCGCGATCCGCTTGTACGACTCGGCGATCGCCGCGAGCTCCGCTTCGCCGACCACGTCGCCGATCTGCGCGAAGCCCTCGGGCGCGCGGTCCTCGACGAGCTGCATGGCCGCCTCGGGACCCTGGCGGCGATTCGCGAGCACGATCTCCGCGGTCGCGGTGCGGCGGATCTCGTCGTAGCGCGCGAGCCCGCGCTCGGGGTCGGACGCGTGGTGCCGCAGACAGCCGGTCAGCACGCGCGCGTCCAGGATGGACTGCGACGCGCCGTTCGAGCCGATCGGGTACATCGGGTGCGCGGCGTCGCCGAGCAGGGTCACGGGGCCGCTCGTCCAGCGCGGCAGCGGATCGCGGTCGACCATCGGATACACGTAGACGGCGGCGGCGGAGCGAATC
>JBIOJK010000214.1:0-3642 GCA_044450765.1 Myxococcota bacterium | reverse complement strand
TGCCGCCGGTTCAGCGCGAACAGCGCCAGCACGAGCTGGTGCGCGGCGCGCGCCAGGCAGCCCGCGGTGCCGAGCGCGTCGCCGCGCTGGGCGAACTTCGGCGCGAAGCTCTCGAGGTTGAACTCCGCCGCCCACAGGGTGCTCTGGACGAGCGCCCGCCGCAGCGCCTCGGGGTACACCGCGACCTGTCGCTTCAGCTGGGCGACGCGGCCCGCGCGGTCGACCAGGGGCACGCAGACCGACAGCTCCCCCAGGTAGGTCGCGGAGAGGAAGCCGAACGGCGGCTGCTGGCCGTGGTGCAGCTCGAAGCGGCCCGCGACCGCGTCGGCAATCGCCCGCTCCAGGTGCTCGAGGCTGCGGTACAGGAAGTCGACGCGTTGACCCCGCACCGTCAGCCAGGCTCCGCCGTTCACCCAGGGTCCCCAGACGTAGAAGCCGGTCACGACCGGATCGGACGAGTCGTCGACCTCGCGCGCCAGCGCGCGCACGTCGTCGACGGCGAAGGGCGCGGCCTCGGAGTACAGCACGCCGAGATCGATGTCCGAGCCCGGGCCGGCCACCCCGCGCGCGAACGAGCCGCCCAGCACGACCGCGGCCACACCGGGAATCGCGCCGAGCCGGCCGGCGAGTGACTCGACCAGCGCGCGCTGCCCGTCCGAGAGCTGTGTCGGCAGCCGATCGCCCGCCATGCGCGCACGAGTTAGTGGAGCGCGAGCACGAGCGCCAGTCACCCGCCGTCGTCGCGCTCGAACGCGCCGTCGCGCAGATGCGCGGCGACCGGGCTCGCGTCGAGCTCCGCGGCGAGCTCGACGTCGCGCCCGAAGCCCTGCTCGACGAGCTCGCGCCCCGACGCGCAGGCCGCGAGCGTGCCCGGCAGGTCGCCGGCCGCGCGCTCGAAGGCCGCGGCGGCCAGCGCCGCCTCGGGCGACGCGCTCCCCGGGAGGCGCGCGATGATCGCCCCGGCGCCGATCAAGTCCTCCGCCGCGGGGCGCAGGCTCTCGTCCGGCCAGCGCTCGCCGGCCGCGATCACCGCGACGGGCCCGCCCAGTGACTGGACGCGCGCCGCCACGGCCGACGCGTTCCGCAGCGCGCCCGCCCACACCGGGCCCGACGCCGCAGCTCCGAACGAGAGCGACGAGCCGTTGGGCGACGGAAGCACGAGGCGCGTCCCGGCCGGAATGCGCGCCAGCGACGCCGGCGAGAGCGAGTAGCCGTCGCCGGTCGCTCGCCGCGCACGCGCCACCAGCGCGCGCTTCCCGGCCGCGAACGCAGTGACTCGCTCGTCCTTCCAGAGATACGGGAAGATGGTCGCGCCGCGCGCGCAGGCCAGCGCGACGCAGGTCGAGAAGGAGAGCACGTCGACGATCACGAACGCGCGGACCCGACCCGCGAGCGCCCGGAGGCCGCGCTCCCCCCACTCGAAGCGAACGTCGTACGGTGTCTGATCGGCAAACTGAGTCGGCTCGGGCATCACCTCCCCGAACGGCGGCCGAGTCGGAGCGACAGCAGCAGCGGCAGCGCGATCAGGACCCAGAAGACGTTCGCCGCCTCGGTGGCCAGGCGAGAGAGCGGATGCGCCGCGAAGAACTCGCGCGCCTCGGCGTCGTTGGCGTGCGGCGCGATCGCATTGCCGCCCAGCGCAAAGTCGCCGGCGAGCGCGAGTCCGCCGAGCGCGACGTGCAGGCCGATCGCGAGCCCGCCGACTGCCCAGATCCCGATCGCCGCGCCGCCCAGCGCGAGACCGCCAGCCGCCACGCCGCCGAGGCCGAGAAGGCCGAGTGACAGGCCGCCGAGCGAGACCCCGCCGCTCGCGGCGACGCCGCCCACCGCGACCAGCGCGCCGAGCGCGACGTCGCCGACCGCGATCCAGCCGCGCGCGATCCCGCGCCGGTACTCGCCGTCGCGAATCGAGCCGGTCTGGAAGTCGAAGAGCGGAAGCCCGAGGACGCGAAGGCCCGACGTGTACCCCATGCCGGCACTGTGCGGGTTCGGCGGCGCCGCGCAAGTCTCGCCGGCCGAGTCACTTCTCCAGCGCGGACGCGAGCTCGCTCACGCTCGTCACCACGTAGCTCGGGCGCACCGCGGGGTCCTCCGGCGTCGGCTTCTTCCGCGGATTGATCCAGGCCGCAGAGATTCCGAGCGCCGCAGCGCCCCGCACGTCGGAGTCGAACGAGTCACCGACGTGCAGCGCGTCGGCGGGCGCGCAGCCGAGCACCTCGACCGCGGCGCGAAACAGCTCCGCGCGCGGCTTGTACGCGCGGCAGCACTCGCTCGTCACGACCCGGTCGAACGACCATCCGAGGCTCGAGACCGCCGCCTCGAAATCTGCCGAGTCGATGTTCGAGACGATGCAGACGGGCACGCGCAGCCCGCGCAGAAACTCCGCTGCGCCGTTGATCGGGCGCGGTGCAGCCCAATACGCGAAGAGCTCGGCCGACAGGTCCTCGGGATCGAGCGGGCTCTCGAAACGCGCGAGGACCTCGCAGAGACTCGAGCGCTCGAGCGCACGCTGTGTCTCGAAGCGGGCTCCGTGCGACTCCGCGCAGAGCGCCGAGAAGCGCCGGCCCCAGAGCACGCCGACCTCGCCCGGCGACGGGGCACGCGGCGACGCTGCCGCGATCCGCTGCGCGATGCGGCGGATGATCTCCGTGTCTTCTTCCACGAGCGTGCCGTAGAAGTCGAGCAGCAGGGCCTCGTGTCTGGCGCCGCGGGTCGTCAGGCCGCGCCCATGAAATCGAGCATCAGGCGTCCAGTGAGTCCGCGAGCGCGCGCAGCTGACGCGCCCCGTCGCCGCGCCACGCCGCGCCGTGCATGCACGCGAGAGTCGAGGGAGCCAGACCCGCGAGCCGCTCGAGGATGGCGCGCGAACCGGGTGCGTGCGCGAAATAGTCGAGCTGTGCGCGCATCGCCTCGCTCGGGCCCAGGATGTCGGACTCCGTGAGCGGCACGTGCTCGTGACCACCCTGTGTGTAGAGGTCGCCGCAGAGCAGAGTGCGCGTGCGCGTCTCGAACAGGTACCCGCACTCCCACGCGTGCGGGACGTGTGGCGCGTAAATGAAGCGCACCTCGTGGCGACCGAGGGCGACGGCGTCCCCGTCGGCGAGCGTCCGCGGCGCGCGGTCCGCGACGTCGCGCACCGAGATGTCCGCCGCGAGCTGGCCGCAGAGTGGAGCGGCCCGCGGCGCGGCGCCGAGGAACTCGTTCAGCGCGCCGCACTCGTCCGCCTCGAAGTGAGAGAACGAGACGTGGCGCAGCCGCGCGACCGGAAGCACGGACTCGACCGCTTCGCGCACCAGCGGGAACATGCGCCGGAGGCCGGTGTGGAAGAGCAGCGGCTCGTCGTCGTCGATCAGGAACTGGTTGAACGTGAAGCCGCCGGGAAAGCTCTCCGGCGGCACCGGTGTGCTGATC
The DNA here is from genome assembly GCA_044450765.1 of Myxococcota bacterium. Taxonomy (GTDB): domain Bacteria; phylum Myxococcota_A; class UBA9160; order SZUA-336; family SZUA-336; genus VGRW01. Next base: position 231 of record JBIOJK010000214.1, on the reverse strand, counting down.
CGGTAGATCCCGTCGGCGATCTCGTCGACGCGCGTTCCCGATTCTCGATTCGTGACTCCCATACTCGCGACTCCTTCAGCGCTGCTGCCGCGGCGCGGCCGCCGGCGTCAACGTCCATCGTGCGTGTGCATCGCTCGTCGCGGGCCGCCGCGCGGTCACCGAGCTTCGACGCGCGCGACGCCGATCAGCGCCTCGCGAGTCACGATGCCCGCGAGCCGCTCTTCGCTCCAG
>JBIOJK010000213.1:0-3716 GCA_044450765.1 Myxococcota bacterium | reverse complement strand
GTCGAGTCTGCCAGCGACGGCGGGCGGTGAGGCAATCCACAGGCCGAGCAACAAGCCGACGAGCAGGAGCATCCGGGTGAGCGCTGGATTCGGGCCAGCTATGGCGCGCCCAGTAAGACTCGAACTTACGACCTTCAGGTCCGCAACCTGACGCTCTATCCAACTGAGCTATGGGCGCGCGAGGACGCGCAGGTTAGCAGAGAAGGCCTGCGCGCGAGACGCCTACTCCGCGCGGCGAGTGGCGGAGAGAGTGGGATTCGAACCCACGGTACCTTGCGGTACACACGCTTTCCAAGCGTGCGCCTTCGGCCACTCGGCCATCTCTCCCGGGTCAGATTGACTTCGTTCGGCTTCGCCTCGCTGTGATTGAAACGGCGCTGCCCCGTCCGCGGCCGCCCGCGGCGGGGCAGGCAAGCGCCGAAGGCGCGCGCAGCGAGCCGCAGACGAGCGAACGTCAGCAAGACTGGCGGAGAGGGAGGGATTCGAACCCTCGATACAGTTTCCCGTATCCAGGTTTAGCAAACCTGTGCCTTCAGCCGCTCGGCCACCTCTCCGCGGCGGCGGCCAAGATGAGCGAAGCGGGAGATCGGTGCAAGCAGCCCTCGCTCACGGCGGCAGTGCGGGCGCGCAGACCGGCTGGATGCCCGGCGCGAGATGCGCGCGCGCGCGCCGCATCACGACCCAATCGTCGATGCGGCAGTCGAGTGGAAACGGCGCGGCGGGGCCGACGACGTTGCAGAGCGCCGGCTGCGTCATGGCCAGGTTCGGCCCGGCCGGATTCGCGAGGAACAGGCGGACCACGGACTCGTCAAACACCGCGACGCTGCCGTTTCCGTCGACGTCGCCGCACAGGCAGTGATTGCCCGCGCTGAACGGGCACGGATCGCTCGCGTCGGGAATGCCGTCGCCGTCGGAATCGAGCGGCAGCACGAGCGCTTTCGCGACGAGCTCTCCGTAGCCGAAGGTGTTGTCGCGCCCGACGGGCCCGATGTCGAACGCTCCGCGCACGAGCGCCGCGCGGATCTGGTTCGCGCTGATGCCGGGCAGCTGCTGCCCGAGCAGCGCAGCGGCGCCGGCGACGACGGGCGACGCGAACGAGGTGCCGGTCGCCGCGCCGTAGGCCAGTGTCGCGGTGCGGTCGGGCGCGGCGAGCTCGGGCTTCGGCCGTCCGTCGCTGGTGGGACCCAGACTCGAGAAGTTCTCCGGCCACGGCGACGGCTGCGTCCACTGCGCCTTGTCGATCGCGCCGACGGCGAACCCGCCGTGGGCGACCACGGGATCGGCCATGCTCGAGGTCGGGACTTGTTGGCCCGGAGCGATCGCCGCCTCGGAGCTGAAGATCGAGACCTCGAGCCCGGCCGTCGGCCCCGAGACGCGCTGCACGCCGAGTGAGTACGGCTCCTGATTCGGATCCGTCTCGCGGGTGAAGCACGCTTGCTCGACGGGATACGATCCGGCGACCTGCCGGTTCTGACTCGCCGAGACCAGCGAGCCCGTGGCCGAGAATACGAACAGGTCGAGGTCCGTGACGGTGCCCGTGTAGTGGTCCGGGTACTGATTCCAGTTCATGACGAAGCAGATCTGATTCAGCTCCGCGACCACGCCGAGTCTCTCGTTGTTGGGCGAGAACGAGAGCCAGCCGTTCGCGTCCTCGTCCAGCCACGGCCCGCGCCAGTGGCGGAACGCCCAGTTCCCGCCGCCGACGGCCCAGAACACTCCATCGACGTCGTGCGAGTCGTTGATGATGCCGCTGATCGGGCCCGAGTCGTCGTAGTAACTCGCGCCGAACCAGTTCACGGAGAGATTCGCGATGCGAATGCCGTTGTCTCGGATGTAACTCGCGGCGTTCTCGAAATCGACCTCGTCCGCGAAGTGAATCAGGGTGAGCTGCGCGCCGGGCGCCATGTCGGCGACTTCCTCGGCGACCGCGGTGCCGTGCGCCGTGCCTGTCTCCATGCCGGAGCCGGGCAGGTCGACCGAGACCGCGCTCGCGGGAATGTCTCCCGACGTCTTCGCCGCAGAGAGACTGATGAAACCGACGTCGACGACCGCGACCTTGACGCCGCTGCCGTCGATGCCCGCCGCCTGCAGCGCCGACGCACCGGTGAGCGCGACTGACTCGGACAGGTGTGCGCCCGCGCCGTCGACGGGAATCGGCCGCAGCGGAAAGCGCAGCGCGCGAATTCCGCCCAGCTCCGCCGCGCGGCGCAGAACCGCGGTGTTCGCGCGAATCCGCGCGAACGAGCGCGATTGCCCGTCGACGTGCGCGCCCAGCGCGCGCAGCTGCGCGAGCGGCAGAGAGTCCGCGCGCTGCCCCGCGAGCGGCTCGAGAACCACGCGCAGCTCGTCGGCGGGGTCGCCGTGCCGGCGCAGGCCGGCTTGCAGGCGCAGCTCGCTGTCGGCGGCGACCGGATCCTCGAGCGCGCGCGCGAGGCGAGGCTCGATCCAGGCGCGGCGCGGCGCGTCGGCGCGCGACAGCGGCGCGGCACAGACGAGCGAGAGCAGCGCGAACCCCAATCGCACCCCGATCAGAAGTTGGCGGAGAGGGAGGGATTCGAACCCCCGGACGCGTGAGCGCCTGCGGTTTTCAAGACCGCCGCCTTCGACCACTCGGCCACCTCTCCGCGTCCCGTGACAAGACCCGCAACCGCAACGACCTACCGCGGCCCCTGGCGAGCCCGTAGAATGACCCAACCCAGCGACGCGCTGCAAGAAATTGCGCCCTGCGCCTCGGGGCCGGAGGGTCCGCCACGCTCGATCTCCGCTTCATCGTCGAGAATCTGGAAGCGGTCCGGCAGAACTGCCGCGACCGCGGGGTCGAAGTCGACCTCGACGCGCTCGTGCGCCTCGACGCCGAGCGCCGCGAGCGACTCACCGAGCAGCAGCTGGTGCAGGAGCGGCGCAACAAGCTGGCGCGCGACATCAAGGGCCGGAAGCCGAGCGACGAGGAGCGCGCCCTCGGCAAGGATCTGAAAGAGCGCGACGCCGCGCTCGAGGAGGAGCTGGCGCGCACGCTCGAGCGGCTCGCGGCCGTACACGGTTTGGTGCCGAACCTCACACACCCCGACGCGCCGATCGGGCGCAGTGAGGAAGACAACCGCGAGATTCGCCGCAGCGGCGCCCCGCCAGTGTTCGCCTGGAAGGCGCTCGACCACGTCGAGCTGGCCGCCAAGCACGACCTGATCGACTTCGAGGCGGGCGCGAAGGTCGCGGGCCAGAAGTTCTACTACCTGAAGAACGAGCTCGTGCTGCTGGAGCAGGCGCTGGTGCGCTTCGCGCTCGACTTCCTGCGGCGCCGCGGATACACGCTGTTCCAGACCCCCGACCTGGCGCGCGCCGACGTGGCCGCGGGGCTCGGCTTCAACCCGCGCGGCGCCGAGACGAACATCTACTCGGTCGCGGGGTCCGATCTGATTCTGGTCGGCACCGCGGAGATCACGCTCGGCGGTCTGCACCAAGGCGAGATTCTCGACGGCCAGTCACTCCCGCGCCGCTACTGCGGCGTGAGTCACTGCTTCCGCGTCGAGGGCGGCGCCCACGGCCGCGCCTCGCGCGGTCTGTACCGCGTCCACCAGTTCACGAAGGTGGAGATGTTCGCGATCACGAGGCCCGAGGCGTCGGAAGCGATGCACGAGGAGCTGGACGGGATCGAGGAAGAGATCTACCGCGAGCTCGAAGTTCCGTTCCGCGTCGTCGACGTGTGCACGGGCGACCTG
>JBIOJK010000212.1:0-3763 GCA_044450765.1 Myxococcota bacterium | reverse complement strand
TCAACATGGGCCCGCACGCGCTGTATCTCTCCGGCGCGGCGATGCGGGCGCTGCGCGAGCTCGGGATCGATCTCCCGGGCAAGTCACCAGCGACTTCGGGCGGACTCGCCTACTGCGCGGGAAAGCTGCACGCGCTGCCCGACGGCGCGCTGTCACTCCTGACCACCGGTCTGCTCGGGCCTGGCGAGAAACTCGAGCTCGGTCGCCTGCTGGCGCGGGTGCCGCGCATCGACGCGGCGGCCGAGACCGGGTGCTCGCTCGACGAGTTTCTCGCGCGCGAGGTGCGCTCGGTGCGCGTCCGCGACGTGGTGCTCGCGATCGTGCGAGTCACGAGCTATTCGAATGCGCCGCGGCATGTAAGCGCCGGCGCGGCGCTCGAGCAGCTGGCGCTTGGCCTGGGCGGCGGTGTTCGCTATCTCGACGGTGGCTGGCAGCGAATGGTCGACTCGCTCCTGGCGGCGGCGCGCGCGGCGGGAGTGACTCTGCGCTGCGGCGTCCGGATCGAGAGAGTCGTGCACGACGGCGCCGCGCGCGGCGTCGTGCTCGCCGCAGGCGAGCGGCTGGCCGCGGACGCGGTCGTCCTCGCGCTCGGGCCCGTGGAGGCGAGCGCCCTGCTCGACGCCGGCACTCATCCGTTCTTCACGCGCGCGTCGACGGCCTGCGTTCCCGTGCGCGCGGCGTGCCTGGATCTGGGTCTCTCGCGGCTGCCAGCGCCGAGGCGCCTGTTCGCGCTCGGCATCGAGCGCCCGCTCTACTACTCGGTGCACTCCGCGGCCGCGTCGCTCGCGCCCGAAGGCAGCGCGCTGATTCAGCTCGCCCGCTATCTCGGCCCCGGAGAAGATCCGCGGCGCGAGGAGATCGAGGCCGAGCTCGAGGGCATGCTCGACGTCGTCCAGCCCGGCTGGCGCGAGTGCGTCGTGGCGCGCCGCCTGATGCGGGAGCTCACGGTGACTCACGACCTGCCGCAAGCCGCGCACGGCGGGCTCGCGGGCCGCACCCCGGGGCAAGTGACCGGCGTCGCGAATCTCTGGCTCGCGGGCGATTGGATCGGGCCCACGGGGATGCTGGCGGACGCGGCGTTCGCCAGCGCCCAGGCCGCGGCGCGCGGAGCGGCGAGCGCGCGCGGGGTACGCGTGGCAGCATGACCGAAGCCATGGCCGGCGCGTCTTCCGCGGAGCTCTCTCGCGTCTTCGCCGACGAGCGGCGTCTCTTGTTCGGCCTCTGCTACCGGATGACCGGCAGCGCGGCCGACTCGGAGGACATCGTGCAAGAGACGTTCGCGCGCGCGCTCGCGCGCCCGCCGGCGCGCCGCGACTCACCGTGGCGCCCGTGGCTCGTGCGCGTGGCGCTGAATCTCGCGCGCGACGAGCTGCGCAGGCGCAAGCGCCGCGCGTACAAGGGCCCGTGGCTGCCGGAGCCGGTCGACGACGCAGAGCTGGTCGAGCCCGCGCACGAGCCGGCGCGGACCAGCGGCCGCTACGAGCTGATCGAGAGTGTGTCGTTCGCGTTTCTGCTGGCGCTCGAGGCGCTGTCGCCGGCGCAGCGCGCCGTGCTGCTGCTGCGCGACGTGTTCGAGTACACGTCGGCCGAGACGGCCGAGGCGCTCGACCTCGGCGAGGCGAACGCGCGCGTGATCCTGCACCGCGCGCGCCGCGCGCTGGCAGACTACGACAAGACGCGTTTCCTGCCGAACCGCGCCGCGCGCGAGGGGTCTGCCGAGCTGGTCGCGCGCTTCATGGCCTGTTTCGCGCGGCAGGACGTCGCCGGCATGGAGGCGCTGCTCGCCGAGGACGTGGTGACTCTGAACGACACCAACGGCCGCTACCCGGCGGCCGGTGTTCCGGTCGTGGGGCGCGCGAAGGTGGCGCGCTTCCACTCGGGCATCGCGCGGCTGCGCGAAGGCCAGACAGCGCGCGCGAGCGTGCGCTGGCTGAATGGCGCCCCCGCCGTCGTGGTCGTCTTCGACCCGCCGCCGACGGACCGCTTCGCGCCGCGCTACGTCACGATCGGCGAGGCGGGCGCCGACGGGCGGGTGCGCCGCATCTACTCCGTGCTCGCGCCAGAGAAGCTCGACCGGCTGCTGCCGGCGCTCAGCCCATCGGGTACAGCAGCTCTTTCGTCACCGCGTCGCAGGCAGCGAGCACCTCGGCGGAGAGCTTGACGTCCGCCGCGCGGAGTGAGTCGTCCAGCTGGGACACCTGAGTGGCGCCGATGATCGTCGCCCCGACGAAGTCGTGCGCGAGCGTCCAGGCGACGGCGAGCGTCACGGGCGCCAGGCCGGCGTCGGCCGCGATCTTCGCGAAGCGCTCCGTCGCTGCGAGCGTCTTCTCGTTCACGAAGCGCCGCGCCATGATCTTCCCGCGCTGGTCGTTCGCGCGGTAGCGCGAGAAACGCGCGCCTTCCGGGAACGCGCCCGCCTGGTACTTGCCCGAGAGCACGCCGCCCGCGATCGGGCTGTAGGGCAGCAGACTCACGCTCTCGCGCCGGCACACGTTGGCGAGCTCGTCATCGAAGCGGCGGTTCAGGAGCGAGTAGTTGTTCTGGATCGTCTCGTAGCGAGTGAGTCGGCGCGAGTCCGACGCCCACAGACTCTTGGTCAGCCCGTAGGCCGTCTCGTTGCTGCAGCCGAGGTAGCGGACCTTCCCTGCCTGCACCGCGCGGTCGAGCGCCTCCATCACGACTTCGCAGGGCAGGTCCGGGTCCGGCCAGTGGGTCTGGTAGAGGTCGATGTAGTCGGTGCCCAGGCGCGCGAGGCTCGCGTCGACCGCACGCTCGACGTTGTGGCGGTCGAGAGCGGTGCGGCCGCCGCGCACCGCGGCGCGGAACCAGCCGCCGCTCGGCCCCGCGATCTTGGTCGCGACGAAGAGTGTCTCGCGGCTGCCGCGCTTCTTCAGCCAGCGGCCAACGATCTCCTCGCTGCGACCGGACCACTTCGGATCCGGCGGGACCGGGTAGATCTCGGCGACGTCGAAAAAGTCGACGCCGGCCGCGTCCGCGCGGTCGAGCATCGCGTGGCTCTCCTTCTCGTCGGCGAAGCTGCCGAAGGTCATGGTCCCGAGACAGATCTCCGACACCACGAGGCCGGTCTTGCCGAGTCTGCGCGACTTCACTTCCGCTCCCGAGTCAGTGGGAGTAGGAGCTTACACGAATTCGGCCTAGGGCTGGGCGAGCGACGCGGGAGCCGGCAGCTCGCCGCGCTTCTCGCGCGGGAGTTGCTGGTAGAGCTGCCGGTAGGCGGAGCGCGCGTCGGCCAGCACGCCGGGGTCGGTCACACCAGCGCGCGGGCCTTCGCGAATCACGAGCAGAGCCGCGCGCGCCAAGTCGCGCACGTTTCCGCGGCGCGGCTCGCGGTAGCGCGCCCAGATTTCGAGCAGGCTCGCGCGCAGCTTCGACGGACTGGCGAACGCGCCGTCCGCCACGAGGATCGTGCGCCGCTCTCGCTCCACCACGAGGTCCGCGCACGAGAGGCCGTCGCAGACGGCGTGCGCGTCGTTGCGCAGGCGGACATCGGGCGCGAACTCGAAGCCGGCCGCGCCCAGGTCCGCGAGCGCCGGCGCGATCTCGGGGGTCCGGTCGGGCGGCTGGAAGAGCGCGCAGGCGGCGATCCCTGCACAGGACAGGATCACGGCCCGCGCGCGCACGCGCCGGCTAGCGCCCGCCGCGCCGCCTGCGGCGCCGACGGGGCCCGCCGTCCGTGCCGCCGTCGTGCCGGCGCGGGGCCTCGTTGCGGCGCGCCGCGTCGCGCTCCGCCTCGCCGACCTCC
>JBIOJK010000211.1:0-3770 GCA_044450765.1 Myxococcota bacterium | reverse complement strand
GGCACGACCGCGGGCCCGGCACTTGGTATGTCGCGCTGCGCGGGCGTGCGGCGGCCGAGATCCAGAAGGACGCCGCGCTGCGAGACGGGATCGAGGCGTTCATCGATGGAAGTCCCGCCCTGCGCCGGCAGTCACCGGCCGCGGTCTACGACGCGATCGCGAGACATGTGCGAGAGACGCCGCGGCTGCGCGCGCAGGCCGAGGATCCCCCGGAGCGGCCGTTCCTGCTGCGCCATGGGCGGTCGATCGTCAGGTTCGCGTGGGCTGCCGCGCGGATCGCGGCGCTGGCGTTGCTCGCACTCTTGCTCTGGAACGCGCCGGCGGCGACCCTGCTGACTCTCGCCGTCCTCGGCGCGCTCGTGTGGCTGGCGCGGGCTCACCTGCTCGCGCTCGAGCGGAGCGACCCCGTGCCGCCTGTTTCGTGGGATCCACGCGCGCTGAAGGCGGCCGACGGCCGCGAGGACCGCTCACTCCAGAACCACATGTGCAGCGTCACGGACTGGAAGCCTGGAGTCTTCCGCGCCGTGCTGCTGCGGCTGTCACTCCGGGTGGTCGGACTCGCGCACCGCTTCTGGTTCAACCAAGGCGACCTCGGCGGCATCCCCACGATTCACTTCGCGCGCTGGATCAATCTGCCCGAGAACCGAGAGCTGGTCTTCTTCAGCAACTTCGACGGCAGCTGGGAGCGCTATCTCGGCGACTTCATCGACCAGGCGAGCAACGGCTTGAACGCGATCTGGAGCAACACGGTCGGCTATCCGAGAACGCACCTCCTGACGTCCGGCGGCGCGCGGGACGAGGAGCGCTTCAAGAGCTTCGCGCGCAACAGCATGTGGCAGACGCGCGCGTGGTACGCGGCGTACCGGCGCCTGTCCGTGCAGAATCTGCTCGACGACGCAGCGCTGCGCGACGGCCTCGCTCGCCGTCCGTCGGGCGCCGCGCTCGACGCCTGGCTGCGGCTGTTGTGAGGGAGACGATGGCGCACGGCTACGACCCCGACGTCCAGGGCATCGTCTACAGCGGCTACCGGACGAGTCACGAGGCGACCTATCTGCTCCTCGAGGTGCGGAGCGCCGCCGGCGCGCGCGAGTGGCTGCGCGAGCTGGCGGCAAAGGTCCGGTTCGGGCGCGAGCAGATCCACCACTCGAACGTGAACGTCGCGCTCAGTGCGCTCGCGCTGCACAAGCTCGGCGTGTCGCAGGCCGCCATCGAGAGCTTCAGCCCGGCGTTCCAGGAGGGCATTCACTCGGCCCGGCGCTCGCTGATCCTCGACGACGTCGGCCAGAGCTCGCCGCAGAACTGGCTCTGGGGCGGCGAGCGTGCGCCGGCGCAGATCGCCCTGCTCGTGTTCTCGCCCGACGCGGCGACTCACACCCGCGAGCGTTCGGCCGAGCAGGCGCGGGCGGAGCGCTTCGGCCTCTCCGTCGCGCACGAGCTCGCGGCGACGAGCTTGCCGCAGCGGGACGAGGACTTGCGCGAGCCGTTCGGCTTCGCCGACGGTCTCTCGCAGCCCGTGATCGCCGGCACCCCCGACGGGGAGAAGCTCTCCAGCGCGGGCCGGACGCTGCACGTCGTGGCGCCGGGCGAGATCCTGCTCGGACACAGGAATGTGTACGGCGAGCTCACCAGCGTTCCGTGGCTCTCGAATCCGCAGCGCGCCCCGCGCTTCGGCGTGAACGGCAGCTACTTCGTGCTGCGACAGCTCCGGCAGGACGTCGCGGGCTTCTGGAAGTACTTTGGCGACCAGGCGAAGGGCGATCCCGCACAGAAGCAGAGACTCGCGGCGAAGGCGATCGGGCGCTGGCGCAACGGCGCGCCGCTCGCGCTGTATCCCGAGGGCGCGCCGCCGCGCTTCTCGCGCGACGCGGAGAACGACTTCAGCTACCGCGCGGCGGATCCGCTGGGCGATGGCTGTCCGCTCGGGAGTCACGTCCGGCGCGGCAATCCCCGCGACAGCAAGGCCGGCGATCCCGATCAGGTCCTGAAGCAGACCAACGCGCACCGCATCCTGCGGCGCGGTCGCACCTACGGGCCGCGCGCGGCCGACCCCGCGAGCGCGAGCGCGGACGGTCACGAGCGCGGGCTGCTGTTTGCGTGTCTCAACGCGAACATCGAGCGCCAGTTCGAGTTCGTTCACCACAGCTGGCTCGGCAATCCGAGCTTTCTCGGCCTGCACGAGGAGGGCGACCCGCTGATCGCCGCCGACGCCGACCCGGCCGGCCGCTTCACGATCCCCGGCATGCCGCTGCGCGAGCGACTGACCGGAGTGCCGCGCTTCGTGTCGGTCGTCGGCGGCGGCTACTTCTTCCTGCCCGGCCGGCGTGGCCTGTTCGAGCTCGCGGGATCCGACGCCCCCTGAGCGCGAGATGTGGTACCTGTACGGCCAGTCGACCGCAGAGCAGGGCGCGACCATGGCCTCGGGGACGCTGAGAGCGGTGCTCGCCTACACGAGCTGGCCGGGGGTGATGCTCGGGTCGCTCGCGCTCACGGGCGCGCTGCTGGCGGCGGGAGTCTCTGCGCCGACCACGATCGCCGCGCTGACGATCGGGAACTTCCTCCTGCTCGCCGTCCTGGAGCAGGCGATGCCGCGGCTGCCGGGCTCGAGCCTGCTGCGCGATCGGCAGTCCGCGCGCGACGCCGCGCACGGGGCGCTCTTCACCTTCGTCGGCCGTCCGCTCGCGAGCGGGCTCGCGCTGCTCCTGGTCGCGCTCGCGGGAGTCACTTGGCGGGGGGCGCACACGGCGAATCTCTGGCCGGTCGCGGCGCCGCTGCTCGCGCAGGTCGGGCTCGCGCTCGCGATCTGGAGCTTGGGCAACTACGCCCTGCACCGCGCGATGCACTCGTTCGACTTTCTCTGGTGGTTCCACTCGATCCACCACGACACGCCGCAGATGCACGTGCTCAAGTCGGGCCGCATCCACGTGATCGACGAGATGCTGCAGTTCCTGCTGCTGCCGCTGCCGCTCTTCGCGCTGGGCGCGCCGACGGAGGTGCTGGTCTGGCTCGGGCTGTGGACGGTCTTCGAGGGCAATCTCGCGCACTCGAACCTCGACCAGCGCTTCCCGTACTTTGCGCACTATCTGGTGCAGACGCCGCAGGTGCACGCGGTGCACCACGCCCAGGACCGGCGCCTGCAGGACTCGAACTACAGCGGGCCGTGCGCGCTCTGGGACCTGCTGTTCGGCACCTTCCGGCATCCCGACCTACACCCCGTGGTGTCGCTCGGGATCGCCGACAGCCCGGTCCCGCCCGGCTTCGTCGCGCAGCTCGCGTTTCCGTTCCGGCGCTCGGCGAGATAGCGCCGGCTAGAGCGGCAGGCGCTCGGCGATCACCCGGTAGACGTCGGCGGCGAAGCCGAGCCCGAGATGCGTCGCGGACACTTCCACGTTCTCGACGTCGGGGCTGCGCCGGTCGACGCACGCCTGCCAGGCGACGATGCCGTCGGCGCGCGACCAGATCGCCGTGATCGGTACACGGATCGGTGTCGACTCGCGCGCCGCCAGCGCCGCTTCGATGGCATCGAGATCCAGGCCCTGCCCGCGGTAGACCGGGGCGGCCCGGGTGTACTTCGGGCCGCCGACGATCGGGCTGCCCAGCGTGATCACGCGCTGCACCAGCTCCGGCCAGGAGCGCGCCGTCTCGCGCGCGAACACGCCGCCGAGACTCCAGCCGATCAGCCGCACCGCCTCGCCCGCGGCCTCGGCCATGCGAGCCACGCGCCGCTGCACCCGCGGCAGGCGCTCGCGCACGCGCCCGGTATTGATGCCCAG
>JBIOJK010000210.1:0-3824 GCA_044450765.1 Myxococcota bacterium | reverse complement strand
TTCTGCGCGGAGAAGCTGCGCTCGCCGCCGAGCTTGGCGCTGCCCTGTGCTCCGCCGTGCACCATGACCACGCGCGGGCCCGAGTCACCCCAGCGGTTGATGTGGATGGCGGCTGTCTCCATGGTGTGCCCCTAAGTGAGTTGTGGCGCGCCGGCCGCGCCGGCGAATCCAACCGCAAGGCGCAGGCGGGAACGCCAGCGCGCGCCGCGCCACGCCACGTGCTGGTCCGGTCGAACGAGCGTGAGATCGGCTCGGTAGAGCTCTCCGACTGCGACCTCCGAAGGCCGGACGATCTCGAGCGGCACACCGAGCTCGCGCGCTTCCTGCGCCGCGAGTGCGACCTGCGCTTCGTCCGCTCCGTCGGCGACGACCAGCGAGAAGCCCGCGCCGAACGAGTCATAGAGCGAGCGCCCGTCCGCGAGCCAAGCGTGCGGAGCCAGATAGCCGGCGCGCGCGGTCGGGCGGTAGACCTTTCCGTCGCGGGCGGGCGGCGGGCCGTCTTCCGGCTCGATGATCGGAGAGCTCTCGTAGCCGAGACCCAGCACCGTCCCGAGCGTGTAGAACTCGCGGCTCTTGGTCGCCAGCAGTCGTTCGCCCACTTCGCGGCGCAGCGCGTCGCCTTCGGCTGAGTCGTCGTCGAGGCCGTCGCGCCAGAGCTGTCCGCCGAGGAAGGCGTGGTTGGCCACCGCCTCCTCGATCACGGCCTGGTGCACCGGCCGGCGTTCCGCCTCGTAGCTGTCGAGGAGCGCCGGACCGCCCCAGCCCTTCAGCAGCGCGGCGATCTTCCAGCCCAAGTCGACCCCGTCTCCGACGCCCATGTTCATGCCGTACCCGCCGAACGGCGGGTGGAGGTGGCAGGCGTCGCCCGCCAGGAAGACGCGGCCCAGGCGGTAGCGGTCGGCGAGGAGCTCGCTCGCGACCCACTCGTCGCAGCTCTGGATCTCGCAGGGCAGATCGATGCCGGTCGACTTCGCGATCGCCTCCGCGGCCTGCGCGGCGGACAGCGTCTCGCCCTCGCGCATGCCGGTCGGCATGAAGAACCAGACGTCGTCGCGGTCCATCGGGCCGATCACGCTCACGCCGCGGCGACTCACTTGCCAGTACATCACCGCGGGTCCCTGTGCGTGCGCCCTGGACAGACCCGGCGCGCGGAACACGATGTTGTAGTGGCGCGCGAGCTGGGCGCGCCCCACCATCTTCGCGCCGATCAGCTCGCGCACGGCGCTGCGCGCGCCGTCGGCGCCGATCAGATAGCGCGAAGTGACTCGCTGCCGATCGCCGCTGCCGTCCGTGAGCAGCGAGCTGACACACTCGGCGTTCTGCTCGGCGTCGAGGAAGGTCGCGTCGAAGCGCAGCGTCACCGCCGGCAGGGTCTGCGCATGCTCGCGCATCACCCGTTCGAGCGTGTACTGAGGCACCCACTGCGCGTGCTCCGGATAGTCCGGGGATCGGTCGGGCGCCGCGTTGAAGGCGTTCTCGAAGGTTGCGAGCCGCTTGCCGGCGAGCGAAGTCACGAACCGGACGTCGTTCGGGTAGCGGACTCCCAGCGGCGACGCGGCCGCCAGCCGGTCGGCGATTCCCCAGCGCCGCAGGTGCGTTCGCGTGCGGACGTTCGTCGTCTTGGCGCGCGGCGCGGCGCCGCCGCGGCTGTTGCGCTCCGCGACCAGGACGCGCGCGCCCCGCATCCCGAGCTCGATCGCGAGCGCCAGGCCCACGGGTCCGGCGCCGATCACGAGCACGTCGGTGTCGACTTCCGGCACGGTGTTCGCCCTCGCAGTCGCATTCTGCACGAGCTCACTCGCCGGCACCTGCGCGGCTCGCTCCCGCCGCGCGATGGGAGTATCGTCGGTGGACAGCGCTGCGAGAGAAGAGGGGATCCCCCATGCGCGTCGGCCTCCAGCTCGTTCTGCAGAACTACCTCGAGACCACCAGCGACGAGCACGTGCTCGAGCTCGAGTACCGGCTCGCCGAGCTGGCCGAGCCGCTGGGCTTCGATTCGATCTGGTGCGTCGAGCACCACTTCGACTGGTACTCGATGGGCCCCGACACGCCGCAGATCCTCGCGTATCTGGCCGGGCGCACGCAGCGCATCGCGCTCGCGACGGGCGCGGTGATCCTGCCGTGGAACTCGCCGCTGCGCGTCGTCGAGAAGATGATCCTGCTCGACTACCAGTCGAAGGGCCGCGCCGTGTTCGGCATGGGACACGGGCTCGCGCGCATGGAGTACGACGGCTTCCAGATCGACATGAACGAGGCGCGCGACCGCTTCGCGGAGGCGGCGCGCATGATCCTGGCCGGCCTCGAGACCGGCATCGTGCGGGGCGACGGTCCGTACTACCCGCAGAAGCCCGTGCAGGTGCGGCCGAAGCCGCGCGGCTCGTGGCGGGACCGCACCTACATGGTGGCGATGTCGCCGCACTCGACGCCGCTCTGTGCGGAGCTCGGCGCGAAACCGATGGTGTTCGTGCAGAAGCCGTGGGAAGAGACCAAGGAGCACATCGCGCTCTTCAACACCTCCTGGCAGAAGCACCACAAGACGCCGCCGCCGGCGCCCACCTTTGCCGAGTTTCTCGTCTGCTCGAACGACGCGAGCGAGGCGCGCGCGCTCGCGCACGAGCACGTCGCGAACTACTACCAGTCGGTCGTGACTCACTACGAGTTCACCAAGGTCGAGAACTTCCAGAAGAAGGGCTACGCGTCCTACGCGGAGCAAGCCGCGGCGCTGGGCGCGTACGGCGTCGACAACGCGGCGAAGGGCTTCGTCGAGATCAACGCGTACGGCACCCCGGCGCAGATCCTCGAGAAGCTGCGCGCGCGACGCGAGCTGATCGGCGACTTCAATCTCTCGATCGTGCCCACCTTCGGCGGGCTGCCCGACGCGGCGGCCGAGAAGAGCCTGCGGCTGCTGTCGGAGAAGGTGCTGCCGGTGGTCCGGAACTGGTAGTGCGCCGGCGAGAAACGCGAGCGGGCGGGTCGCCGTCGTAGCGGCATGACCGAATCGATCCACGGCGACCTGTCGATTCCGGCGAGCGCGGACACCGAGCGAATGGACTGGACGCCGAGCCCGAGCGGGTCGGTGTGGCGCAAGCGCGTGCATCTCGTCGGCCCGCCGGAGGCAGGGCAGGTCACGTCGCTGGTGCGCTACCAGCCGGACTCGCGCTTTCCGGCGCACGATCACCCCGACGGCGAGGAGATCTTGGTGCTCGACGGCGTGTTCAGCGACGAGCACGGTGACTGGCCGGCCGGCACGTTCCTGCTGAACCCCGAGGGCTTCCGTCACGCCCCGTTCTCGAAGCCCGGCTGCACCTTGTTCGTGAAGCTGCGCCAGTTCCCCGGCCGCGAGCGGCGCCACGTGGTCGTCGACACGCATGCGCTGGCGTGGGTCGGGAGTGACTCGCCGGGAGTCAGGTGCAAGCCGCTGTACACGCAGGCGGGATTCTCCGATGTGACTCGCCTCGAGCGCCTCGAGTCGCATGCCGACCCGGGCCCGCGCTCGTATCCGGAAGGCGGCGAGCTCTTCGTGCTCGAAGGCGCGTTCTCCGATGAATCCGGCGAGCACGGACCGGGCGTCTGGCTGCGCTTCCCGATCGGCGCGAAGCACCAGCCCCGCGCCTCGGCCGCCGGCTGCACGCTGTACGCGAAGACGGGCGGGCTGCGCTATCTGCGGTCCGCGCGCGAGAGCGCGGTACTCTAGGTTCGTCTGCGTCCGCAGCGGAGGAGAATCGGCATGGCCTTCTCTCAGGTCACCTCGGGTCTCGGCTTTCCGGAAGGACCGGTCGTCATGGCGGACGGCTCGGTGATCGTGGTCGAGATCCAGTCGGGCG
>JBIOJK010000209.1:0-3853 GCA_044450765.1 Myxococcota bacterium | reverse complement strand
GCCGAGAGCTCCTCGAGCGAGCGCAGCTTCTCGTCCTCGAGCGCGATGCGCTGGCGCGAGACGCTGCGCGCGACCTGGCGCTCGACCTCGCCCTGCACCCACCTCCGGCGCAGATTGGGCGCGACGAACACTTGGAAGTAGTGAGATGCGAGCCCGACGCCCCAAGCGAGCGCCACGATCGCCCCGACGCGCCAGGACACGAGGGTGAGGAAGAGCACCACGCAGACGTACGGGACGAGGTGCCGGAAGAACGCGATCTTCTGCTCCGCGGCGCGCCGGGCTTGGCGATAGGCCTCTTCTTCGGGGCTCAGCTCTCGCCCGCGCCGCTTCTCGCGCCGCCTCGCCCGCTCGGCGTCGCGCGCTTCGTTGCGCTCGGCGCGCCGGTCGCCGCGGCCGGGCCGGCTCCAGTCGGGCCGCCCGTGCCGATGGCGAGCTCGCCATTTCTCCCAGTCGTCCCAGTCGTGAGGCATGCGCTTGTCTCCGCAGGGGCCCAGCGCGCCGAACAGCAGTCCGAGCGGGCTCTCGGTCGGTGCGCGATGGATTGTAGATCGCCGCATCGACCAAGCCCGAGAGCAAAGCGCGTGCCTGCAACTAGCGCGCAGCTCGGGTTCCGCGCCCCTGCCACAGGCCCTCGCCGTGCAAGCGCCGGTTGGCAGTGCAGCGGGGCGCCTGCACGGCTACTCGCGCGCGACGACCGGCAGCTCCAGATGCGAAGCGGCGCCCGCGCCGCGCTCGACCTGCCAGCGGGTCGCGGCGTCCGGCAGCTCTTCGAACTGGTCGCGATCGGCGCCCGCCAGCGACAGCCGCAGGCGATGCCCGCGCCCAAACAGATGGGAGATCGGCAGCAGATCGAAGACGAGCTCGGCGGTCTCGCCGGCAACCAGTGGCTTCGCATCGGCGCGCAGGAAGCTGTGGTAGGGAACCGCGAGCGCGTAGGGGGCTTCGTCCGCCGATCGCAGGGCGCGGTGAATCGCCCGGAACTGGCCCTCGCTCACGTAGCCGACCCGCCCGCCCGGATCGACGTCCTCCAGGTACGCGAACACGGCCAGCTCCGGGCGATCGGCGCGGAGCCAGAGGTGAAGCACCGGATGACCCGTGACTTCGAGCGCGCGCTCGAGCGGCGCCGAGTCGTACACGAGATTGTGTCGGTCCGCGGCGGCGCGGTCCCCGTACTCCGTCCAGGTCGGCACGGCCAGCGCGTGCCAGCGGCTCGAGGTGCCGGTTCCGCTCTCGGGATCGGGCGTGTACTCGTCCCGCTCGTCGGCTCGCGCGGGTGACTCGCGAGCGAGCCCGGAGTTCGGCGCGAGATAGTACGCGGTCGCGGTGGCGGGCGGCGGCCAGCGGACCGCGCTCTTCCAGCGGCCCTCGCCGGTCGTGAAGTAGTGGACCGGCGGCTCGCGGTCCCAGCCGTTCGCACTGCCCTTCAGGTGAAAGTCGAAGAAGCGCAGCAGCTCACCCGCGTGATCGAAGTCGCTCGCGCGGGTCGGCTCGAGCGGATCCGGCTCCTGGTCGCCGCCGTGATTCCAGGGCCCGAGCAAGAGCCGCGAGCCGGGGTTGCGGAGCGTGCGGAAGCGCTTCACCGCCGCGTGTGAGTACGCGCCGTCCCACCAGCCACTCACGCTGTAGATCGCGGCGCCGGACGCCTCGATCGCCGCGCGCCGCTCGCCGCACGGGCTCCACTGCGCCGCGCTCGTGCCCATCTCGGACGGCACGTCGTCGCGGAACTCCACCTGACTCGCCGCGCGCTCGACGCCGAAGTTTGCCTGGTGCACGAGCTGGGCGGCGCGCACGGCTCGGTCGCCGGCGGCGCCATCGACCGGTCGCGGTCCCGAGATGAAGAACGGCACCCACCACGGGAATGCGCTCCAGATCTGGCCGCGATCGATCGAGTCGTTGAAGTGACCCCAGGCCTTCGAGAACCACACCAGCCGCACGCCGCCGGGGAGGCCGATGTCCGTGTATCCGTCGAAGAGCGAGAAGCGCGGCGCGACCGCGCGCAGCGCCGGCCGGCCCGTCGCGAGCAGCAGCTCCGCAGCGGTGCCATCGTACGAGTCACCGAGCGCGCCGACCGCGCCGTTCGACCACGGCTGGCGCACGATCCAGTCGACGATCTCGCCGCCGTCGCTCACTTCGGCGTCGGACCACAGCGAGCGCTGCACGCCTCCGGACGCGCCCGAGCCGCGCACGTCGACGTCGAGCCATGCGTAGTCGCGCGCGAGGAAGCGCCGCGCGAGGTCCTGCGGCTCATCCAAGAGGGGTCGGACCAGGGCGCGGAACTTCGGCGCCCGCCAGTAGCGCGTCTGGCGCAGAATCGCCGGCACGTGGGCGCCGGCGGCCGCGGCGCTCGGCAGGTAGAGATCCACGGCGATCGGCACGCCGTCGCGCATCTCGAGGTAGAACGAACTGCGGGTGTACACCGCCTCGTGTCGCTCCCGCGCCGGCGCATCGGCGCCGCGCCACGACGCGTCGTCTGCGGACACGGGCCGCGCGCCGGCCAGCGCGACCGCGGCGGCCGCGAGCGCGGCCCGCAGGCGCGCGCGCGAGTCACGCATCGGCGCTGCGCAGGCGAATCTCCGCGACCTCCCCCCCGGACCCGAGCGCGGTCGACTCCCGGACGCGGCCGAACCCGCGCGGAGTGACACGCGGGCGCCGCCTGCTTCGTGAGCGCGGACGGGCTCGAACCGTCGACCGAGGGATTAAGAGTCCCTTGCTCTACCAACTGAGCTACGCGCCCGGGCGCATGATAGCGGGGTTTTCCCGGCCGGCGACGGGGCTGGGGCGGGGCGAAGCGCGCGCGCTAGACTCCGCGCCCCATGCAAAACCGCCGCCGCGAGAGCTCGTTCCGGTCCACCGCACTCGCGCTCCTTGCGGTGCAATTCGTCGCGCTCGGATGCGCCAGCATTCCCGTGCTGCCCAGCGCCGAGGCGCCGCTCAAGATCACGAGCGACGCGTTGCAGAAGACCGGGCGCCTGTACCTGTGGCCCGATCGGCTCGACCAGCGCATGCTGGTGGGCGCGCTCGACGCGCTCGAGCAGCGCTTCGATCGCGTCCGCTTCGACGCGAACGGCGACGAGGGCGTGCTGGAGGTGAACGGCGCGTCCGTGCGCGTGCCGCTCGATCCGAAGTTCGACGCCTCGGACTACCGCGACATCCTCGCGCGCTGCCTGCGCTTCACCGCCGACCACCTCGACGAGCCGATCGAGCCCGACGACGACCTCGAACACATCGCGCTGCGCGGCGCGCTGGCGGCGCTCGACCGCTTCAGCACGATTTTCTCCGGCCGCGGCAGCGAGGACTTCAAGATTCGCTTCGAGGGCCGGCTCTCCGGCATCGGCGCGCGACTCAGCCGGCGCGATGGTGACTTGATCGCGGTGCGCGTGTTCCCGGGCAGCCCGGCCGCGAAGGGCGGGCTGAAGGACGGTGACTCGATCCTCACGGTCGACGGCGATCCGACGCGGCCGCTCTCGGTCGAGGAAGCCGTCGATCGGATCCGCGGGCGCGCCGACACGATCGTCGCGCTCGGCGTCGAGCGCGGCTCCGAGAGCAAGCAGCGCCTCGACGTGAAGATCACGCGCGGCGAGGTCATGATCCCGAGCGTCGAGGCGCGCAAGCTCGAGGGCGGCGGCCGGATCGGCTACGCGCAGGTCTACCAAGTGAGTCGCGAGACCGCGACCGAGTTTCGCGAGCGCGTCGGCGAGCTCGGCGCGCTCGACGGACTCGTGATCGACATGCGCGGGAACACCGGCGGCAGCATGATCGCGGCCGCGCAGCTCGCAGACCTGTTTCTGGACTCGCAGCTGATCGTGCGCACGGTCATGCGACCCGACCTGCCGACCGACCCGAGCAACAGCCT
>JBIOJK010000208.1:0-3927 GCA_044450765.1 Myxococcota bacterium | reverse complement strand
TGCGGAGCGCAAGCTCGTCGGCGGGAGTGACCTGCGCCTGCAGGCGGAGGCTGCGCTCGGGAATCTGCGCACCGCACTGGCCGCGGCCGGGGCGACGCCGGCCGACGTCGTTTCGACGCGCGTCTACGTCGTGAACTACAAGCCCGAATACGCGGCGATCTTGAGCCCGGCCTTCGAGGCGTTCTACGCGGGCGGCCCGCCGCCCGCCAGCACCTGGCTGGGAGTCACTGCGCTCGCGGTGCCCGGCCTCCTGATCGAGATCGAAGCGACGGCGGTCGTCGCGGCACCATGACCCGAGCGAGGCTGCTCGCCCTCTCGTGCGCCGTCGCACTCGCCTGCGGTCCCGTACCGGGCGGGTCGCTCTCCGGCAATGTGACTCCCGTTCCGGCCACGTGGTCGGGCCAGGTCCCCGACGGGAAGCGGATCTGCGAAGTCGAGGCGCGGCCCGAGAAGCCGCACTCGATCCAGGTCGAGTGCTTCGTGTACGCGGGGCAGCTATTCGCGCAGTCACACCGCTGGGCGCTCGCGTCCTGGTGGCCGGTCGAGAGCTGGGCGGCGATCTGGATCGCGCATCCCGACGTGCGCGTGCGGCTCGGCGACGAGCTGTTCGAGCTGCGGGCGGTCCACGTCACCGACGAGGCGGCCCGCGACGCGGTGCTCCACTTCCGCGGCTACGAGCCGGTCCCGCCCGGGATCCAGGTGTTCCGCTTCGAGCCGCGCGCGTGAGCTCCGACGCCGATCGGATCGCGCGCGTCGTGGCGCGCTTCGCCAACTGCTTCGACCGGAAGGACTGGGGCGAGCTCGAGTCACTGCTCGCGGACGAGCTCGCACTCGACTACGCGGATCTGCGCGGCGAGGTCGGCGCGGTCTCGCGCGCGAGCTACGTGGCCAAGCGCCGGCAGGCGCTCGACTCGCTCGCCACGCACCACCTGCTCGGGAACTTCGAGATCGAGGCGGCGCGAGGGTCCGCCACCTGCCGCGCCTCGGGAGTCATCTACCGGCGCAGCGGCGAGCGGCGCTTCGACTCGCACGTGCTCTACGAGTTCGGCTTCGTCCAGCTCGGCGCAGACTGGCTGATCGCCTCGATCCGGCAGCGGGTGCTCTGGAGCGAAGGCGACCCGTCGATCCACTCGGGCGCCGCAGCGGTGCCGCGCTAGCCGGCGGGGGGCGCCGAAGTCACGTCGAGGAACGCGCTCTTGAAGCGGCTCATGTCCTTGGTCGAGCCGACGGTGACACGGACGTGCGTCGGCCATACCGGCCAGGGGCGACCGACGTAGACGCTCCGCTTCTTGAGCGCCTCGATCACCTGCGGCGTCGGCATGCGCGCGTCGACCATGAGGTTGTTGCTGACCGACGGCGTGAACTGGAATCCGTGGGCCTCGAAGAACTGCATCAGGTCGCTGCGGCGCGCGGCGTTGTCGCGCTTGCGCGAGGCGATCAGCTCCGGCTCTCCGAGCATCGCGTGGGCCGCGGCCATCGAGGTCGCCGGCAGCGCGCCCGTGTACCAGCCGGTCATGCGCGCGAGCAGCTCTGGCCGCGCGATCGCGAACCCGGCGCGCAGGCCCGCCATGCCGAAGATCTTCGAGAACGTGCGCAGAACCACGACGTCCTTCCCGTCGCGCACCAGGTCCGCGCCCGGCGGCTCGTCGCAGAAATGGATGTACGCCTCGTCCAGCAGAACCAGCGAGTCACTGGGCTTCTTGGCGATCAGCGCCTCGATCTCCGCGTGCGGAGTCACCGTTCCCGTCGGGTTGTTCGGATTGCACACGTAGAAGAGGCCGGTGGACTGCGACTTCGCGGCCGCGAGCATGGCGGGCAGATCGTGCGAGCCGTCGCGCCGCAGCGGCACGCGCACGACCTTCGCCCCGATGAACTGGGCCGCGAATGCCGCCGCCTCGTAGCCCGGGTCGGCGGTCACCAGCGCGCGGTTCGGGCCGGTGAACGAAATCACCGCGTGGTGCAGCGCGAGACTCGAGCCTGGGTACACCGCATAGTGTTTGGGCGTCAGACCCTCGAGCTTCGCCGCCGTCTGCACCAGCCCGTCGGTCTCGGGGTACTGATAGCGGTTGCCCTGCCGCGCGACCTCGGCGAGCGCCTCGAGCGCATGCGGCGACGGGCCCTCGGGGAACTCGTTCGCGTTGATCTTGACGGCGTCGTCGGGCAGACGCCCCGCATCGGAGAGCTGCGCGAGCGCGCGCTCGGAGCCGAACGGAAACGCCGCGCCGGCTCCGACCAGCGCCGCGACGCGCAACATCTGTCGCCGGGTGAAGCCGCGCTGCGCGAGCTGCTCGAGCGCAGCGCGCCCGAGGGAGATCGTCTCGTCCATCGCGAGAGCCTACACGCGCTGGCGCGCCGGGTCACGCGCGCCGGGCTATCCTGGTGTGGCGATGGACGGCATTCACGACCTCGGCGGCATGAGCGGGTTCGGCGCGGTGGAGATCGAGCGCAACGAGCCGACTTTCCATGAGCGTTGGGAGGCGCGCGCGTTCGCGCTGAACGGCCTCGGCATCGGCGTGCTCGAGGCGTACAACGTCCACGAGTACCGGCACGCGGTGGAGCGCATGGATCCGGCGCACTATCTGGCCGCCTCCTACTACGAGCGCTGGCTCACCGGCGTGGCCACGCTTCTGGTCGAGAAGGGCATCGTGACTCGGGCGGAGCTCGAGCGGCGCGCCCGCGGCCGCTTCCCGCTGTCGCGCCCGGCGGCCGAGGTGAAACCGACCGGTGTCACCCCGCGGGAGCGCGCGCGGTTCGCGGCGGGAGACGCCGTCGTGGTCCGCGAGATCCACCCTCGGGGGCACACGCGCGTACCGCGCTACGTGCGCGGGAAGCGAGGGGTCGTGGTGCGCGCCTCGCGGGGTTTCGAGTTTCCGGACCTCGCCGCTCACGCGTTGGCCGCGCACGTCGAGCTCACATATCACGTCGAGTTCGACGCGCGCGCTCTCTGGACCGACGCCGCGGAGAGCCGCGAGACCGTGGTCGTGGACCTGTGGGAGAGCTATCTGGAGCCGGCGCCATGAGTGACCCCCGCAAGCTCGTCGCGGCGGCGCCCATCGCGGACCGCGTGCGCGCGCTCGAGGAGGCGCTCGCCGCGAAGCAGCTCGTGCCGGAGGGCTTCCTCGAGAAGCGCGCGGAGCAGGCGCAGGAGAACTTCGACCCGAAGAACGGCGCTCGCGTCGTTGCGCGCGCCTGGGTCGATCCCGCATTTCGCGCGCGTCTGCTCGCCGACGGCGCGGCCGCGAGCGCCGAGCTCGGCTTTCGCGCTTCGAACAGCGAGTATCTCGTGGTGCTCGAGAACACCGAAGCGGTTCACAACGCGATCGTGTGCACCCAGTGCTCCTGCACGGCGTGGTCCGTGATCGGCCTGCCGCCGGACTGGTACAAGAGCCCCGAGTACCGCGCGCGCCTCGTGCGGGAGCCGCGCGCCCTGCTGCGCGCCATGGGCCTCGACCTGCCCGAGAGCGTCGCGATCCGCGTCTGGGACACGAGCGGTGAGACTCGCTTCATGGTTTTGCCGCTGCGGCCGGCCGGGACCGAGGGCTGGAGCGAAGAGCGGCTCGCGGGCATCGTGACTCGCGAGGCGCTGATCGGCGTCGCGCGCGTCGAAGCTCGGTGACCGCGCGGCGGCCCGCGACGAGCGATGCACACGCACGATGAACGTTGACGCCGGCGGCCTCGCCGCGGCAGCAGCGCTGAAGGAGTCGCGGGTATGGGAATCACGAATCGAGAATCGGGAACGCGCGTCGACGAGATCGCCGACGGGATCTACCGGATCAGCACACCGGTGCCGCCGGAGAGCTTTCCCGGTGGCTTCACGTTCAACCAGTTCCTGATCGACGACGACGAGCCGCTGCTCTTCCACACCGGCCTCCGGCGCATGTTCCCGCTGGTGCGCGAAGCGGTCGAGTCCGTGCTTCCGGTCGCGCG
>JBIOJK010000207.1:0-3947 GCA_044450765.1 Myxococcota bacterium | reverse complement strand
GTGCAGGCTCGTGACTCCCGCGACCCGCCCGCCCTCGCGCAACTCGATCACGAACTCGAAGGCGCTCTGGCGCGACCACGCGCTGCGCGCGGCGCGCAGGTAGCGGCGCGTCTCCGCGGGGCCGTGATCGACGCGCGCCCACGGCAGCCACGGCACCAGATCGGCGAGTGTCTCGGCGACCGCCTCGTGCAGCGGACCCGCGTCGCCACGGCGCGGCGCGCGCAAGCGCAAGCGCTCGGTGAGGATCTCGCTCGGATACAGGTCGAGGACACTCAACCGAGCAGTCTCAGCTGCGCGTATTTCACCTTGATCACCTTCACGCCGGCGCGCTCGAAGCGGATCGTCGCCTTGGCGGCTGGGCCGGCGCCCACCACTTCCATTATGCGGCCCGCGCCGAAGATCGGGTGTTCGACGCGCTGGTCGACCGCGAGCGCGATCGACTCATCGGGCTCGAGCTGCGAGTCGCTGTAGTCGACGCGCGGTCCGGCCTCGCGCGCGATCTCGCGCGGCGCGGGGCCCCGCATGCGCGCGCGGCGGCCGACGATCAGCTCGTCCGGGATCTCGGCGAGGAAGCGACTCGGCGCGTTGTAGCGCACCGAGCCGTGCATCCGGCGCAAGGTCGCGTTGCACAGAGTCAGCCGCTCCATCGCGCGCGTCATCGCCACGTAGCACAGGCGCCGCTCCTCCTCGATCGCCGAGGGATCGTCGAGCGACGCGAAGTGCGGGAAGATCCCCTCCTCGAGCCCGACCACGAACACCTGCTTGAATTCGAGGCCCTTCGCGACGTGCGCCGTCATCAGCGGCACGCGCTCGCGCGAGGAGTCGACGCTGTCGGCCTCGGACAGCAGAGTCACCTGCTCCAGAAACAGGTCGACCAGATCGCGGACCAGGTCGCCCTCGTCGCCGCGTGAGTCGCGGTTCTGCCGCTCGAACTCCTCGACCGCGGACAGCAGCTCCTTCAGGTTCTCGAGCCGCGCCTCGGCTTCGATCGTGTTCTCGGCCTCGAGCGCCCGCAGATAGCCGGTGCGCTCGAGCAGCGCCGCGAGCGGCTGCGCAACCGAGTCGGCCGAGAGCGAGCGCGCGAGGTCCTGCATCAGCGCAACGAACTCGGAGATCCGCTTCGCGGCCGCGGCCGGCAGCCCGGCGAGCCCGCGCACGAGGGCGTCCCAGAACGTCGTCTGCTCGGCTTCGGCCGCGGCGAGCACGCGCTCGACGGTCGTGCGGCCGATGCCGCGCGCCGGCGTGTTCACGATCCGCAGCAGACTCTCGGTGTCCGCCGGATTTCGCAGCGCGCGCAGGTACGCCAGGGCGTCCTTCACTTCGGCCCGGTCGTAGAAGCGCGTGCCGCCGACGACGACGTACGGCAGGTTGTATTTCAGCAGCTCTTCCTCGAGCGGTCGTGACTGCGCGTGCGTGCGGTAGAAGATCGCCGTCTTGCCGAGTGACTCGCCCCGCTCGCGCAGGCGAAGCAGCTCGCCGACCACGAACGCCGCCTCGCCGCGCTCGTCCGCCGCCTCGTAGAAGCGCACCAGCTCGCCGCCTGCGCGCTCCGTGTACAGGCGCTTGCCCTTGCGCTCGAGGTTGTTGGCGACCACCGCGCTCGCGGCCGACAGGATCGGCTGCGTCGAGCGGTAGTTCCGCTCCAGGCGCACCACGCGCGCGCCCGGAAAGTCCTTCTCGAAATCGAGAATGTTGCGGATGTCCGCCTCGCGGAAGCGGTAGATCGACTGGTCCTCGTCGCCGACCACGCACAGGTTGCGGTGCGACGCGGTGAGCAGCCGCAGCAGCCGGTACTGAATCGGATTCGTGTCCTGGTACTCGTCGACCAGCACGAAGCGCCAGCGCTGCTGGTAGCTGGCGAGCACGCTCGGGTGGTTCTCGAAGAGCCGCGCCGTGAGCAGGATCAGGTCGCCGAAGTCGAGCGCGTTCGAGCGCCGCAGCTCGGTCTGGTAGCGCTGGTAGATCTCGCGCAGGCGCTTGGTCTGCAGCGAGGTCTCCTGCACGAGGTCGGCGGGCAACAGGCCGCGGTTCTTCAGCCGATCGATCGATGCGCGCACGCCGCGCGGCGGCCACGACTTCTCGTCGACGTTCAGGAGCCGCAGCACGCGCTTCACCAACGCGAGTGAGTCGTCGGAGTCGTAGATCGCGAAGTTCGGCTCGTAGCCGAGCTGTGTGATGTCGCGCCGCAGGATGCGCACGCAGGTCGAGTGGAACGTCGACACCCAGACGCCGCGCGTGCCTCCGCCGAGAATCTGCTCGACGCGCTCGCGCATCTCGCGCGCGGCCTTGTTCGTGAACGTGACCGCGAGAATCTCGTGCGGCCGCGCCGCGCCGCTCGCGATCAGGTGCGCGACGCGGTGCGTGAGCATGCGCGTCTTGCCCGAGCCCGCGCCCGCCAGCACGAGCAGCGGGCCCTCGACGTGGCGCGCGGCCTCGCGCTGCTCGGGGTTCAGCCCCGCAGTGATCTCGTCCGGCGCCGGCACCGCGCGAGAGTAGCCCAGCTGTCGGGCGTTTTACTCGACCGTGACGGACTTGGCCAAGTTGCGGGGCTGATCGACGTCGGTGCCCTTCAGGGTGGCGACGTGGTAGGCGAGCATCTGCAGCGGGATCGTCGCGAGCAGCGCGGACATGGGCTCGCTCGTGGTCGCGGGCACGCGGATCACTTCGTCCGCGAAGCGCTCGACGTCGCGGTTGTTCTCGTCGACCACGGCGATCACGATGCCGCCGCGGGCGCGCGCCTCCTCGGCGTTCGAGACC
Organism: Myxococcota bacterium; assembly: GCA_044450765.1. GTDB lineage: Bacteria > Myxococcota_A > UBA9160 > SZUA-336 > SZUA-336 > VGRW01. Next base: position 1,190 of record JBIOJK010000207.1, on the reverse strand, counting down.
ACCTTCGCGTACACCGACGCTTGGTTCGCGACCAACACGACGGGGACGTTCTCGTCGATCAGCGCGATCGGGCCGTGCTTCATCTCGCCCGACGCGTAGCCCTCCGCGTGGATGTACGAGATCTCCTTCAGCTTCAGCGCGCCCTCGAGCGCGATCGGGAAGCCGTAGCCCTTGCCCAGGAAGAGGAAGTCTCGCGCGTGCTGGCGGCGGCGCGCGATCGCCTCGGTGTGCGACCACAGCCCGAGCGCCTGCTCGACCAGGCGCGGCAGCCGGCGCAGCTCGTGGCCGTGCCGGCGCGCCTCGTCGCGGCTCAGCGTGCCGCGCAGAAGGCCGAGCTTCAGCGCCAGCAGATACAGCGCGACGACCTGCGTCGTGAAACACTTGGTCGACGCGACGCCGATCTCGGGGCCCGCGTGCGTGTAGAGCACCCAGTCGGTCGAGCGCGCGATCGTGCTCTCGTGCACGTTGCAGATGGCGAGTGACTTGGCGCCGCGGTCGGTCGCCTCGCGCAGCGCGGCGATCGTGTCCGCGGTCTCGCCCGACTGGGACACGGGAACCACCAGGTGGCGCTTCGATATGATCGGCTCGCGGTAGCGGTACTCGCTCGCCAGGTCGACGTCGCAGGGAATCCGCGCGAGTCGCTCGATCATCGAGCGGCCGATCAGGCTCGCGTGCCACGCGGTGCCGCACGCGACGAGCTGTACGCCGGCGAGATCGCGCACCCACGCCGGATCGAGCGCGATGCCGTCGAGGTCGATGTCGCCCTCGCCTTCGAGCACGCGCGCGCCGATCGTGTCTCCGATCGCGCGCGGCTGCTCGAAGATCTCCTTCTGCATGAAGCGGTCGTAGCCGCCCTTCTCCGCCTGGACCGGATCCCATTGCACGAGCTTCTTCTCGCGCGCGACCGGCTTGCCGTCGAAGGTCTGGATCGACACCGAGTCGACGGTGACTCGCGCGAGCTCGCCGTCGTGCAGGATCTGGATCTGGCGCGTGTAGGGAAGCAAGGTGGCGATGTCGCTCGCCACGAAGTTCTCGCCCTTGCCGTGACCGACCACGATCGGGTTGCCGCCGTTCTTCGCGATCAGGATCTCGCCGGGCGCCGACTCGTCGATCACCGCGATCGCGCACGAGCCCTCGAGCCGGTCGACCGTCGCGCGCACCGCTTCGAGCAGCGACGCGCCGCGCTTGCG
>JBIOJK010000206.1:0-3999 GCA_044450765.1 Myxococcota bacterium | reverse complement strand
GTGCCCATCAGCACGAGGTCGCCCGCGATGCCGACGCCGCGATTCGGCGGGCCGCAGCACAGCCGCAGGTTCTCGCCGTTCTTGTGGTCGTAGCGCCAGAGCAGCTCACCCGTCTTCGCGTCGAGCGCGAACAGCCGGTTGTAGGACGAAGTCACGTACATCACGCCGCCGTACACGACCGGCGACGCCTCGAACTGGCCGGTCGTTCCGGTCGGGAACGCCCACGCGACCGCGAGCTTCTTGACACTCTCCGGTGTCAGGTTCTTCAGCGGCGAGTGGCGGAAGTTCCGGTAGTTCCCGCCGTACTGGATCCAGCGGTCCGGCGGGATCGTCGCCGCGCTGAGCATCGCGGCAGTCACCGGGCCCGCGGACGTGCCGACCGGCTTCTCTGCCTTCCAGTGCGTGGGCACCGGCGGAAGCTGGATTTCCGCGGGGGCTTCCTTCTCCTCCGCGGCGCCCGCCGCTGCCGCGAGCGAAACGAGCGCGAGTGCGAGACCTCGAGCCAAGGACTTCCTGATCAAACGGCTCCCTCCCCTATGCGCGCGTGCGCGCCGCCGCGATGCGCGCGCGTGCGCGCCACCGGCCGGGATCCTACCTCTCTCGGGCATGAAAAAGCTCTTCGTGGGCACCAGCGGCTTCGCCTTCAAGGAGTGGAAGGGGCCCTTCTATCCGAAGGACCTGCCCGACGCGAAGATGCTCGACTACTACGGCGAGCGGCTCGGCGCGGTCGAGATCAACAACACCTTCTACCGCATGCCGAAGGTGAGCGTGCTCGAGGACTGGGCGTCGCGCGTGCCCGCCGAGTTCCGCTTCGTGCTGAAGGCCTCGCGCCAGATCACGCACATGACTCGGCTGAAGGAGGCGCAGCCGGTCGAGTATCTGCTCAAGAACTCCGCGGCGCTCGGCGCGAAGCGCGGGCCGATCCTGTTCCAGCTGCCGCCGAACATGAAGAAGGACTTGGCGCGCCTGCAGACCTTCCTGTCCTGGATTCCCTCGGGCGTGCGCGCCGCGCTCGAGTTCCGGCACGAGAGCTGGCACGGCGACGACGTGTTCGAGTCACTGCGCGCGGCGAACGCGGCGCTCTGCATCTCGCAGGTCGACGGCGACGAGGAAGGCGCGCTGAACACGCCCTTCGTCGCAACCGGGGATTGGAGCTACCTGCGCCTGCGCAAGCAGGCCTACGCGCCGGGCGAGCTCGAGGAGTGGGCGGCGCGCATCCGCGGGCCGGCCTGGGGCGACGTGTTCGTGTTCTTCAAGCACGAGGACGAGGGCACCGGCCCGAAGCTCGCCAAGCAGTTCGAGGGGATCGCAGCGCCCGCGGCTAGCTGAGTCGGGCGCGCAGCCAGTCCGCGGTCGCGCGGGCGAGCGACCCGAGAACCTCTGCATCCGTCCGGCCGCTCGACTTCTTAACCGCGAACGAGTGATTCGCGCCGTCGAACTCGCGCAGCGTCGCGCGCGGCTCGAGCTCGCCGCACAGCTCGCGCATCAGCCCGAGATCCGCGAGGTCGTCGCGCGTGCCCTGCAGGAAGAGCATCGGCGCAGTCACGGCGCGCAGGTGCTCGGCGCGCGCGCGCGAGGGCTGCTTCGCCGCATGCAGCGGGAAGCCGACGAACACGAGCCCGCGCACACCCGCGATCGGCTCGCGCGCGAACGCGTTCGAGGTCATGCGCCCGCCCATCGACTTGCCGCCCGCGAAGATCGGCAGGTCCGGCGCCAGCCGCGCAGCGTCCGCGCAGACCGAGCGCACGTACGCTTCGAGCACCGGCTGCGGGTCGGGCGCGCGCCGCCCGTGTTCGGTGTACGGGAAGTTGAAGCGGAGGGTCGCGACGCGCGCGGTCTCGAGCTCGTCCGCGAGTGACTGCAGAAAGCGGTGGCGCATGTCCGCGCCCGCACCGTGCGCGAGGACGAACAGCGCGAACGCGCCCTCGGGCCGCTGCAGGAGACCGCTGACCGGGCCCTTGCCGCGCTCCACCGCGAGCTCGCGAGCTTCCATGGTTGCGGGCCCTAGCTCTCCGCCATCCAGTCGAGCACCAGCATGTAGGCCACCGCGAGCACGGCCGGGCCGATGAACAGGCCGACCACGCCGAACGAGACCAGGCCCCCGATCACGCCCGCGAAGATGAGCAGCAGCGGGAGGTCCGCACCGCGCCGGATCAGGACCGGTCGGATCACGTTGTCGACGCTGCTGCAGAGGATCGCCCACACGAGGAATGCGGTGCCCCAGAGAACGCCGTCCACTTCGTAGACCCAGATCACGGCGCCGAGCAGCACCGGAGCCGGTCCGATCTGCGCCACCGAGAGCACGAAGCAGAGCGCCGTCAGGATCGCGGCGAACGGGATGCCTGCGACCCCGAGCCCGAGGCCGACGAGCGCCGTCTGAACCAGCGCGGTGACCACGACGCCGAGCGCGACGGCGCGAACCGCCTGCGCGGCGAGCCGCGCCGCCTTCTCGCCCTGCGCGCCCGCGAGACGCCGGGCGAATTGCTCGGCTGCCCGCGCGGCCGCCTCTCCGCGCGAATACAGGATCGCGGTGAATACGACCGTCAGGAGGAAGTGAACCAGGAGCGCCCCGATGCTGCCGACCTCGCTCACGAACCAGCGCGCGAGATCGCGCGCGTAGGGAGTCACGCGCGCCGCGAGCTCCTCTGGACCGGCCTCGGCCAGGGCGCGCCACTCACTCGCCAGCTTCCCGCCGACCAGCGGCACCCCCTGGAGCCAGTCCGGGGGCTGCGGCACCGACCAGGTCGCCAGCGAGTGCGACCAGTCCGCGATCTGCTCGGCGTTGTCGACGATCGCACCGATCCCGAGATACAGCGGCACCACTAGAGCGAGCAGCAGGATCAAGGTGAGCAGCGCGATCGCCAGCGCGCGCCGGCCGGCGAGCAGCGCCTGGGTGCGCTCCAGCAGCGGCCAGGTGGCGATCGCGATCATGGTCGCCCAGGTCGCGGCGATCAGGAACGGCCGCAGAATCCACAGGCTCGTCGCGACCAGCGCGCCCAGCGCCACGAGCTGCAGGGCGCTGCGCGCGAGCTCCGCCGATCGGTCGTGCCGATTCTCATTCATCTCCCCACCCTCTCTTCGCGACCCCGTGGCCGCGTGATCTCGACTCAGGCCTTCGGCCCGAGCAGTCCGACGTGATCCGCCAGCCGCACCAGCTCCGCCAGGGAATTCGCCCTCATCTTCTGCATCACGCGAGCACGGTGGACCTTGACCGTCTTCTCGGCCGAGCCGAGCTCGAAGGCGATCTGCTTGTTCAGCATGCCAGTCACCACGCGCTCGAACACCTCCCGCTCGCGAGGCGTGAGCGTCGCGACGCGGTCCTGGATCTCGCCGACGTGGGCGTCGTCCAGGTTCTTCGCCAGCGCGCGCTCGATCGCGACGAGCAGATCGTGCTCGTCGACCGGCTTCGTGAGGAGATCGATGGCTCCGGCCTTCATCGCGGCGACGCTCATCGGGACGTCGGCGTGACCCGAGACGAACACGATGGCCATCGGGCGACCCGCCGCCGCCAGCGCCACCTGCAGGTCGAGCCCGGAGGGGCCGGGCATCCGGATGTCGAGCACGAGACAGCACGGACCGTCGTGGGGCGCGCGGCTCAGAAAATCGGGGCCAGAGGCGAAGGTCTCGACCTCGTAGCCTGCCGACGAGAGCAATCGAGTCATGCTCCTGCGCACCGACGAGTCATCGTCCACCACGAACACGCGCGGCGCCGCGGCGATCACAGTGTCTCGTCTCGCGCGATCGGCAGCGCAAAGCGAAACGTCGCGCCGCCCTGCGAATTGTTCGCGGCGCGCAGCCGGCCGCCGTGAGCCTCGACGATGGTGCGCGCGATCGCGAGGCCCATGCCCAGGCCGTCGGCCTTCGTCGTGTAGAGCGGCTGAAAGATCTTCTCCAGGTCCTCCTCGGCGATTCCCGCGCCCGTGTCCTCGACGGCGACCTCCACGTTCGCGGCGCCGTCCATCGCCGTGCGGATCGCGAGACTCCGGCGCCCCCTGTGCG
>JBIOJK010000205.1:0-4133 GCA_044450765.1 Myxococcota bacterium | reverse complement strand
TTTTCGAAGCGCTCGCACATGCCGCTGCTCGAGGGGAAGATCTCCTGCGTCGACTGCCACAACCCGCACGGCTCGCAGACGAATCCGCTCTTGAAGGCCGACGACGTGAATCAGCTCTGCACCAGCTGTCACGCCGAGAAGCGCGGGCCGTTCCTCTGGGAGCACGCGCCCGTGCGCGAGAGCTGTCTCAACTGTCACAAGCCGCACGGCTCGAACAACGAGAAGCTCTTGGTCACGGCGCTGCCGCTCTTGTGCCAGGAATGTCACTCGCCGATCGACAACCCGAACTTCGGGCATCCGTCCGCGATGATCACGAGCCAGAACATGGCGACGGCCGGCGCGCCCGACGACCGGCTGATGAATCGCGGCTGCCTCAACTGCCACTCGCAGATCCACGGGTCGAACTCCCCGTCGGGTCCGCGCTTCCACCGCTAGGAGGGTCGGCGTGCGCGGCGCGCGAATCTGCCTGTTGCTCGCGATCGCAGCCGGCGCGCTGCCCGCCGCCGCCGACCCGCCGCGCGACTCCGTGCACGAGGGGAACGCCGAGATCTACCAGTTTCCCGATCCGCAGGGCCTGTCGCTCTTGCTCGACTCGCGCCGGCGGTCGCCGAGCGGGCTCCTGTACCCGTACCCCCCGGCGCTGCCCGAGCTCTCCGACCTCGGCGACGGCTGGTTCGCGCGCGGCGCGCTCGAGAGCGGCTACGACTTCGTCAGCGGCGATCACCAGGAGACCCGCTTCACGAAGTATGTCGATCGCAAGGACGGCTTCCTGGTCGACGGGCTGAACCTCGAGCTCTGGCGTCCCGAGAGCGGCGACTACGCGATGCTGCGCGCCGGCAGCGTGGGGCGCGAGGACCAGTTCTACGACCTGGAGGCGGACCGCGCCGGCTGGCTGCGCTTCCGCGGCTCCTTCAGCGGCGTCCCGCACAAATACGCCTCGGACGCGACGACGCTGTGGAACGGCGGGGGCAGTGACTTCCTCGCGCTTCCGCCGGGACTCACTCCGGGTGCGAGCTCGGCGGCCGACATCGCGGCGGCGCTCGCGGCGCACTCCGAGGGCACGCTCGAGGTGCAGCGCGACCGCACGCAGCTCCAGCTGCGCGTGCGCGCGCTGCCGAGCCTGTCGCTGGTCGCGCAGTACGGGCTCGACGACAGAAAGGGCGCGATCCCGACCGGCGTCGGCTTCGCGTACCCGGATTTCTCGAGCTCGATCGGCGCCACGCTCGAGGTTCCCTCGCCGATCCACGACCAGACGCACAGCGGGCGCGCCGCGCTCGAGTGGAGCAACGAGATCGCGCAGGCGAGCCTCGCGTACAACGTGTCGCTGTACCGCAACCAGGAGAACTCACTCACCCTGCAGCAGCCGTTCGACTACTCGACCGCGTCTCCGGACGTCACGAGTGCCCGGCTCGCGCTGCCGCCCGACAACGACTGGCACAACGTGCGCGCCGACGCCGCGGTGAACATGCCGCTGCGCTCGCGAGTCACGACCGCGATCTCGTGGTCGCGCAGCACGCAGAACCAGGACCTGTTGCCGCCGACGATCTCGAGCGGGACGGTCGGCGCGACGAACCTGGCGGACTGGAACACCGGCGCGGCGCTCTCGACCCAGAGCGCGCACGCGCGCGTCGACCAGGTGCTCGTCGACATCGGGCTCCAGAGCAGCCCCTGGCAGCCGCTGCGCCTGCGCGCGGGCTACCGCTTCACGAATCAGGACACGCAGACGAACTACACCGCGTTCAACCCCCAGACCGGCCAGTACGGCTACATCGTCGAGGACGGCGGGCACGCGGCGGTGCTGGGCCCGGACTACCTCGGAATCTACCAGCCCGGAGTCCCGGGCAGCGCCTGGCGCTACCGCACGATTCCGTTTGGCGAATCACACTCGACCTACGACGTGGGCGGCACCTACACCGCTCCGTGGCGGAGCTCGCTCGACTTGCTGCTCGAGCAGGAGGACGTCGACCGCGACGTCTCCGAGCGTCCGCAGACGCGGGAGCGGCGCGCGACCGTGAGCGTCAACACGCGCGCTCTCTCGTTCGTGACTGCCCGCTTCTCGTACAAGTTCATCAAGCGGGACGGCGGCCCGATCGACTACAGCGTGTACGCGAAGTACACGACGCAGGAGTTGCCGGGCTTCGTTCCGCTCTTCCCGGACGGCGACGGCGCGATCAACTTGAACCAGATGGTGCGCCCATCGCTCGCCGATCTCGACGCGCAGCGAATTAATGGTCGACTCATCTTCGCGCTCGGCGACTACTCGGATCTCTCGCTGAGCGGGCGGATCCAGTCGGACGACTACGGCTCGTCGTACGGCCTGACCAGCAATCGCACGGACGGCGTCGAAGCCGACTGGACGGTGCAGCCGTCGCCCGCGCTCTCGGCGAACGTGTTCGTCTCGCTCGAGCGCCACGACCGCAGCATGCAGAGCATTCGCGGCTTCGCGTCGTCCGCGAACGGTGACGCCGGAGGCCCGAACTTCCCGTTCACGAACCAGTGGGGCGTGCGCGCGCAGGGCGACGCGACCGGCTGGGGGGGAGGCCTGACGGCGCACCCGACGTCCTGGATCGACCTGGACACGAAGTACACGTTCATCGTGACTCACGACGCGGACCACGAGTCCTTCGCCTCGCAGAACGCGCTCGCGAACGTCGACCCCACGCAGCCAATTCCCAGCAGCCTGCCGACCCTCACCAGCCGCGACCAGGCGGTCGAGACGAGCGCGCGCTTCGCGCTGCACAAGGGGCTCGGGCTGCGCTTCTTCTACCGCTACGTCCGGTCGGGCGTCGACGACTTCCACCAGACCGGCCTGCCGACCTTGATCGACCGGCGGGTCTACCTGGGCCACGCGGACGCCGACTACGCGGCGAGCTTCTTCGGCGTCGCTGTTCAGGTTTCGTTCGGCTCCGGCTGGTGAGAATCTGCCCCACACGCTGCGACGTAAGTGGTATGGTCACGACTTCGGGAGGGGATCCGATGAAGCATCGCATCAGCGTCGCTCGCTGGATCGTGCTCGGGCTCATGCTGCTGCCGCAGCCTGCGCTCGCCGCGTTCCACATCATGGACATCGATCAGGTCATCGGCGGCGTGGGCGGCGACACCACCGCTCAGGCCGTCCAGCTCCGGATGCGGCAAACCTTGCAGAACAACCTTCACGGGCTCGGGGCGCTCCGGGTATACGACGCAGCCGGTCTGAATCCCGTGGTTCTGACGATCTTCCCGATGCCGCCCCCGAACCCCGCGAGCGGCAGCTGCACGCCGATCCTGATCTCGACTGCGGCGTTCAATGCGAAGACGAACCCGGCGACCGTACCGGACTACGCGATGGACAATCCGATTCCCCCGGCCTACTTGGCGGCCGGCTCGCTCGCATTCGAGTCGCTCAGTGGCTCGCCGCCGACGACCTATTGGCGCGTGACCTGGGGCGACGGCGGCTACACGGGCTCGCAGGGCGTGGCTGGCGCAGTCAACTTCACCTCCACCTCGGCAAGCCCCGCATTCGGTTCTGCTCTGCCCTCGAGCGGGACGCAGGCGCTGAAATTCACGCCAGCGGCTTGCCCGCTGGGCACGAACAACGCCGCGGACTACGCGGTGACAGCGGGCGCTGCGGTGTTCAACAACAACACCGGAGCGGGAGGCGGGTCGTTCACCGTGCAGTTGCCGCCGCCGCCAGTCCCCGGCCTGCCGGGGATTTCGCGCTACCTGTTGCCGGGAATCCTCGGGCTCGGAGTCCTCGCCTTCGCGATTCAGCGCCGCCGACGCAGCGTCTAGTCGCGCGGGGTCACGCCGGTCGCGGGTAGGGTCGCGCGTAGAGCGGCCCGGCGAGTCGGACCGTCTCGGCGACCAGCGCCGCCACTGCGCCGACGGAGGCGAGCTGGGCCGTGGGCGTGGCGCCGATCTGTGCGAGGGCGGCCGACACGCGCTCCGCGAAGTCGCGCGGCGCGAGCGGAAACTGCGCGACCTCGGCGAGCGCGGTCTTGTCCGAGAGCAAATGCCGCCGGTTCAGCGCGAACAGCGCCAGCACGAGCTGGTGCGCGGCGCGCGCCAGGCAGCCCGCGGTGCCGAGCGCGTCGCCGCGCTGGGCGAACTTCGGCGCGAAGCTCTCGAGGTTGAACTCCGCCGCCCACAGGGTG
>JBIOJK010000204.1:0-4140 GCA_044450765.1 Myxococcota bacterium | reverse complement strand
GAAGAAGCACCAGAAGCCGACGGCGACCACGCGCCAGGGCGGAATCATCGACCAGGAAGCGTCGGTGCATCTCTCGAACGTCGCGCTCGTCCACAAGGGCGAGACGACCCGCGTGCGCTTCCGCGAAGTCGAAGGCAAGAAGCTCCGCTGGAGCGTGCGTCACGACGAGGCAATCGATGGCTGAAGAAGAGGAAAAGAAGCAGCGGGTCAAGAAGGGCCCGAAGGGCGCCGACGCCGACACCTCACCCGAGGCGCTGGCGAAGGCCGAGGCTCGCGCCGCGAAGAAGGCAGAGAAGAAGGGCGGGAGCAAAGCCGGAGAGAAGAAGGAAGGCAAGCGCCCGACTCCGCAGCGCGAAGAGCCCGCGGCTCCGCCGATCGAGGTCGAGAACTACGTTCCGCGCCTGCTCGAGACCTACCGGACCGCGGTCGCGCCCCAGCTGCAGAAGCGCTTCTCCTACAAGAGCGCGATGCAGGTGCCGCGCGTCGTGAAGATCACGTTGAACGTCGGTCTGGGCGAGGCGACGCAGAACCCGAAGCTGCTCGACGCCGCGGCCGACGAGATCGCGCGCATGACCGGACAGAAGCCGGTGATCCAGAAGTCGAAGAAGGCGATCGCGAACTTCCGCCTGCGCGAGAACCAGCGCATCGGAGTCACCGTGACTCTCCGGCGCCAGCGCATGTGGGAGTTTCTCGACCGGCTCGTGAACGTGGCGCTGCCGCGCGTTCGCGACTTCCGCGGCGTGTCGTCGCGCGCATTCGACGGCCGCGGGAACTACACGCTCGGGGTGCGCGAGCAGATCATCTTCCCCGAGGTCGACTACGACAAGGTCGAGAAGATCCGCGGGCTCAACATTTCGATCGTGACGACGGCGAAGACCGACGAGGAGGGCCTCGCGCTCCTCACCGGTCTTGGCATGCCGTTCCGGACGTGAGGATTCATGGCGAAGACTTCCAAGAGAGTTCAGCAGAGCCTACTCCGCGCGAAGCGCGCGGCGGGGACGCTTCCGTTCCGCACCCGCTACTACAACCGCTGCCACCGCTGCGGCCGCGCGCGCGGTTACTACCGCAAGTTCGACCTGTGCCGGATCTGCCTGCGCAAGCTCGCGCTCGAGGGCAAGATCCCCGGCATCACGAAGTCGAGCTGGTGAGGTCGCGAAATGCAGACTGATCCCATCGCCGACATGCTCACCCGCATCCGCAACGGCGGTCACGCGCGGCTGGCGAAGGTCGTGATGCCCAAGTCGCAGCTCAAGCAGGAGATCGCGCGCGTGCTGCACGAGACCGGCTACATCGCCGGCTACGGCGACGTCGAGGGCGCCGAGAAGCCGACTCTCTCGATCGAGATCCGCTACGGCGACGACGATCAGCCGATCATCGAGGGCGTGGAGCGAGTGTCTCGTCCCGGCCGCCGCGTGTACGTCGGCACCAAGAAGATCCCGCAGATCCGCACGGGTCTCGGCATCGCGATCCTATCTACACCGCGCGGTGTGCTGACCGACGCGCAGGCGCGCGAGGCCGGCATCGGCGGCGAGCTGCTGGCGAAGGTCTGGTAGTCGTGTCGCGCATCGGCAAACAGCCCGTTCCGATCGCCTCCGGCGTCGAGGTCAAGGTCGCCGACGGACGGGTGCGCGTGAAGGGGCCCAAGGGAGCGCTCGACGAGGCGGTGGCCCCGCACTGCAAGGTCGAGGTCGCGGGCACCGAGGTGCGCGTGGCGCGCGACAGCGACGAGAAGCGGGCGAAGGCGATGCACGGCCTGATGCGCGCGCTGATCGCGAACATGGTCACGGGAGTCACGACGGGCTTTTCGCGCAGCCTCGACATCATCGGCGTCGGGTACCGCGCCGAGGTCTCGGGCAGGAAGCTCACGCTGACCATCGGTTACTCGCACCCGGTCGTCGTGCAGATCCCGCAGGGGCTCGAGGTCGTGGCCGAGAGTCAAACGCGGCTCTTGATCCGCGGCGCGAACAAGCAGCAGGTGGGCCAATTTGCGGCGGAGATCCGCGAGATCCGCGCGCCCGAGCCCTACAAGGGCAAGGGCATCCGCTACGTCGACGAAGTCGTGCGCCGCAAGGTCGGCAAGACCGGCGTGTCGGCAGGGAGCTAGAGCTGATGGCGCTGTCGAACCGCAAGGCACTACTCGAGCGGCGCAAGCTCCGAACGCGGAAGCAGTTGGCGCGCTGCGAGCGGCCGCTTCTCACCGTGTACCGGAGCTCGAAGCACATCTACGCGCAGATCGTGGACCCGATCTCCGGCAAGACTCTCTCCGGTGTATCCACGCGCTCGCCCGGCGTGCGCGAGGGTCTCGAATCGACCAAGGACGTGGAGGCGGCCAAGAAAGTGGGCGCGGCGATCGCGAAGCTCGCGCTCGAGAAGGAAATCCGCGAGGTCAGCTTCAACCGCAACGGCTTCGTCTACACCGGCCGCGTGAAAGCGCTCGCCGACGCGGCGCGCGAAGCCGGACTCACATTCTGAGCTGAAGGAAAGAAATGGCGCGAAGAACCATCAAGCGCGAGCGGCTGAATCCGAACGACTTCGAGCTCGAAGAGCGCGTCGTCGACATCAACCGTGTCGCGAAGGTCGTGAAGGGCGGACGCCGCTTCGGCTTCACGGCGCTCGTCGTGCTCGGCAACGGCCAGGGCATCGTCGGCTCGGGCCTCGGCAAGGCCAACGAGGTTCCCGAAGCCATCCGCAAGGGCATCGAGCAGGCGCGCAAGAACCTGATCAGCGTCCCACTCGCCGACGGCACGATCCCACACGAGGTCATGGGCGAGTTCGGAGCGGGCAAGGTCGTCATGCGGCCGGCGGCGCGTGGCACCGGTGTGATCGCGGGAGGCGCGGTGCGCGCGCTCTGCGAGGCCGCGGGCGTGCAGAACGTCCTGACCAAGTGTCTGGGCACGAACCGGCACCACAACGTGATTCGAGCCACGCTCGATGCCTTCCGCCAGCTCCGCTACCGGGACGAGAGACTTGGGCAGCTGCGCAGCGCGGAGCTGCGCTGATGGCCGCGCGCAAGAAGGCGAAGAGCGCGAAGGCCGCGGCGGGCACGAAGCGGCTGCGCGTGCGCCAGTTCCGCAGCGCGATCGGCTACGCGCCGGATCAGCACCAGACCCTGCGCGGCCTCGGCCTCGGCAAGCCAAACAGCGTGAAGGAGCTGGTCGACACGCCCTCGGTGCGCGGGATGATCAACAAGGTGAGTCACCTCGTGAAGGTGGAGAGCGCGTGATGCTCGATCACATGAAACCCGCGCCGGGGTCGCGTCGGCCGCGCAAGCGCGTCGGTCGCGGCGTCGGCAGTGGCAGTGCGAAGACGTCGGGCCGCGGCACGAAGGGCGCGGGCGCGCGCGCCGGCCGCAAGCACAAGCCGCACCGCGAGGGCGGTCAGATCCCGCTCATCATGCGCCTGCCCAAGCGCGGGTTCACCAACCCGAACGGCGAGACTCTGCAGGTCGTCAATGTGAAGTCACTTGCGCGTTTCAAGAAGGGCACCGAGGTCGACGCGGTCGCGCTCGTCGAAGCCGGACTGATCCGCAGCGCGACGCGGCCGGTGAAGCTGCTCGGCGACGGCGCGCTGGAGGCCTCGCTCAAGGTCAAAGTGACTTCCGTCTCGAGCTCCGCTCGCGCCAAGATCGAAGCCGCGGGCGGAAGCGTGGAGATCGTGTCCGCATGAACGCCGGGTCGATCGGGAACATCACGCGCATTCCGGAGCTGAACAGGAGAATCCTGTTCACCTTCGCGATGCTCGCGGTGTACCGCTTCGGCTGCGCGGTCCCGACCCCCGGCATCGATCCGACCGAGATCCGGCGCTACTTCGACCAGTCCGGCGACGGCGGCGGCGTCTTCGGGCTCCTCAACCTGTTCACCGGCGGCGCCTTCCAAGAGCTCTCGGTGTTCTCGCTCGGCATCATGCCGTACGTCTCGTCGTCGATCATCCTGCAACTGCTCGCCGTCGTGATTCCGAAGCTCGACGAGCTGCGGAAAGAAGGCGAGGAAGGTCGGCGCGTGATCACGCGCTGGACGCGCTACGGCACGGTCGGGCTCGCGCTGGTGCTGGGGCTGTTGTTGGCGTCCGCGCTCGAGATGGGCGCCCTCGGCGCGATTACCGTGATGTCGCCGGGCTGGGCGTTCCGCTTCAACTCGGTCT
>JBIOJK010000203.1:0-4155 GCA_044450765.1 Myxococcota bacterium | reverse complement strand
CCCGTTCAGCGCGATCCAGGCCAGCTGCTCGCGCGTCGTGCCGTAGCGGTGGAAGTGCGCTTGCGCGAATAGGGCGATCCAGTTCGCGGCGCTGGCCGCGCCAAACGGCAGGGTCCACTGCATGAAGGCCGGCGCGCGGAAACCCGCGCCCCCTCCGACGCCGATCCCGGCTCGGCGTCCCGAGCCTTGAGCGCTCGACTCGAACACGGTGCGGAAGCAGAGCACGTGATTCGCGACGCCGGTGGCGACGGCGAGACACGCGTTGATCACCGACCCGAGCTGGCCCGAGGTCTCGGCGCCGCCAGAGAACCAATCGAGCTCGAGGCGCAGCGCTTCGTGAACGTCTGTGATGCCCGCGCCCGAGAAGCCTGGCCCGGCGCTACTTCCGCCGCCGGGCCAGGTGGCGAGGCCGTCGATGTCCTCGCGGCGCAGACCCGCGTCGGCGATGGCGGCCAAGCACGCGTCGACGGTGAGCCCGAGCGGGTCGCGGTCCAGCCGCCGCCCCACCTGCGACTGGCCGATCCCGCTGATCGCGGCGTTGCGCTCCAGGATCGGCTTCACGGGCTCGGCTCCGGCTCGAACAGCGGAAGGTACACCGTATCGTGTCGCTCGAAGACGACCCGCACCGGCATCCCGATCCAGACCTCCTCAGGAGAACAGTGGACCAGGTTCGTGGTCAGCCGAAGGCCCGCCTGCTCGGGCAGCTCGACGATCGCGATCACGTACGGCGGCGGGAAGCCCGGAATCCAGGGCTGATGGTTCACCGTGTAGGTCGCCACACGCGCGCGTCCGGAGAGCGCCGCCACCTCCCGGTCCCGCGAAAGGCAGGCCGGACAGTTCGGCGCAGGCGGATGGATCCACGTGCCGCACGCGCGACAGCGCAGCATGCGCAGCTCGCCGTGCGCACCGCCGGTCCAGAAGTGATCGTTCTCGGGCGTGACCGCGGGAAGGATGCGGAAGTGAGGCTCGGTCACGGAATGACGGCCAGCTCGCGCAGCTTCTCGATCCGCGCCGGCTCCACGCCGAACTCCTGCAGTACTGCCTCGGTGTGCTCGCCGACCTTGGGCACCGGCGCGCGCGGAGTCACATCGCCTGAGCTGAACCGTACTGGGCTTCCGACACTCTTCTGTGTTCCACCGCGACCATCCGGCACGTCGACGATGGCGCCGACCGCGAGCGCTTGCGCGTCCTTCGCGACGTCGGCCGGCGTATTCACCGGCGACCACCACAGGTCGACTGCATCGAAGCGCTCCAGCCACTCTGCGAGCGGGCGGCGCGCGAACTGCTCGTCGAGGATGCGGATCAGCTCATGCGCATTCTCGCGCCGCTTGGCGGCGTTCGCGAAGCGCGGGTCGTCCTTCAGCTCGGGGCGCTCCAGGCCTTCGCACAGCCGCGGCCAATGCCGGTCCCCCTCGACGCCGAGCAGCCACACCCAGCGGCCGTCGCCGGCCCGGTAGCTCGAGATGGTCGGACTGATCGCGTCCTCGCGCTTGATCAACGGCGCAACCGCTCCGAACGCGAGCTGTTGTGCGACGTCGAAGCCGACGGTGTAGATGCCGCTGCGCAGTAGACAGGCATCGACGAGCTGGCCTCTCCCCGTCTTCTCGCGCGCGTAGAGCGCGGTGACGATCCCGGCAAGGCAGTGCGAGGCCGTGATGTGGTCGCCGAAGCCGCCGCGCGACCCCACGGGATCCTGCCCTGCGTGGGCGAGCAGCACCGCGATCCCGCCGCGGGACCAGAACGCGCCCATGTCGTACCCCGCGCGATCGCGGTCGGGGCCTGTCTGCCCGTAGCCGGTGACGTGGCCGTAGATCAATCTTGGCGCGCGCTCCGAGAGTGCCGGCCAGTCGAGCCCGAGCCGCTCGAGCGCGTCGTGGCGATAGTTGGTGACGAAGACGTCCGCGCCGCAGATGAGCTCGTGCGCGAGCTCGCGGCCCTCGGGCTTGGCCAAGTCGAGCACCACGGAGCGCTTTCCGCGGTTGTCGAGATCGAACGGCGGGCAGGACGGCAGCTCGATCCCCGCGAGCGCGCGGTAGATGTGGCGCATCGGGTCACCTCGGGGCGGCTCGATCTTCACTACGTCTGCGCCCCAGTCCGCCATGAGTCCCGAGACGGCCGGCCCAGCGACCCAGAAACCCATCTCCACGACTCTCACTCCGTGCAGCAGCATCGAGTCACTCCTTGGGCTTCTTCGCTTCTACGCGCATCACTTCGAACATGATTCCGCCCACTTCGGCGAAGAATGCCCGCACGCCGTCACGCTCGTTCCAGTCGACGAGCTGCATGTCCGAGCAAGGGATCCCGAGCTCGACGCAGCGCGCGTGCGCGCGCTCGATGTGTCTCGTCCCGACCGCGACGCTCCAGATTCCAGCCTTCGGGCCGCGCAGGATCTGGAACTGCTTGCTCTCCGTGCTGCCAGCGATGAAGCCGCCGCTGCCGTCGTCCCCGCGGCGCGCCATCACGCTCTCCCAAGTCACTGGCTTCGCCGGAGTGTGCGGGTAGTTCGGAGCCGGCCCTCTCTTGAGCGCCGGTAGCGCCCATCCCTTAGGGATCTCGAGCACCTCGCGCAGGAACCGGTCCACGGCCTCCGGCTCGGGCGTCACGATCTTCACGTGGTTCAGACGATCCATGCCGTCTCCTTTGCGACAGTCAGCTCGACACGGCCGCCGGGCGTTCAGCGCGTGGGAACGCATCGACGAAGGCATGCGCCAGGCGCAGCACGACGTCCTCTCGGTCCGGCCGGCCGATGATCTGCAGTCCGATCGGGAGGCCGTCGACGAAGCCGCACGGTACGGAGATCGCGGGCCAGCCCAGCCAGTTGAACATGTGGGTGTGGCTGGTGTAGGTGGGCGCGTAGGTGCCGTGGGGGAAAGTCTCGCCGCGCGCGTTCCAGTTCGCGTGCCACTCCTCGACACTGCGAGTCACACGCTGCGAAGTCACCGAGAGAAGCGCGTCGTGGCCGGCGAACAGCCGCGCAAATCGCTCGCGGTTTCTGGCGCGCGTCTCGGCTGCCGCGCGGTATTCGGCGGGCGTGGGTGGGGCATGACCTCCGAACGCCATCGGCCCGTCCTTCAGCGCTCGGCCGGTGATCATGTAGCCGGGCCAGAAGTCTTCCCACGGTTCGGACGTCGGCTCGAGCGTCGCGCCGCGCGCGCGCAGCCCGTCGGCCGCGCGGCGAACCGCGGCGATGACGCGCGGGCTCTCCTCGCCCGCGTAGCGGCCCGCGTAGCCGAAGTCGTCTGTCCAGGTGAGTCGCAGGCCCTCGATCCCCTCGTCGAGCGCAGCGACGTAGCGAGGCGGATCGCTCTGCAGACAGCCGAAGTCACGGCCGTCGGGGCCCGCCATCACCTGCAGAACCGTGGCCGCATCTCGTGCGTCGCGGCAGAGCGGGCCGATCGTGATGGTCAGCGCCAGCCGCGGCATCTGGTAATCGACGAACGGGATCCGGCCCACCGTCGGGTGAAGACCGACGATTCCGCAGAATGCCGCGGGAAGGCGCGTCGAGCCGCCGCCGTCGGATCCGATTGCAAGCGGGAGCATCGCGGCGGCGACCGCCGCAGCGCTTCCAGCGCTGGAGGAACCGGGGACCTTCGTCGTGTCCCACGGATTGCGCGGGTGGTCTTCGAGTGACTCCCCCGCGCCGCCGAACAACCCGACCGAGCCCATGCCGGGCATCTTGGTCGTCCCGACGACGATCGCTCCGGCGGCACGCAGGCGCTCGACTCCGATGTCGTCACACTGGGATGCGGGCCCGAACATCGAGGGCAGCCCCTCGACCGCGATGTGTTCCTTGACTGCGATCGGCACGCCGTGCAGTAGCCCGAGCGCGCCCCCCTCTAGCACCGCGGGCTCGGCCGCCCGCGCCTGTCGGAGCGCACCCTCCTTGTCGACGTGGCGCATGGCGTGAAGCAGCGGGTCGAGCTCGTCGATCCGACGCAGGAAGTGCTCGGTGACTTCCACCGGCGACACCTCGCGCTTGCCGATCAACTCTCGGAGTTCCCATCCCGTGAGCCAGGTGAGTGCCTCGGACACCGTCTTCCCTCCTTCAGCCGGGGAGACCGAGCAGCTCGCGGGCGTTGCCGCGCATGATGCGGCGGATCGTTTCGGGCGTCGTCCCGGCCGGCAGGAACTACGGGTACTTGCCCGGTTCGGGAT
>JBIOJK010000202.1:0-4236 GCA_044450765.1 Myxococcota bacterium | reverse complement strand
TGCCTTCGCTCGAGCGCTCCTGCAAAGGCCTCGCTCAAGAGCCGCAGCCTGGAAACGAGCTCGTCGGGCCAGGCGCGTTCGCGCCGCACCGAGCCGAACGAGAGCGCACCCAGCACGCGCCCGCCCGCTCGTAGCGGGAGGGACACCTTCGAACGGGTACCGGAACGCCGGTAGCTGGCTCGGTCGACCGCGGCCTCCGCGGGAAGCTCGTCGATCCGAGAGAAGCGGACGACGTCTCCGCGGCGCAGTCTCTCGGAGGCCCAGGGGAACTGATCGGCCTCCGTGACTCGCGGCGGCTCCTCGAGGCCTGCGGGCGCCCAGGCGATGCGCGTCCCGAACCCGCCTTCGAGATACTTCTCGACACAGCCGCGGTCGACCGCCAGGAACTCGACCACATCGTGCAGGCCCGCCTCGATCGCCGAGTCGATCCCGCTGGCCGGAGCGTGGATCAAACCCGCAGTGAGCTCGGAGAGCAGTGTCTCGAAGCGCAGGCGCTCCTCCAGCAGGGGGGCGGCGGCCGCCGCGCGACTCACCGAGACGACGGCGGCGAACAGCAGGGCCATCACGGTGCTCGCGCCCATGAAGCTCTGCAGCGCCAACAGCGAGTCACTCGCCGTGGGTCGCACGAAGGGACCCAGGCCGCTCAGCGTTCCACACAGCGCGATGCCAGACAGCGCGAAGGCGGCGGTCGCCGTCTCGCGCTGCTCGAACCGGAAGGCGGCCCAGACCAGCGGAGGGACGGCCATGAAGTCGGGCGCGTAGCTCCGCGCGCTGGCCGGGAGCAGCGCGCCGAATACGGCACCGCCGGTCAACACGAGTGCGAGTCCGAGCAGCGCCGCTTCGAGCGCGTACTCGCGCCGCCAGCTCACCCACGGGTTCGTCCCCCACAAGATCAAGAGCGGAGCCGCGATCAGGATTCCGGTCATGTCTCCGAGCCACCAGGTGGACCACACGGAGCCGTATCGGGCCCAGTCCGAGAAGCCGCCGAGAGATAGACTGGTCACCCCGACCGTCGCGGCCAGCGCAGGGCTGATCGCCCCGGCGAGCACCGCGAACTTGAGGACGTTCTGCGGGCGTTCGAAGCAGCGGGGCCCGGCGGCGAACGTGCGGACCAGATACGCTCCGAGCGCGGCCTCGAGCGTGTTGCCCACGGCGATTCCGGCGGAGGTCGCCGCGCTCGCCGCGGTCGTGACGTTGACGAGAAACGCGCCGAGCGCGATCGCGGGCCAGATCCGGTAGCCGAGCAACAGGAAGGCTGCGAGCGCGATGCCCGCCGGCGCCCAAACTGCCGTCGCGTTTGCCTGCTCGAGGGCCAACAGCAGTCCAAGCTTGCCGGCGACGGCATAGACCGAAGTGACGGCGATTACCGAGGCGGGAGTCACTCGCGGCTTCACGGCTGCCCTCGCCGGGGCGCCCGGCCCACAGGGCCTCGCCGAATGGGACCAAGGTCCAATGTTCGAGCGCGAGGGCTCCGGATACCGTTCGTGTTTCTGGAACCCACCCCAGGCTGCAGGGCCTTCAGCAGTCCCGCAAGTTCGCGTCCGCCAACGTCCCTCGTCCGCAGAGTTCCGCGGACAATGCAGCCGCGGTTACCCCGATCGCGGCTGGAGTCGCAGCAGAGCACCACCCCCCTGGCGTTGGCGGGCGCGAACACCCTGGCAGCATACACCGCAGAAAATCGGCGCGATACCCGCGAGAGTCACACCGCAATGCGGTGCAGGTCCGCCGGCGGCACAGTCCGAGTCACCGCCCGGGCGACGCTCCGCTCGCGACGCGCGTTTTCGCGTACCCTGGGGGCGTGAGCACGCGCGCGCTCGTGATCGGCGGCACCGGGCCGACGGGGCCGTTCATCGTGAACGGGCTCCGCAAGCGCGGCTTCGCGGTCGCGATGCTGCACTCGGGCCGGCACGAGCGCGACGAGATCCCGGCCGACATCGAGCACCTGCATGCGAACCCGTTCGACGAGCGGGCGCTCGAGGCCGCCCTTGCCGGGCGCAGCTTCGACGTCTGCGTGGCGACCTACGGGCGGCTGCGCGCGACGGCGGCGGTCATGGTCGGGCGCTGCGCGAAGTTCATCTCGGTCGGCGGCGGGCCCGCCTATTTGGGCTACATGAACGCCGGGACCTGGCGGCCGGCGGGGATGCCCGTGCCGACCCGCGAGGACGCGCCGCTCGTCGCGCGCGAGGCGGACGACGCGAAGGGCTTCCGGATCGCGCGAACCGAGGAGCGCGTGCTCGCGCTGCATCCCAGCGCAACTCACTTCCGCTACCCGTACGTCTACGGGCCGCATCAGCTGGTGCCGCGCGAGTGGTGCGTCGTGCGGCGGATTCGCGACCGGCGGCCGTTCATCGTGCTGGCCGACGGCGGACTCACGCTCTGCTCCTACGGTTACGCCGAGAACCTGGCGCACGCGGTCTTGCTCGCGCTCGACCATCCGCGCGCGGCCGCCGGACAGATCTACAACTGCGCCGACGAAGAGGTGCTGTCCGTGCGCCAGGTGGTCGAGATCGCGCGCGACTCACTCGGCGCCGCGCTCGCGATCGAGTCACTTCCCGTCGAGCTGGCCGCGCCGGCGCGCCCGCTGCTGATGCAGCCCTGGAGCACGCACCGCGTGCTCGACCTGGCGAAGCTGCGGGGCGAGCTCGGCTACCGCGACGTGCTGCCGGCGCGCGAAGCCCTGGCCCGCACCGCGCGCTGGCTGAACGACCATCCGCTCGAGCCGGGCGGCGTCGAGGAGAAGATCCTGCAGGACCCGTTCGACTACGCCGCCGAGGACGCGCTGGTCGCCGGCTGGCGGCGCGCGCTCGCCTCCATACCCGCAGTCGAGTGGAAGCGCGCGCCGGGCTACACCGCCTCGTACAGCGGACCCGGCGGAACGCCGCGCACGGGGAAGTTCGAGTAGCCGCATGACTCACTTGGTCGTCGTTCCGCACACGCACTGGGACCGCGAGTGGTACCGCACGCACGAGCAGTTCCGCGCGCGGCTGGTCGCGCTACTCGACGGGCTGCTCGACCTGCTCGAGCGCGATCCGGAGTTCCGCTGCTTCAGCCTGGACGGGCAGACGATCGTCGTCGACGACTATCTCGCGGTGCGGCCCGACGCGCGGCCGCGCATCGAGCGGCTGGTGCGCGCGGGGCGGCTGGTGATCGGCCCGTGGACGGTGTTGCCGGACGAGTGGCTCGTCTCGGGCGAGGCGCTGATCCGCAACCTGCGGCTCGGGCTCGCGCGCGGCGACGCGCTCGGCGGCGCACAGCGGCTCGGCTACGTGCCGGACCAGTTCGGCCACGTCGGGCAGCTCCCGCAGATCTTCGCGGGCTTCGGCTTCGAGGCGGCGGTGCTGTGGCGCGGCGTGGGCGCGAACGTCGCAGAGACCACCTTCACCTGGGAGTCACCCGACGGCTCGCGCGTCTTCGCGGGCTATCTCCCGAACGGCTACTTCAACGGCCAGCTGCTGCCGCGCGACCCGGCCGCGCTGGCAGCGCGGCTCGCGCGCGAGATCGAGAGACTCCGGCCGTTCGCGGCGATCCCGACGCTGCTGCTCATGAACGGCAGCGACCACCAGGCCCCCGAGCCCGAGCTGCCGCGCGCGCTGCGCGCCGCGGCCGAGAAGCTCGCGGGAGTCACTTGCCAGATCGGCAATCTGCTCGCGTACGTGCAGCGCGCGCGGAGCGAGTCGCGGAGCGAGCGGCCGCTGCACCGCGGCGAGCTGCGCTCGGGGCTGCGCGCGCCGCTGCTCCCGGGCTGCGCGTCGGCGCGCATGCCGCAGAAGCAGCGCGACTTCGCGAACGACCGGACGCTCGTGCGCGAGCTCGAGCCGCTGTCCGCGTGGGTCGCGGCGCTCGGCGGAGCCAGCGACCCCGGGACGATCGAGTTCGCCTGGCGAGTCGCGCTCGAGAACCACCCGCACGACTCGATCTGCGGCTGCTCGGTCGACGCCGTGCACGCGCAGATGGAGACGCGCTTCGACCGGGTCGCCGAGATCGCGCGCGAGGCGCTCGAGCGAGTCGCGCGCGACTGGATCGCACGCGTCGCGCCGGCGCCGGGCCGCGGCGCGGCCGCCGGCTTCCCTTTCGCGTTCTGTCACTCGACCGCGCCCGCCCCCGCCGCCGTGGACGCGCTGCTCGAGCTCGACGTGCCCGGCGCACCGCTCGAGCGGAGTCACGGCTGTATCGCCGCGCCCGTGCGCGACGCTGCGGGCCGGCGCTTTCCCGCCGACGTCGAGCTCGTGCAGCGCG
>JBIOJK010000201.1:0-4257 GCA_044450765.1 Myxococcota bacterium | reverse complement strand
GCGGTACACGCCGGCGATCGGGTCCCACATCGGCGGCGGATTGCGGCCGATCACGCGCAGATAGCGCTCGCTGCGAAACTCGATTGCCGCCGCGCGCATGTCGACCGCGACGCGCTGCGCGCGCCCCGTCCGCAGCTTCCAGAGCTCGGCCGCCGCGAGCCCGGCGGCGGCGAGCGACACCTGCGCGGCGGTCCCGATCCGGAACGACGACGGCAGTACCGGGTCGACACCGGAGAGCGACACCCGCCCGAGCGCCGCCGGATCGCCGCCGCCGAGTGACCACACGTCGCGCAGAGCCTGAAGCGCGGTCGTCATCGCGTCACCGTGGCGCGCCGAAACAGGGGCGTCAATCTTGATTTGGCGGTCAACCTCGCTCAGCGCGCGAGAAACACCTTCACGACCTCGAGGAACCTCTCGAGCTGGTCGTGGTGGACCCAGTGGCCGGCCTTCTCGACGTTCACCACCTCGGCTCTCGAGAAGAACTTCGCACGCCCGTCCTTGGTCGGGTCGCTCGCCCAGCTCTCGGTGCCGCGCACCAGCAGCGTGGGGCAAGTGATTCGCTGCCAGAGCTCCTGCGCTTCCTGCGCGTTGAACGTGTAGGGCGAGAAGGCGCGCACGTAGTTGTCGAACTTCCAGGAGTAAGTGCCGTCCTCGTTCTGATTCACGCCGTGCACCGTCAAGTGTCTGGCGCGTTCGGGTGAGAGATGCGGATTCTCCCCTTGCATGCGCGTGTACGCCTCTTCGATCGTCCCGTAGCGGCGCGGCGAGCGGCCGGCGAGCTGCCGCATCTGGCCGATCCACTCGCGCATGCGGTCGTGGATGCCGAGCTTCGCGCGCTCCGCGATCATCGCGGGCGGCGGCCCGAGGCCTTCGATCGCGACCAGCTTCTTCACGCGGTCCGGATAGATCCCCGTGTAGCTCAGCGAGACCGAGCCGCCGAGCGAGTGACCGATGATCGTGAGTGGCGCGAGCTTCTTCTGGTGAATCAGCTGCGCGACGTCGTAGACGTAGTCGATCATCCCGTAGTTCGCGCCCGTGACCCACTGTGAGTCTCCGTGGCCGCGCAGGTCGGGGGCGAGAATGTGCCAGTCGCCGCGCAGTCGCTCCGCGACCCAATCCCAGTTCCGGCAGTGGTCCCGGCCCCCGTGCACGAGCAAGAGCGGCGGCGCGTCCTCGTTGCCCCAGTCCACGTAGTGGAGGCGGAGCCGGTGCGAGAAGTAGTACTGCGAAGCGGGGCCCTGGAGTTCGCGCGTCATGCCCCGATCATGCCAGATGTTGTAGCTTCCGGATGTGGCGAAGCAGCGCGTGAAGATCCCGGGGCGACTCTCTCGGGCCGAGCTCGAGGAGCAGATTCGCGCGGGCGAGATCGAGACGGTCGTGACCGTCGTTCCCGACATGTACGGCAGGCTCGTCGGCAAGCGCATCACCGGCCACTTCTTCCTCGAGGAGACGGCCGACCACGGCATGCACGTCTGCAACTATCTGCTCGCGTGCGACATGGAGATGGACCCGACCCCCGGCTACGCGTTCACGTCCTGGGAGAAGGGCTACGGCGACGTACTGTGCAAGATCGACTGGAGCACGCTGCGGCGCGCGAGCTGGCTCGAGAAGAGCGCGATCGTCGTCTGCGACGTATTCGACGAGAACACGGGCGCGTCCGTGGAAGTCGCGCCGCGCAGCGTGCTGAGCCGCCAGATGGCGCGCGCGCGCGAGCGCGGGTTCGTCGCGATGGGCGCATCGGAGCTCGAGTTCTTCGCGTTCAAGGAGAGCTACGCGAGCGCCCACGCCAAGGGCTACGACAAGCTCGACACGTTCGGTCAGTACGTCGAGGACTACCACATCCTTCAGGGTACGAAGACCGAGGCGCTGAACGGCGCGATCCGGCGACACTTGGATGCGTCGGGGGTTCCGGTCGAGTTCAGCAAGGGTGAGTGGGGGCCGGGGCAGCAGGAGATCAACCTGCGCTACTGCGAGCTGGTCGACATGGCGGATCGGCACGTGATCTACAAGAACGCGGCGAAGGAGATCGCCGCCGCGCAGGGCCTGGCGATCACGTTCATGTCGAAGTGGCACGCCGAGATGGCGGGCAACAGCATGCACGTGCACACCAGTCTCTGGGATCCCGCACTCGAGGAGAATCTCTTCGCGGGCGACGAGCCGCTGCCCGGCTGCGCGCTGCGCTCGGCGCCGCTGTTCCGCCACTGGCTCGGCGGCCTGCTGGCGCACGCGCGCGAGATCGCGCTGTTTCTCGCGCCGACGGTGAACAGCTACAAGCGCTTCGTCGAGGGCACCTTCGCGCCGACGGCGATCGGCTGGGCGATCGACAATCGCACGGCGGGCTTCCGCGTCGTGGGTCACGGCGCGGGGCTGCGCAGTGAGTGCCGGATTCCGGGCGCGGACGCGAACCCGTACACGGCGTTCGCCGCGCTGCTCGCCGCCGGGCTCGACGGAGTCGAGCGCAAGCTCGAGCCGCCGCCGATGTTCGTCGGGAATCTCTACACCGCCGAGAATCTGCCGCAGGTGCCGCGCACGCTCGGTGAAGCGATCGCCGCCGCAGAGGGCTCCGCGTTTCTGCGCAAGGCTTTCGGCGACGACGTGCTCGAGCACTATCTGCACTTCGCGCGCGTCGAGAAGCGGAAATTCGATGCCGCAGTCACGACCTGGGAGCGCGCGCGCTACTTCGAGCGCATCTGAAGGGCGCATGGGCGAGCGGCGGCCGATCATCGGGATCACGACCTACGGGCCGTCGGCGCCGTCGGCAGGAGAGCTGCCGGCGTTCAGCTTGCCCGCCTGCTACGTCGACGCGGTCGTCGCCGCGGGCGGAACGCCGGTCCTGTTGGGCGCGAGCGCGCTGCCCGCCGACGACGAGCTGGACTTCCTCGACGCGCTCGTGATCGCCGGCGGCGGCGACATCTCGCCCGACGCCTACGGCGGACGCGCGCACGAGACGATCTACAGCGTGAATCCGGCGCGTGACTCGTTCGAGCTGCGCCTCGTCGCGAGCGCACTCGCGCGCCGCGACCTGCCGACCTTGGGGATCTGCCGCGGCATGCAGATCATGAACATCGCGCTCGGCGGCGATCTCACGCCGCACCTGCCCGACGTCTTCGGCGAGAGCGTGCCGCACCGACTGCCGCCGCGCGTGCCGACGACTCACTCGGTGCGCGTCGAGCGAACGGGCGAGTTCGGCGCGATCTTCAGCGAGTCGGAGCTGCCCGTCTGCTCGTGGCACCACCAGGCGGTGCGCGCGCTCGGCCGCGGCCTGCGCGCGACGGCGCACGCGCCGGACGGAGTCATCGAGGGGATCGCGCTCGAGGGCCACCCGTTCGCGCTCGGCGTGCAGTGGCACCCGGAGATGCAGGCCGCAGACGATCCGCGCCAGCTCCGCGTCTTCCAGGCGCTGGTCGAGCGCGCGCGGGCCCGCCGCCGCGCATGACGCGCGCCGAGGGCACGGTCATCACCGTCCTGCGCGGCGCGTGCGAGGTCGTCTGCGGAGAGCGACTGACTCGCCTGCGCCTCTCGGGCTCGAACGCCCGGCGTGAGCTCGCGCTCGCCGTCGGCGATCGAGTCACCTTCGATCCGATCAAGGGCACGCTGCTGGACGTGCTGCCGCGGCGCACCCAGCTCGCGCGGCTGCGCAGCTTCGGCAAGCCCCGCCCGCAAGTGATCGCGGCGAACGTCGATCGGCTCGCGATCGTCGCATCGGTCGCGAGCCCGCCATTCCGCTCCGGCGCGGTCGACCGCTTTCTGCTCGCGGCGCACGCGGGCGGGCTCGAGGCGATCCTGGTCGTCAACAAGCTCGACCTGCTGGGCGCGGGCGAGGCGCTCCCCGACGAGATCCGCGCGTACGAGGCGATCGCGCCGCTGTTCGCGGTGTCGGCTGCGGATCGCTTGGGACTCCCGGAGCTGCGCGCCGCGATCGCGGACAGCACGACCGTGTTCGCGGGTCACTCGGGGGTCGGCAAGAGCTCGCTCTTGAACGCGCTCGAGCCGGAGCTCCGCCTCGAGACCGGCGAAGTGAGCGCCAAGTGGGATCGCGGCAGGCACACGACCGCGCGTGCCGTGTTCCTGCGCCTCGCGGGGAACGCGCTCGTGATCGACACGCCCGGAGTGCGGGAGATCGGCAGCGGACCGGTCGATCCGGATCTGCTCGGGCTCGTGTACCCCGACCTGGCGCTGCTCGCCGCGGACTGCCGCTTCCGCGACTGCCGCCACCGCACAGAGCCCGACTGCGCCGTGCGGCGCGCGCTCGACGAG
>JBIOJK010000200.1:0-4264 GCA_044450765.1 Myxococcota bacterium | reverse complement strand
GTAGCCGACGGCGGCCTGCTCGACGGAATCGAACGGGATCCCGGCATCCTCGAGCGCCTTCTTGCCGGCCTCGCGACCCATGTCCGGGTCGTCCCATTCCTTGCTGCCCGGCTTCTCGAACTTGGTCATGCCGACGCCGACGACGAACACCTTCCTGCCCATGCCGAGTGACTCCTACGCTCGCAGCGTGATGGCTGCGTTGGAAATGACGGGGGCGTTGCGCTCCTTGCACTTCGCCGAAATCAGAATCTGGCTGCCCTCGCGCCAGAGCGACGTCTCGATCGTCTCTCCCGGGAACAACACCCCGGCGAAACGCGCCTGGTAGCGCGCGACCTTCGACGTGTCGCCAGCGAGCAGCCCGTCGACCGCCGCCTTGCACACGATCCCGAACGAGCACAGCCCGTGCAGGATCGGCTTGTCGAAGCCGCCGAGCTTCGCGAACGCGGGATCGGCGTGGAGCGGGTTCTTGTCGCCGGACAGGCGGTACAGGAGCGCCTGGTGCGAGACGGTCGGCGACTCGACCACCGCATCGGCCTTGCGGGTCGGTGACTCGTTGCCCGCCTTCGGGCCCGACTCGCCGCCGAAGCCGCCTTCGCCGCGCGCGAAGATCGAGAACCGATTGGTGAAGAGCGGCGCCCCGCCCTTCTCCTTCGTCTCGACCTCGACGACGATCAGCGCCGCCTTGCCCTTGTCGTAGATGCCCGCGATCCGGCCCTGTGACTCGATCTCCGCATGAGTCGGGATCGGTCGGTGGACCTCGATGTCCTGCTCGCCGTGCAGCACGAGCGCGAAGTTGATCTGGATGCCCGGTACGCCGGCCATCCCGCCGACCGCGCCGAACACCGGAATCACGCCGAAGCTCGGCAGCACCTTCAGGCTCTTCTCGTAGGTGTACTCGAGCTCCTTCGCGTCGGTCGCCTTGCCGGCGCCCGCGCCGATGCCCAGGTGATACAGGATCACCTGATCCGCGCTCCACTCACCCTGCGACGGCGCCAGCTTCGCGCCGCGCGCCTTCTCGAGATCGATCGGCATGCCTGATCCTCCTAGCTGAGTGACTTTGCGAGCACCCGCATTTCGTCGCCGATGCTCTTGGGGACGATGTAGCCCTTCTCGTCCATGATCTCGCCCAGGTGGTCGCGCACGTCCTCCAGCGAGACCGCCTTCCCCTTGCCCGCGAAGTAGCCAGGCGCGAGCCCGACGAAGACGCGGGCGAAGCGGCCGCCGCCGACCGAAAAGACTTCGTGCGACTGCTCGCAGGCCTCGGAGACGAGATAGCAGGCGAGAGGAGTCACCGTCGTCGGCTCGAGCTGCGCGGCCAGCGGTCCGAGCAGATTCTCGGTGAGTCGCGTCTTGGCGATCGGAGCGATCACGTTCGACTTGATGTTGTTCTTCGCGCCCTCGACGGCGAGCACGTTCGACAGACCCACGAGCCCCATCTTCGCCGCGCCGTAGTTCGCCTGGCCGAAGTTCCCGAAGATGCCCGCGGCCGAAGCGGTGAACAGGAAGCGGCCGTAGTTCTGCTCCTTCATCGCGCGGAACGCGGGCTGCGAGACGAAGAACGCGCCCTTCAGGTGCACGTCGAGTACGATCTCGAGATCCGCGGGCTCGAGCTTCGCGAAGCTCTTGTCGCGCAGGATGCCGGCGTTGTTGATCACGATGTCGACGCGGCCGAACTTGTCGAGCGCGGTCTTGATGATCGCCTCGCCGCCCTGCGGCGTCGCGACCGAGTCGTAGTTCGCGGCGGCCTGCCCGCCCGCGGCCTTGATCTCGTCGACGGTCTGATCCGCCATCGAGTGACTCTTGCCGCTGCCGTCCGACGCGCCGCCGAGGTCGTTCACCACCACGTGCGCGCCGCGCCGCGCGAGCTCGAGCGCGTAGGTCTTGCCGAGGCCGCCGCCGGCGCCCGTGATGACGGCCACGCGGCCGTCGAAGCGAATCTCTGCCATGGTCACTCCTCCCAACGCTGGGCGCGGCCGAGAGACTCGGAAACGAGTTGCTTCCAGATCTCGAAGAGCCGCCGCCGTTCGGTGTCGTCGCCGCGCAGGATTCGCTGCAGCGCCATCCCGCGCATCACGTGGAAGGTGAGCTCGAGCAGCGCGGCAAAGTCACTCGCGCGCTCCGAGTCCGGCCCGGCGAGCTCGCCGAACAATCGGGACATCGCGCGCCCGACCTCGCGCTCGAAGCGCACCAGGCTCTGGCGCAGCTCTCGGTCCGCGCGCGACGCCACCCAGAGCTCGAGCGCCGCCGCGAACAGCGGGCCCGAGAAGCTGGCCCAGATCGCGTCCAGCGCGCTCGCCAACCGCTCGTCGGGGCTGCCGCCGCGCGGCACCTCGGCGAGCAGCTCCGCGGCGCGGCGCTTCGCGAGCCGCGCGACCGCGCCGATCACGAGGTCCGCCTTCGTCGGAAAATGGTGGAGCTGCGCGCCGCGCGAGAGCCCGGCGCGCGCGCAGACCGCGGTCGTCGAGGTGCCGGCGTAGCCGAGCTCGACGAGTGACTCGATCGTGGCGTCGAGCAGGCGCTCGCGCGTGGACGCGCTGCGCTCTTCCTGGGTGCGGCGGCCCGGAACGCGCGGTTCCGGCGCGCGGCGCGTCTGTGCGGCGGGGGGTGACAAAGCGGGCGCAGCTTAGGGGGTCGCAAACAAACAGTCAAACCTGCATGTTTCTCAGGCGCCTGCAGGCCTCCTCGAGGTCGGCGTCGGTCTTGCCGAAGCAGAAGCGCCCGAGCCGATCGCCTTCGGCGCCGCGCCAGAAAGCGGTTCCCGGGACGCAGGCGACGCCGCTCGCGCGCAGCAGCGCGAGCGCGCGCCGGTCGCCCGTGTCACCGGGCAGACGCGAGAGATCGGCGAGCGCGAAGTACGAGCCGGCGGGCACGTGCGGCGCCAGGCCGGCGTCGGCGAGCGCGGCGCAGAGCTGATCCCGCTTGCGCGCGTACTCGACCGGGATCGCGGCGTAGTACTCCGGGTCGAGCTTCTCCAGGCCGACCGCGCAGGCGGCCTGCAGCGGCGCTGGCGCGCAGACGTACACCAGGTCGTGTAGGTGCGCGAGGCTCTCCGCGAGCGGCGCCGGCGCGGCGACCCAGCCGATGCGCCAGCCAGTGATCGCGAAGGTCTTCGAGAGTGCGTTCATCGTGATCGTGCGCTCGCGCAGCCCGGGCAGCGCGGCGGGCGAGCAGTGTCTGCGCCCGTCGAAGACGAAGTGCTCGTAGACCTCGTCGGTGAAGATCCACAGGTCGCGCGCGCGCGCGATCTCGCCCACCGCCTCGAGCTCTTCGCGCGACCAGACCTTGCCCGACGGATTCCCGGGCGTGTTGATCACGAGCGCGCGCGTGGCGGGAGTGACTGCCGCCGCGAGCTCGGCGAGCCGCAGGGCGAAGTCCGGCGCGTGCAGCGACACGTACGCGGGCCGCACGCCGAGCGCCTCGAGCGTGTTGCGGTGGTAGCCGTAGTACGGCTCGAACAGCACCACCTCGTCGCCCGGCTCGAGCAGCGCCTGCGCGGCGCAGTAGAACGCGCCGGTCGCGCCGCTCGTCACCACGATCTCGCTCTCCGGATCGTAAGTGAGCTCGTCGTCGCGGCGCATCTTCGCCGCCAGCGCGCGGCGCAGCTCGGGAAGGCCGTCGGAGCGCGTGTACGTGTTCTGGCCCGCTTCGATCGCGGCCTGCGCCGCACGCCGCACGACGGCGGGCACCGGCGTGTCACAGACGCCCTGCGCCAGGTTGATCCCGCCGACCCGCGCGCACTCGACGGTCATGCTGCGGATCGGCGAGGTGCGCGCCGCGCGCGCGCGGCCGCTCAGCCCGCGGGACACCGCGAATCCCGCGTTTGGCCGGCGTGCGCCGCCGTGGTAAGGTGATCTAACAGCGTTATAGGACTTGCACACCGTTCCATGGAACCCCAGCTCCAACCCGCCGCGCTTCGCCGCACGCGCCAGCGCGAGGAGGCGCGCCGCGCAATCCTCGACGCCACCGAAGCGATCCTGCTCGAGGACGGCCAGGAGCTGCTCTCGATCCGCAAGCTGGCGCTGCGCTGCGGCTACACGGCGCCCACGATATACCACTATTTCCGCGACAAGGACGGACTCATCGACGCGCTGCTCGAAGAGCGCTTCTCGCGCCTGCTGCAGCGCGTGCGCCGCGTCGAGCTGGGGCGCGATCCGATCGCGAACATGCGCGAGTACTGCCGCGCGTTCCTGCGCTTCGTCGCCAGCAACCCGACCTTCTACCGCGTGATGATTCGCGGCTCGAGCGACGGCGGCGAGCGCAAGGT
>JBIOJK010000199.1:0-4367 GCA_044450765.1 Myxococcota bacterium | reverse complement strand
GGCGTCGCGTGGGAGCGAGTGTCTGCCGCGCGCTTCCGCTTCGCCGCCGCGGCGGTGGCCGTGCTGCTCGTGCTCGGGCTGGCCGCCGCACCGATCGCCATCCCGCTGCTGCCGCCCGAGCGCTATCCCGCCTATGCGCAGGCGCTCGGCATTCAGCCGCCGGTGGATCAGAAGGACGAGCTCGGCCCGCTGCCGCTGCACTTCGCGCTCCGCTTCGGCTGGCGCGAGCTCGTGGATGCCGTCGCCGCCGCGTACGACGGGCTGACTCCAGACGAGCGCGCGCACGCCGCCATCTTCGCGCGCTCCTTCGGAGAGACCGGCGCACTGAACTTCCTCGGACCCGCGCGCGGCCTGCCCCGCGCCGTCTCCGGGCACAACAACTACTGGCTCTGGGGCCCGGGGCACGTCGACGGAACCGTCGTGATCGCCTTGGCCGAGTCGGAGGGCGACCTGCTGCCCTACTTCGCGAGCGTCGAGCGGGTCTCCGCGGTCGACTGCCAGTACTGCCTGCCGGGGCTGCGGCGCGTCTCAGTCTTCGTCTGCCGCGGGCTCCGGCGCCCGATCGAAGAGCTCTGGCCGGAGCTGAAGCGCTACGTCTGACTCCCGCCCCGAGCTAGCCGCCGAGAGTCATTCCACCGTCGCAGACGATCACCTGGCCGGTCACCATTTCGGAGCCGGCGATAAGTGACAGGATCGCGGCGGAGATGTCCTCGGGCTCCGACGGCCGGCCGAGCGGGACGCGCTGCGCGACGCCTTTCATGACCGCGTCGTAGCTCTCGCCCCAGCCCTGCTTCAGCCAGCGGCCCGTGATCGCCCCGGGCGCGACGCCGTTCACGCGGATCTTCGGCGCGAGCGCGCGCGCCAGAGTGACGACCAGATTGTTGAGCGCCGCCTTCGACGCGCAGTACGGAATCGAGCTGCCGGTTCCGACGATGCCCGCGATGCTGGAGACCATCACGACCGCGCCGCCGCCCGACTTCTCGAGCGCGCCGCGCGCCGCGCGCACCATCTGGAACGGCGCGACCACGTTCACCGCGAAGATGTTCTGCCAGTCCTCGAGTGACACCTTCTCGAGCTCCGCGTGCGGCACGAAGACGGTGGTGCCGGCGCTCTGCACCAGGATGTCGAGCTGGCCGAGCTCACTCACGCAGACTTCGACCATCTCGCGGCAGGCCGCGTCGTCGGCGACGTCTGCCCGGTACGGAATCGCGAACACGCCCTTCGCCGC
This sequence comes from Myxococcota bacterium, assembly GCA_044450765.1. Taxonomy (GTDB): domain Bacteria; phylum Myxococcota_A; class UBA9160; order SZUA-336; family SZUA-336; genus VGRW01. The sequence continues at coordinate 3,139 of JBIOJK010000199.1, read as the reverse complement.
GCACTCCGCGGCGGTGCGCTCGGCGTCCTCGCGCGAGCGGCTGTAGTTGACGACCACCGAGCAGCCGCGTGCCGCGAGATCGAGCGCGGTCGCGCGCCCGACTCCCGTGCCGCCGCCCGTGACGATCGCCGCTTTGCCCTCGATCTCCATCGACTCACCTCGCCGCGCCGACGCCCGCCGCGGCGCGGACCTCGTGCATGAGCTCCGCGGTGTCCGCGCGCGCACGCGCCGCGCCGTCGCGGAGAATGTCCTCGACCGTGTCGGCCCGTGACTCGAGCTCGCGCCGCTTGGCGCGCGCGGGCCCGAAGTACGCGAGCACCTTCTCCAAGAGCGCCTTCTTCGCGTCGCCGTAGCCGAGCCCGCCGCGGCGGAAGGCCTCGGCCAGCGCCGCGCGCTCCTCGGGATTCGCGAACAGCGAGTAGAGCTGGAAGATCGTCGACGTCTCGGGATCCTTCGGCTCGGCGACGCCCTTCGAGTCCGTGACGATGCCCATGATCTGGCTCCGCAGCGTCTTCTCGCTCGCGAACATCTCGATGCCGTTCCCGGCCGTCTTGCTCATCTTCTTGCCGTCGCTGCCGGGCACCACCGCGGCCTCTTCCAGGATGTACGGCTCGGGCAGCTTCAACACTTCCCTGTAAGTCAGGTTGAACTTCACGGCGATGTCGCGAGTCACTTCCAGGTGCTGCTTCTGATCCTGGCCGACCGGCACGCAGTCCGCCCGCCAGATCAAGATGTCGGCTGCCTGCAACACCGGATACGCGAACAGCCCATGGTCCGGCTTCAGCCCCTGGTCGAGCTTGTCCTTGTACGAGACACAGCGCTGCAGGAGCCCCATGGGAGTGACCGTCGTCAAGATCCAGGCGAGTTCGGTGACCTCCGGGAAGTCACTCTGCCGGTACAGGACGGAGCGCGCCGGGTCGACGCCGAGCGCGAGGAAGTCGAGCGCCACGGCCTGCGTCAGCTCGCGGCGGCGCTTCGCGTCGCGGATGCTGGTCAGCGAGTGCAGGTCGGCCATGAAGTAGGCCGCGCGGTTGCCCTCTTGCAGCGCGATGAACTGGCGAACGGCGCCGAAGTAGTTCCCCAGGTGCTGGATGCCCGAGGGCTGAATGCCCGACAGCACCCGCTGCCCGGCGATGCGGGGCCGCGCCTTTCCCTCGGACTCGGACCGGGCCGCGACCAAGCTAGACCGCCTGCAGCCAGCGCTTCGAGAAGGCGGGGTCGTCGTCGGCGACCAGCGCGGCGAAGCGCGCGATCAGGCGGGCGCTGATCGGGCCGGGCACCGGCGCGGGCAGCTCGAGTGAGTCGATCCGCCCGATCGGCCACACGTTCGTGGTCGTGCCGGTGAGGAACGCCTCGCGCGCCCGGCCCAGCAGCGCGCGGGGCATGCGCCCTTCGACCACCTCGATGCCCTCGTCGCGCGCGAGCTCGATCGTGAGTCGCCGCGTGATTCCGTCGAGCACCTCGTCCAGGCCGCCCGTGTGCAGCGCGCCGTCGGCGACGAGGAAGAAGCTCTGGGTCGACGACTCGGTGAGTGACCCGGCCTCGTCGAGAAACAGCACGTCGTGAAAGCCCGCCGCGCGCGCGCGCTGCTTCGCGAACGCCGCGTGCGTGTAGCCGGCGGCGATCTTCAGCTGCGGCGAGAGCACGGCCGCCGGCATCTTCGGCGACGAGGCGACCTGCAGCTTCGCCGGCCCGCGCGCGTTGGCGCGCATGCCACCCGGCACGACGTCGTCGACCGAGAACGCCGCGATCGCGACGTCGGGGGCCGGATCGACCGGCAGCACGTCGAGCGAGACACCGGGGTAGTAACCGCTGATCTTCACGAGCTCGGCGCCGGGATTCGCGCGCACCGTCTCGGCGATGCCCGCGCGCAGCTCCCGTACACCGTACGGTGGCACCATGCTCGCGAGCTCCATCGAGTGCACGAAGCGCTCGCAGTGCTCGTCCAGGCCCAGAATCGCGGGCCCGCGCTTCACCCAGTAGATCGGCATGACGTCGAAGACCAGGGTGCCGCGCTGAATCGACTGCGAGAGCACGTGCACGGTCGCGTCGGCCCAGGGAATCAGCCGGCCATTCCGCCAGATCTTGCGATCGAGGAGCGACATCGCGGCGAGTCTAGCCCGTCTTCACGAGCCGGCGCGACGCGGCTAGCCTTGCGCGCGTGGGGAGTTCGGCGGGCGAGAGGCCCCGGGCGTGAAGCCGCCCGGCGTGATCGTGAACGCGCGCGCCAGGCGCGCGAGCCGCGACGGCGGCCTGCGCGAGCGGCTGCTGCGGCTGGTGCCGGACGAGTACGTGCACTTCACGACCTCGGCCGACGAACTCGACCGCGCGCTCGGCCGCCTGCGCGAGCTGGCGATCGAGCACCTGCTGCTGGTGGGCGGCGACGGCACGGTCGGCGGCACCTTGACTCCGCTGGTCGGCAGCTTCGAGGGCGCCGCGCTCCCCGCCATCACCGTCACCGCGGGCGGCACGGTGAACACGATCGCGCGCTCGCTCGAAGCGCGGCTCGGCCCCGAGCTCGCGCTGCAGGCCATGCTCGATGACTCGAAGCCGCGACTCGACAGCGTGCGGCCGCTGGTCGTGGTCGAGCCCGAGGCCGGCGAGCGCCGCATCGGGCTCATCTTCGCGAACGGCGTCGCCGCCCGCTGGCTCGAGCTCTACTACGAGGGCGACGACCTCGGCCCGCGCGCCGCCGCCGCGCTGGTCGCCCGCATCGCGCGCTCGGCACTCACCGGCACGCGCCTCGCGCGCGAGCTCTTCGAAGCGCGCCGGGTCGCGATCTCGGTCGACGGCGAGCCCGTCGACGCCGAGCGCTTCACGGTCACGGGAGCGGCCAGCGTGCGCGACGTCGGCCTCGGCTTCCGCCCGTTCCGCAGCGCCGGCAGCGACCCCGAGCGCATCCACTTCCTGTTCACCGATGCCGGCGCCACCCGCGTCTGCTTCGAGCTGCCCCTGCAGCGGCTCGGGATTCCAGGACCCGCCTCATGCCTGCGCCACTTCTCGCCGCGCAGCGTCGAGCTGCGCTTCGCCGCGCCCGAGCCGTGGAGCGTCGACGCCGACCTCTACCCACCCGCCCCGTCGCTGCGAATCTCGGCCGGGCCCGCGGTGCGATTCCTCTCGTACTAGGCTATCCGTAGCG
>JBIOJK010000198.1:0-4380 GCA_044450765.1 Myxococcota bacterium | reverse complement strand
GCGGCGATCGGATCGCGCTCGCGCTGCCGAGCGACCCGCTCTATCTCGAGCTCTACTTCGCGGCTGCGCTGCTGGGCGCGATCGCGATCCCGCTGAACACGCGACTCACCGCGGCCGAGCTCGGCTTCCAGCTCGACGACGCGGAGCCGCGCATCGCCATCCGCAGCCGGGACTCGAGCCTGCCGGAGCGCCGGGGCACGCTCGCGCTTTCACCGGAGGAGCTGCGCGCGCGCATGCCGAGCCGTGCCGCCGCGTTCGCGGCGGCGCCGGGCGGTGACTCGCCGCAGGTGATCATGTACACGAGCGGCACGACCGGGCAGCCGAAGGGCGCCGTGCTGCCGCAGCGGAAGACCTACTGGAACACGCGCAACGCGGAGCTCTACTTCGAGCTCGGGCCGAGCTCCGTCGTCGTCTGTCCGATCCCCCTCTTCCACTCGTTCGGGCTGAAGATCCTCGCCGTCCCCTCGCTGTATTGCGGCGCGACCGTGGTGCTGGTCGAGCGCTTCGACCCGATCGGGCTGCAGGACTGCGTGGCGAGTCACCGGGCCAGTCTGCTCGGCGCGGTGCCCGTCATGTACTCGCGCATGCTCGACGCCGGCCTCGCGCGCGAGAAGCTCGCGAGCCTGCGCTTCGCGTTCTCCGCCGGCGCGGCGATCGCGCCCGAGACGATCGAGCGCTACTTCGCCTCGGGGATCTGTCTGAAGCAGGGCTACGGCCAGACGGAGACGTCGATCCTGTGCTGTCTCGACGCGGCCGACGCGCTGCGCAAGGCGGGCTCGGTCGGGCGCCCGGTTCGCTTCGGCGAGCTGCGCATCGCCGACGACAAGGGCCGCGTCGCCAGGCCAGGAGAACGCGGCGAGGTCCAGGTGCGCGGCCCGATCGTGATGCTCGGCTACTGGCGCCGGCCGGAGGAGACCGCCGCGAGTCGGATCGGGGGCTGGCACCGCACCGGCGACCTCGGCGTGATGGACGACGAGGGCTTCGTCACGCTCGTCGGCCGCCTGAAGGAGCTCTACATCAGCGGCGGCGAGAACGTGTATCCGGCCGAAGTCGAGCGCGTCCTCGGGCAACACCCGAGTGTGTCGGAGGTCGCGGTCGTGGGCGTGCCGGATGCGCGCTGGGGCGAGGCGGGCCGCGCCTACGTCGTGCCTTCGCGCGAACCGTTCGACTCCGCGGAGCTGCTCGCGTGGGCCGGCGCGCGGCTGGCGCGCTACAAGCTTCCGCGCGAAGTCGTGATCGTCGCGGAGCTTCCGCGCACGGCGTCGGGAAAGGTCCAGAAACATGCGCTCCTCGCCCGCGGCTAGCGCGCTCGCGATCGGCCTGCTGCTGTCACTCGCCGGCTGCACGTTCCTGATGGCCGTGCGCGGCGCGCCGACCACGCCGCCCGTGCTCGACACCGACCTCGTGCAGCGCGGCGCAATCCTGTTCAACGAGCCGAAGCTCTCCGGGGACGGCTCGCGCGCGTGCGCGACGTGTCACCCGGGCGGCGGCTCCGACGGCCAGGTCTACCGGGACGGCGAGCTGGTCGCGCCTGGCAGCGCCGGCGGCTGGCGCACGCTCTCGCTGCGCGGCGCGTGGCAGACCGCTCCCTATCTGTGGGACAACTCCGCGACGACGCTCTCGCAGGCGATCGACCGCATGTTCGCGGTCGAGATGCGCGGCGGGAAGCTCTCCGGCCGCGACCGCGAGGCGCTCGAGACTTACGTGCTCTCGCTGACTCCCTTCGACCGCGGCCGCGCGGAGCCCGACGGCACACCGATCGAGCCGGTCACGCTGAGCGCCCGCCGCGGCTTCGCGATCGCCGAGAAGAACTGCCTCGGCTGTCACAAGCCACCCGCCTACGCGCGCCTGCTGCGCTACGACGTGGGCACCGGCGGCGCGTTCGCGGTGCCGACCCTGCGCGGAGTCGCGAGCGCCGGACCGTACGGTCACGACGGCCGCTGGCCGGACCTCGAGAGCGCGATCCGCGCGATCGCCGACTTCGAGAAGACCCCGCTCAGCGACGCCGAAATGGCGCAGCTGATCGACTACTTGAAGCTCCTCTAGCAGCCTCGCGGGTGCCCGACTAGAGTCTGCCGCCCGTTTCGCTTGGCGATGTAGCTCAGCTGGTTAGAGCAGGCGGCTCATATCCGCCGTGTCGGGGGTTCGAGTCCCTCCATCGCCACCCCATCGCACGCGCCGTTCCGCGGCTCTCAGACCGAGTCGGGCCGCAGCGCCTCGAAGCGCGCGCGGGCCCGCTCCAGATCGTCGAGCTCGAAGTGCTCGAGCGCGGCGATGCGACCGCGGTCGTATCTCACGACCCGAAGGAACAGGCGCTCGAACTCGCCGCCCTCGAGCAGCGTGCCGGAGCTGCGAGTCACCGCCAACTCGCCGTGTTCGTCGACGGCAATCTCGTAGAGCGACTCGGCCATGTGGTCGGGCGCTGCCTCGAGCAGCGCGGCCATCGCGGAGATATACGCGTCCGCCCCCACGACCCGCCCGAGGCCGGTCCGGCGGTGGTCGTCGAAGGCGAGATCGTCGCGGAGCGCGCGGCGCGCCCGTTCGAGATCGCGGGCGTTGACGGCTCGTCGGAGTTCGACCATCGGAGACGGGGCGGCGCGTTCGAGCATCTCGTGGCTCGCGGCGCGCCGGTCGTCGAGATCGAAGTGCAGCACCGCGCGCACCCGGCCCTCGGCGTCGAGCGCCAGCAAGCGGAGAAAGGCCCCTTCGAACGCCCCTCCACCTGCACCGCCGCTGAATCCGAGGCGCTCGATCGCAAGGCGGTCCCCCGCCGTGGCAAGTAACTCCCGACTCGTGCTGAGCTCACCCCACGAGTGGACGACCTGGAGACTCTTGAGATAGAGCTCGAGGCCGCCCCTCACGAGCGCTCGCTTGCGGCGGTCGTCGAACGTGAAGTCCGGGCTGGCGAGCGCGCGCAGCGCTTGCCAGTCACCCACCGGGACGATCGCGGCCAGACGCTCGCTCATCGCGCGCGACGCGGCGTTCGGGGGAATCCTCAGGAGATCCGGCCGAAGCTCGGCGAAACGCGCGCGGGCTTGCTCCAGATCGTCGAGCTCGAAGTGCTCGAGCGCGGCGATGCGGCCGCCGTGATATCTCGCGACCCGAAGCCAGAGGCGCTCGAACTCGCCGCCCTCGGGCAGCGTGCCGAAGCTGCGAGTCACCCCCAACTCGCCGTGTTCGTCGACGGCAATCTCGTAGAGCGACTCGGCCGAGTGGTCGGGCGCTGCCTCGAGCAGCGCGGCCATTGCGGAGACATACGCGTCGGCCCCCACGACCCGCCCGAGCCCGGTCCGGCGGCGGTCGTCGAAAACGAGGTCGTCGCGCAGCGCGCGGCGCATCCGTTCGAGGTCGCGGGCGTTGACGGCTCGTCGGAATTCGACCATCGGTGATGGAGCGGCGCGTTCGAGCATCTCGTGGCTCGCGGCGTGGCGGTCGTCCGCATCGAAGTGTGTCACTCCCCGGAGTCGACCTTGGTCGTCGAGCTCGACCACCCGCAGAAACTCACCTTCGAACGCGGCGGCGTCCCGATCGCCGCTGAACGAGATGCGCTCGAGCGCGATATCGTCCCGCGGCGCCGCGAGCAACGTGCGCCTGACTCGCCGATCCGGCCACGCTCGCACGACCTCGAGGTTGCGGATGTACAGCTCGACGTCGCCGCTGACGAGCGAGCGCTTGCTGCGGTCGTCGAACTTGAAGTCGGGACTCACGCGCGCGCGAAACGCGAGCCAGTCACCCGCCGTCACGATCGGACCGAGGGAGTCCCACAGGCGCCAGGCCGCGTTCGGCGGAATGACGAGCTGCCGGACCCGCGGCTCCGCATCTCCTTCGACCGCGCGCGCCCCCTCCCCCGCGTCGAAGCGGCGGCCCAGCTCGTCGTGGGCGGCGTCGAGCGCGTCGGAATCGAAGACCACCAGCGCGGTCCTGCGCCCGCCGGCGTCGACCTCGACCAGGTCGAGCATCTCGACGTCCATCGGACCGCTGCCATCGGCCTCGGCCGTGAAGTGCACCCGCAGGAGCGCGAGCCGATCGCCGCGCGTCGCGACCAGCTCGCTGCGCCAGCTGCTGGCCGGCAGCGCGAACAGGATCTGCTCGTTCGCGAGGAAGTCCCGGCTCTCGACGCGCATGCGGAACAGCGATCGCCGGTCGTCCATCGCGTGAGTCGGCGCGTAGCCCGCGACGACGCCGTCCCAATCGCGCCCGCTCCAGCAGCGCTCGAAGCGCTCCATCGCGCGCGCCGCGGCGTTCGCGGCGGAAGAGCGCCGTGACTCGCTGGTGAGCTCGTCGAAGCGCGCGAGGGCCGCCTCGACGCGGTCCGCGTCGAACCACTCCAGGCGCTCGAGCAGCCCGTCCACTCCGAAGCGCCAGAGACGCAGGCTGGGC
>JBIOJK010000197.1:0-4470 GCA_044450765.1 Myxococcota bacterium | reverse complement strand
GATCTCGAAGCCCACGCGCAACTACGAAGAGATCGCTCAGGTCGGCTCGATCTCGGCGATCTCGGACGAGTCGATCGGCAAGATCCTGGCCGCGGCCATGGAGCGCGTCGGCAAGGAAGGCGTGATCACGGTCGAGGAAGCGAAGTCGATGACGACCGAGCTCGAGACCGTCGAGGGCATGCAGTTCGACCGCGGCTATCTGTCGCCCTACTTCGTGACCAACGCCGAGCGCATGACGGTCGAGCTCGAGAACCCGCGCATCCTGCTGCACGAGAAGAAAATCTCGAACATGAAGGACCTCTTGCCGCTGCTCGAGCAGACGGCAAAGAGCGGTGACGCGCTCGTGATCATCGCGGAAGAGGTCGAGGGCGAGGCGCTCGCGACGCTGGTCGTGAACAAGATCCGCGGCACGCTGCACGTCGCCGCGGTGAAGGCGCCGGGCTTCGGCGATCGCCGCAAGGCGATGCTCGAGGACATCGCGATCCTGACCGGCGGGCGGCTCGTCGCGGAGGAGCTCGGCGTGAAGCTCGACAGCCTCACGCTGAAGGATCTCGGTCGCGCGAAGAAGATCACGATCGACAAGGACAACACCACCATCATCGGTGGCGCGGGCGCAAAGAAGGACATCGAGGGCCGCTGCAATCAGATCCGCAAGCAAGTCGAGGACACCACCTCGGACTACGACAAGGAGAAGCTGCAGGAGCGCCTGGCCAAGCTCGCGGGCGGCGTCGCGATCGTGCGCGTCGGCGCTGCGACCGAGGCCGAGATGAAGGAGAAGAAGGCGCGCGTCGAGGACGCGCTCCACGCCACGCGCGCTGCGATCGAGGAAGGCATCGTCGCGGGCGGCGGCGTCGCGCTGCTGCGGGCGCAGGGCTCGCTCGAGAAGATCGAGGCCGGCCTGAACGAGGACCAGAAGGCCGGGGTCAGCATCGTGCGCCGCGCGATCGAAGCGCCGCTGCGCCGCATCGCCGAGAACGCGGGTCACGAGGGCTCCGTGGTCGTCGAGCGCGTGCGCAACGAGAAGGGCGGCTACGGCTTCAACGCCGCGACCGAGGAGTACGGTGACCTGGTCAAGGCCGGAGTCATCGATCCGACCAAGGTCGTCCGCTGCGCGCTGCAGAACGCGGCGAGCGTCGCGGGACTGCTGCTCACCACCGAGGCGATGATCGCCGACAAGCCGGCCAAGAAGGGCGCCGGCGGCGGCGGCATGCCCGGCGGCATGCCCGGCATGGGCGACATGGACATGTGAGTCACTGCCTCCCGATGATCGCGTGGGCGCCCTGCCCACGGGTCGGGAGCGACTGACTCGTCACGGGCTCCGGAAGCTCAGGCTTCCGGGGCCCGTTTGCGTCGCAGCGATAGAGCGGCGAGCGGCAGCAGGGCGAGCGCGGCCAGCGGCGGCTCTGCGATCGCGTGGTGAGGGGCGCTCGCGGAGACCCTCAGTCCGCCCGACGCTGAGAAGAGCTCGTCCGCGGCTGAGTGTGCGTATTCGGCGCTCAGCACGGCCGCGCTCTTGACGGTGGCCTCGGGCGCGTCGGCGCCGAGCTCGACCACCGGCAGCGGGCCGAAGCGCGGCGCGGAGAAGGACAAGCTCGTGACTCCTCTCTCGTCGCGGCTGGCGCCTTCGGGCAGCGCGCCCCGCTCGATCGGAACCGGAAGCGCCGCGCTCGGCCTGGCCCCGGCGGCGCAGACTGCAGCGAGGGTGATGGCGACTGCGATCGCGCGCATGCTTCTGGAGCATCGGCTTCTGCCGGCTGCGGATTGACGCGCGCCGTGCCAGGATGGCGGCCCATGGCCAACATGCACCGGATCTACGGGATCGAGCTCTCGCCCTACTCCGTCAAAGTGCGCTCGTACTTCCGCTACAAGGCGATTCCGCACCAGTGGATCGTGCGCAGCGGGGAGACCCAGAGCGAGTTCCAGAAGTACGCGAAGCTGCCGCTCGTGCCGCTGGTCGTCTCGCCCGGCGGCGAGGGGATCCAGGACTCGACGCCAATCCTGGAGCACTACGAGCGCGCGCACCCCGAGCCGTCGATCCACCCGCGCGAGCCCGTCGCGGCGTTCGTCTCGGCGCTGCTCGAGGAGTTCGGCGACGAGTGGGGAAACAAGTGGATGTTCCACTACCGCTGGGCGCGCGACGTCGACCAGATCTCCGCGGCGGGCCGCATCGCGCGCTCGTCGGCGCCGCGCGCGAGTGAGGAGCAGCACGCGGGACTCACCGAGCAGATTCGCCAGCGCATGGTCGGACGCGTCTGGTTCGTGGGCTCGAGCCCGACCACCGCGCCGATCATCGAGGCCTCGTTCCGCGAGACGATCGACTTGCTCGACGCGCATCTCTCGGCGCGGCCCTACCTGTTCGGCGGCCGCCCCGCGTTCGCGGACTTCGGGCTCTGGGGCCAGATCTACAACGCGTGGACCGACCCGACGCCGGGCGCGCTGATCGAGGGCCGCGCGCCGGCAGTGCTGGCCTGGGTGCAGCGCATGCTGTTCCCGCGCGCCGAGGGTGACTTCGAGCCGTGGGCGCGGCTGGAGATGACTCTCGCGCCGCTCCTCGAACGCCAGGTCGGGCGCCTGTTCCTGCCCTGGAGCGTGGCGAATGCCGCGGCGATCGACGCGGGCAAGGACGAGTTCACGGTCGAGCTCGCGGGCGAGAAGTGGACGCAGAAGCCGCAGAAGTACCACGCGAAGTCACTCGCCGCGCTGCGCGCGAAGTACGCGGCGGTCGGCGACCGGCACGAGCTCGACGCGTGGCTGGCGAGGACCGGCTGCCTGGCCGCGCTGAAAGGCTCTCTCGATGCCTGATCCGCGCGTCGCGGTCGTGACTGGAACGAGCACCGGGATCGGGTTCGCCACTGCGCTGCACCTCGCGGGCAATGGGCACCGCGTCTTCGCGGGCATGCGCAACCTCGCGAAGGCAGAGCCCTTGCGCGAGGCCGCGCGCAAGGTGGACGTCCCCGTCGAGGTGGTCGAGCTCGACGTGACTTCCGGCGACTCGGTCGCGCGCGCCTTCGCGATCGCCGCCGCGCGCGGGCCGATCGAGGTGCTGGTGAACAACGCGGGCATCGGCGGCGCGACGCCTCTCGAGCTCGTGCCCGAGGACGAGCACCGCGCGATGTTCGAGACGAACTACTTCGGCGCGATCCGCTGCATTCAGGCGGTGCTGCCCGGAATGCGCGAGCGCCGCGGCGGCGCGATCGTCAACGTGACTTCGATCGCCGGCCTGATCGCGACCGCGAACCAGGCGCCCTACTCCGCGTCGAAGTTCGCGCTCGAGTGCGCGGGCGAGGCGCTCGCGATCGAGGTCCGCCGCTTCGGAATCCGCGTGGTGAACGTCGAGCCGGGCGTGGTCATGACCAAGATCTTCGAGAACTCCGCCGCGGCGACGCGCTACGACAAGAGCTCGCCGTACAAACAGACCATGCGCCGCAACGGCAAGATCTTCGCGGCGGGCTTCCGCTCGCCGGCGCAGCCCGAGGACGTCGCGAAGACGATCCTCAGCGCGATCACGACGCCGAGCTACAAGCTGCGCTGGCCGGTCGGCGCCGACGCGGTGGGATTTGCGAGCGGTCGCCCGCGACTCAGCGACGAGCAGTTCATCGCGCTGGGCGACGATCTCGAGGACGACGAGTACAACCGCCGCTATCTCGAGTATTTCGGCATCGAGCTCTGACGCGCCGAGTGACTAGCGCCTGCCGTGCCGGCCGGTGTCGCCCGTATCGCCGCCACAGCCCGGGGCGCCTGGGTTGCCGGTGTCGACCGGAGTTGGAACCGGCGGCGGCGGCGGCGGGCTGTTCGGACCGCAGATCACGCCGGGAGCGCAGCCGCCCGTGTCGGGCGGGGGCTCGACCACGGTCAGCTTCTTTCCGGTCGCGCAGCCGGAGCCCGGCACGTCGCACGGATCGCGCTGCCGGTCGATCGGACTGACTGGCTCGCCGAAGCCGAAGCCCGGCGGTCCCGCCGCGACGTCGGTCGTGTCGAAGTGATTCGCGGGCGGGTCCGCGAGCGCCACGTCGCCGGGCAGCGGCAACAGCGGGATCTGGTGCTCGTGGCCGTTCGCCGAATAGAGCGGCTCGTGCGGCTTCGCGAGCACGCAGTTGCCGGGTTCGGCGCGCAGTGACTTCGGCTCGCGAGTCACCTGCACGGGACCGGTCCAGTCGCAGAACATCGCGTAGCGGCCCGCCTTCTCGTTCAGCACGTAGACCTCGGAGTCGCCGCCGGAGATCGCGGAGCTCGCATCGTCGACGCGCAGCGCGGCGACGTCGCCGCCGCCGCGCGTGTCGATGATGCGCGCGCGGCCGCTCTGCAGGCTCATCCGCACGTGGCCCGACGCGTCGCTCTCGAGCTGGAGCGCGGACTGCGGATCGAGCTGCACGTAGATCTCGTTCGCGAAAATCCCGACGCGGGAGTCGGCGCCGGTGCGAATCACAGAGCCGGCGACGATCGAGTCACCGACCGCCAGGTTCGCGGCGT
>JBIOJK010000196.1:0-4538 GCA_044450765.1 Myxococcota bacterium | reverse complement strand
TACGCCGCCGAGCTGGCCCTGCCGTGGGGGATCTCCGAATCGGCGTACAACGCGCGCGACCTCGAGTTGACCTACCAGTACTCGAACTTCGGAGTTCCCGGTCTCGGCTTGAAGCGCGGCCTCGCGGGGAGCGCGGTCGTGGCGCCCTACGCAACCGGGCTCGCGACGATGGTCGACGTCCGCGCGGCGGTGCTGAACTTCGCGCGACTCACTCGGATCGGCGCGCTCGGCCGCTACGGATTTTACGAGGCGCTGGACTACACGCCGTCGCGGCTCCCGGCGGGCCAGGACGTCGCGATCGTGCGCGCCTTCATGGCGCACCACCAGGGAATGACTCTGGTCGCGATCGCGAACGCCCTGTTCGACGGCGCGATGCGGAGCCGCTTTCACGCCGAGCCCCGGGTGCAGGCCACCGAGCTCCTGCTGCAGGAGCGCATGCCGCGGGACGTCGCCGTCGCGCACCCGAGGGCGGAAGAGATCAAGACCGCGGCGAACGCGCGCGAGCTCACCGCTCCGGCAGCGCGCCGCTTCCGCTCCGCGCGCGACGGCTCGCCGCGAACGAACCTTCTCTCGAACGGCCGGTATGCGCTCATGATCACCGCGGCCGGATCGGGATATAGCCACTGGAACGGCACTGCAGTCACTCGCTGGCGCGAGGACGTCACCTGCGACGACTGGGGCACGTTCGTGTATTTGCGCGACGTCGACAGCGGCGACGTCTGGTCCGCCGGCCATCAGCCGAGCGGGGTCGAGCCGGACCTCTATCAAGCCGTCTTCTCGGAGGATCGGGTCGAGATCTCGCGCCGCGACGGATCGCTCGACACGACGCTCGAGGTCCTCGTGTCACCCGAAGACGACGCCGAGGTTCGCCGCGTTTCGATCGCGAACTCAGGGCGTGGCGCGCGCGTGATCGAGCTCACCTCGTACGCCGAGATCGTGCTGGCGCCGTCGGCCGCGGATTCGGCGCATCCCGCCTTTTCGAAGCTCTTCGTGCAGACCGAATATCTCGCCGACACCGGCGCGGTCCTCGCGACGCGGCGCCGCCGTTCGTCCGCCGAGCCCGAAGTTTGGGCGGCGCACTTGTGCGTGGCGGAAGGCGAGACCGTCGGCGCACTCGAGCTCGAGACCGACCGGGCGCGCTTCCTCGGTCGCGGCCACGGCCCGCGCGCGCCGATCGCAGTCACCGACGGCCAGCCTCTCTCGGCCACGGTCGGCACCGTGCTCGATCCGATCTTCGCGCTGCGCCGCCGCATGCGGATCCCGCCCGGTGCGACGGCGCGCGTGGCGTTCTGGACCTTGGTCGCGGGATCGCGCGAGGCGCTTCTCGATCTGGTCGACAAGCACCACGACACGACCGCGTTCGAGCGCGCGTCGACCTTGGCCTGGACCCAGGCGCAGGTGCAGCTCCGCCATCTCGGTATCGACTCCGACGAGGCGAACCTCTTTCAGCACCTCGCCGGTCATCTGCTGTACGCGAACCCCAGTCTGCGCTCTCCCGCCGACGCGCTTCGGCGTGGCGCGGGCGCGCCTCCGATCCTGTGGACGCACGGCATCTCCGGCGACCTGCCGATCGTTCTGTTGCGAATCGACGAGACCGACGACCTGGGCATCGCGCGCGAGCTCCTGCGTGCCCACGAGTACTGGCGGACGAAGCAGCTGCCCGTCGACTTGGTGATCTTGAACGAGCGCGCTCACTCCTACGTCCAGGACCTGCAGATCGCGCTCGAGACACTCGTGCGGACCAGCCAGTCGCGCCCGAAGCTCGGCGGCGACGAACCGCTCGGGGCCGTCTTCGTGCTGCGCGCCGACCTGATTCCGATCGAGGCGCGCGCTCTCCTGCAAATGGCGGCGCGCGTGGTACTGGTCGGCCGCCGCGGGACTCTCGCGGAGCAGCTCGCTCGCCTGCCGGAAGCCTCGCTCGCCGCGCCGCGGCGCTCGCGCGTCAGGCCTCGGCCCGAGCCGAGCGCGCCGCCGCGGCGCCCGGCCCAGCTCGAGTTCTTCAACGGTCTGGGCGGATTCGCAGACGGCGGTCGCGAGTACGTGACGACGCTCGGCGCGGGCCAGTGGACGCCGGCGCCGTGGATCAACGTGATCGCAAACCCGGACTTCGGCTTCCACGTCTCGGTCGAAGGCGCGGGCTCGACATGGTCGATGAACAGCCGCGAGAATCAACTCACTCCCTGGTCCAACGATCCCGTGAGCGACCGGCCCGGCGAGATCTTCTACGTGCGTGACGAAGACAGCGGAGAGCTCTGGAGCCCAACCGCGCTTCCGATCCGCGACGCGGCGACGCCGTACGTCGCGCGGCACGGGCAGGGTTACTCGGTCTTCGAGCACACGTCTCGCGGGATCGCGCTCGAGCTGATCCAGTACGTGGCGCCCGACGAACCGATCAAGATCTCGCGACTCATCGTGCGAAATCTCTCGGGACGCACCCGCCGCCTCTCGGTGACCGCGTACGTGGAGTGGGTGCTCGGCGCGTCGCGCGGCGCGTCTGCACCGTTCGTCGTCACCGAACTCGAGCCGAAGTCTCTCGCCGTGCTGGCGCGGAATCCGTGGAGCGCGCAGTACGGAACGCGCGTCGCGTTCGCAGATCTCGGGGGACGGCAGCGCTCCTGGACCGGCGATCGCACGGAGTTTCTCGGACGCAACGGAGTGCTCTCCGCACCGGCCGCGCTCGCGAACGGCGCGGCGCTCTCCAATCGGGTCGGTGCTGGCCTCGATCCGTGCGCCGCGCTGCAGACCTCGCTCGAGCTGCGCGCGGACGCGGTGAGCGAAGTCGTGTTCTTCCTCGGCCAGGCCGCGAATGCGGGTGATGCGAACAGTCTGGTCACTCGCTACCGCGCGGCCGATCTCGACGCGGTGCTGCGCAGAGTGACCGACCGCTGGGACGAGATCCTCGGTGTGGTGCAGGTTCGAACCCCCGATCGTTCGATGGATCTCCTGCTGAACCGCTGGCTCCTGTATCAGACACTCGCATGTCGCGTCTGGGCGCGCTCCGGCTTTTACCAGGCGAGCGGAGCGTACGGCTTTCGCGACCAGCTTCAGGATGGGATGGCGCTGGTGACGGCCCGGCCGGATCTCACACGCGAGCATCTGCTGCGCGCCGCCGCGAGACAGTTCGTCGAGGGCGACGTCCAACACTGGTGGCTCCCGCCGGCGGGCAACGGCGTGCGCACGCGGAACTCGGACGACCGCGCCTGGCTGGCTCACGCCGTGGCTCAGTATCTCGCCGCGACGTCGGACGACTCCGTGCTCGACGAGCGCGTCCCGTTTCTCGAAGGCCCGTTGCTTCACGCGGATGAACACGACGAATTCTTCCAGCCGATGGTCTCGGGCGAGAGCGCTTTGCTCTTCGAGCACTGCGCGCTGGCTCTCGACAAGAGTCTCTCCGTCGGGCTGCACGGCCTGCCGTTGATCGGCACCGGAGACTGGAACGACGGCATGAACCGGGTCGGCGCACGGGGCCTGGGCGAGAGTGTCTGGCTCGGCTGGTTCCTCCACGCGGCGCTCACCGCCTTCGCTCCGCTCGCGGAGGCACGCGCCGAGCCGGCGCGGGCCGCCCGCTGGCTCGAGCACGCGGTGGCGCTGCGCAGCGCGCTCGAGACCGCGGGCTGGGACGGAGACTGGTACCGACGCGGCTACTACGACGACGGAACGCCGCTCGGCTCGGCCGCGAGCGCCGAGTGCCGCATCGACTCGATCGCGCAATCGTGGAGCGTGATCTCGGGAGCCGGTGACCCGGCGCACGCGGCGCGAGCGATGGCCGAGGTAGAAGCGCAGCTCATTCGACGTGGTGACCAGCTCGCCCTCCTGTTCGCGCCGCCGTTCGACGTCACGCCGCTCGACCCCGGTTACATCAAGGGATACCCGCCGGGCATTCGCGAGAACGGCGGACAGTACACGCACGCTGCGGTCTGGTCGCTGATCGCCTTCGCGATGCAGGGTGACGGAGACACCGCGGCCGAGCTCTTCTCTCTCCTGAATCCGATCAATCACGCTGCGACCCGCGCCGACGTACGTCGCTACAAGGTCGAGCCCTATGCCGTCGCCGCCGACGTCTACTCGGTGGCCCCGCACGTCGGGCGCGGCGGCTGGACCTGGTACACGGGCGCCGCGGGCTGGATGTACCGTGCGGGCCTCGAGTGGATCCTCGGCTTCCGCGTGCGCGGCGCGTCCCTCGAGCTCGATCCGTGCGTGCCCGAGAGCTGGCCCGGCTTCGAGCTCTCGTTCCGCTTCCGCTCGTCGCTCTACGAGATCTCGGTCAGCAATCCGCGGCGAGTGAGTCGCGGTGTCTCGCACGTGGAGCTCGACGGGAGGACACTCTCGGGCGCGTCGGCGCGCGTCCCGCTCGAGGACGACGGCGCAACTCATCAGGTGCGCGTCGTCCTCGGCTAGAAATACGGAGACCCGGGAGCGTTGCCGCTCCCGGGTCGTCCTCGAGTTCGCCGCTCCGAGGGGGATAGGGGTTGGGGGGGATGGAGCGGTAAACGCGAGCTGTCAGCGGGCGCTCAGCCGCCTTTGGGCGCCTGCAGGGT
>JBIOJK010000195.1:0-4670 GCA_044450765.1 Myxococcota bacterium | reverse complement strand
GCTTTGCGGCCGAGCTTCTCGCACAGCGCGGCCAGGTTGAAGTGCGCGTCGGCGAAGCTCGGGTCGAGCTCGAGCGCCTTCTCGTAGTGACTCGCGGCGGGCGCCGCGCCGCGCGCGTCTTCGAGCGCGAGCGCCAGATTGAAGTGAATCACCGGGTCCTCGGGCGTGCGCTCGAGCGCGTGGTGATACAGGCGCACCGCCTCCGCGGCGTTGCCGGCCTGGTGCGCGATGCGGCCCAGATTCACCCAGGCGTCGACCAGGTCGGGATCGAGCGCGAGCGCCTTGCCGTACGCGTCGCAGGCCGCGGCGGGGTCGTCGTCCTCCAGGTCGATCCCGCGCTCAAACTCGACCAGCGCGCGCGCGTGTGAGTCGCCGCCGGGCTCCGCGCGCTGACTCGCGTCGCGCAGCTTCGTGACTCGCTCCGCGAGCTCGTCGACCTCGAAGTCGAGCAGTGTCTGGCCGGTCTCGGGCTCCCAGGCCGTGCCGCCGTCGCGCACGGCGACGCGCTTGCCGTCCGCGAAGACCCGCAGACCCGAGAGCGCCCGCCCGGGGGGAATCTCGGCCACCAGCGCGGCGAGCGCGCGGCGCACGCGCGCGAGCGGGACGTTCTGCGCCAGCAGGCCGGCCGCGGTGCGCAGCACGACGAGCTCCTGGAACGAGAAGGCGTAGCGCCGGCCGTCGCGCGCCGGGCGACACAGACCCGAGCGCACGAACTCGCGAATGCGCGCCTCGGAGAGCCCGAGGATGCGCGCGGCGTCGGCGGTCGAGAGTCGCTGCCCCACGGCAGCGATTCTAGCTCGACGCGGCCTTCTTCCCCTTCGCCTTGGCCGCTTTGCGCGCCGTCTGGGCGGCCGCGGGCTTCTCCTCGCGCGCGCTCGCCTTGTCGGCCAGGCTCTTCTTCAGCGCGGCGACCAGGTCGATGATCTGCTCGCGCTGCTCCTCGCGCGGCGCCGCGACGATCTCCTCGCCTGCGACCTTGCGGTCGACTGCCTGCAGGATCTGGCTCCGGTAGTCGTCCTCGTACTTCTCCGGCTGGAACTTGTCGTGTGACAGCTGTTCGACCAGCTGAGTCGCGAGCTCGAGCTCGGCGTCCTTCAGCGCGATCGTCTTGTCGATCTCGATGTCGGAGAAATCGCGCACCTCGTCGGCGTAGTACAGGCCGTGCATCGCCAGGCCCTCGCCCATGGGCCGCAGCAACACCAGCTGCTGTCGGCCGCGGGTGGCGTAGCGCCCGACCGCGACGCGCTTGGTCTTGATCATGGCGCGGTGCAGTAACTGGTACGCCTTGTGACCGCCCTTGTCGGGCCCGAGCAGGTTCGACTTCTCGAAGTAGACGGGGTCGACCTGCGCGATCGGCACGAACTCCTCGATCTCGATCGTCTGGTCGGTCTTCCGCTGCAGCGAGGCGATCTCCTCGTCCGTGACCACGACATACTGGTCGCGCGAGTACTCGTAGCCCTTCACGGTGGCGGAGCGCTCGACCACTTCGCCGCAGGTGGCGCAGACGTACTGCTGCTTCAGCCGCGACTTGTCCTTCTCGTGCAGCATGCTGAAGTGCACGTCCTTGCTACTGGTCGCGGTGAAGACTTTGATCGGGATCGACACGAGGCCGAACGAGATGGTGCCGGACGAGGTCGCGCGCGCTGGCATTCCGCTCCTTTGGTCCTTGCTTAGAGGGCCGCACGGGGAGGGGTGCAGACCGTAGGATAACATCGGTAGGGAATGCCAGACCTCAAGCGGTACCGGGAGAAGCGCGACCCCAACGCGACTCCCGAGCCGTTCGGAAACGAGACCGAAGCGCGGGCACTTCCTCCCGGAGCGGCGCGCGCGTTCGTGATTCAACAGCACGCGGCGCGCTCCATGCACTGGGATTTCCGGATCGAGATCGACGGCGCGCTCGTGAGCTTCGCGATCCCCAAGGGCCCCACATTGGACCCGCGCGAGAAGCGCTTCGCCGCGCAGACCGAAGACCATCCGCTCGAGTACGCGGACTTCGAGGGGGTCATCCCGGCCGGCAACTACGGCGCGGGCGCCATGATCGTGTGGGAGCGCGGCAGCTATCACACGGTCGAGGGCCGCGCGCCGGCCGAGGGACTCGCTGCGGGAAAGCTCGACTTACTGCTGACCGGTCACAAGCTGCGCGGCCGCTTCGCGCTGGTGCGCATGAAGGGCGAGGGCGGGAAGAGCTGGCTCTGGCTCTCGAAGTGGAAGGGCGTGCTGCCGGAGCGCGAGATCGTGGAGTCCGAGGCGGGCTCGGTGCTCTCGGGACTCACGGTGGCCGAGCTGCGCGAGGGCGTGACTCGCACGGACGAGGTCGCGGAGCTCGCGCGCGACGCCGGCGCGCCGGCGCGCGCGCTGCCGGCGGCGGCGCTCGATCCCATGCTGGCCGAGACCGCGGGCGAGGCGTTCACGCGCGAGGGCTGGCTCTTCGAGCTGAAGTACGACGGCGCGCGCGTGCTCGCGCAGAAGCGCCGCGACGGCACGGTGCGACTCGTGGCGCGCAGCGGCCGCGACGTGACCGAGGTCTACGGCGAGATTGCGCGCGCCGTGCGACACCTGCCGGTGTCGGAGTGCGCGATCGACGGCGAGGTGGTCGCGCTCGACGAGCGCGGCCGCGCGTCGTTCGAGCGGCTGCAGCAGCGTTTTCGCGGCGAGCCGGCGCCGCGGGCGGAGATCGACGTCCCGGTCGTGTACTTCGCGTTCGACCTGCTGGCGGCGGCGGGTCGCGACTTGCGCGCGCTGCCGCTGGCGTCGCGCAAGGAGGTCCTCGCGCGCTTCGCGCCGCGGCTCGGCTTCGTGCGCTTCGCCGATCACGTCGTCGGAGAGGGCGAGGCGCTGCTCGAAGCGGCGCGCGCGAACCAGCTCGAGGGCGTCGTCGCCAAGCGCAGTGACTCGCGCTACGAGAGCGGACGGCGCTCGAAGAGCTGGCTGAAGATCAAGCTGCCGCGCAGCGCCCTCGTCGCGATCGTGGGCTACACGAAGGGGAAGGGCGCGCGCGAGGCGCTCGGCTCGGTCCTCGTCGCGTGGCGCAGAGCCGGGAAATGGGTCTTCGCCGGGGGCGCGGGCTCCGGGCTCGACGACGCCTCGATCGGGAAGCTGCGCAAGTCGCTCGAGGCGCGGCGCGTGACTCAGCCCGAGTTCGAGAATCCGCCCGCGCTGCGCGGTGCGGCTTTCGTGAAGCCCGAGCTCGTGTGCGAGGTGCGCTACACCGAAGTCACCAGCCAGGGCATGCTGCGCCAGCCCGTGTTCGTGCGACTGCGCGAGGACGCGTCGCTCGAGCAGTGCGAGGCGCCTGCCGAGGCCCGCTCGGATCCCGCCGAACGGACTCCTGCCGCGCCGCCGAACGCCGCGCGCGCCAAGGACGACGGCCAGCCGCGACTCACCCGGCTCGACAAGGTGTTCTGGCCGGTCGAGGGCTACACGAAAGGCGATCTGCTCGCCTACTACGAGGCCGTCTGGCCCTGGCTCGCGCCCTATCTGCGCGATCGGCCGCTGGTGCTCACGCGCTACCCCGACGGAATCGAGGGCAAGTCCTTCTATCAGAAGAACGCC
Organism: Myxococcota bacterium; assembly: GCA_044450765.1. GTDB lineage: Bacteria > Myxococcota_A > UBA9160 > SZUA-336 > SZUA-336 > VGRW01. The sequence goes on along the minus strand of JBIOJK010000195.1, from coordinate 1,118 downwards.
CCCGAGTTCACGCCGGACTGGGTGACTCGCGCCGAGATCGAGGGCTCGGACTACTTCATCTGCAACGAGCTGCGCACCTTGCTGCACGTAATCAACTCCGGCGCGATTCCCCTGCACGTGTGGAGCGCGCGCCGCGAGTCGCTCGACCGCCCCGACTGGCTGATCCTCGACCTCGACCCGAAGCAGGCGCCGTTCGCGCACGTCGTCGCGATCGCGCGCCACATCCACGCGCTGCTCGACGAGCTCCGCGCCGCGCACTTCATCAAGACTTCCGGCCAGGACGGGCTGCACGTGCTCGTCCCGCTCGGCCAGTCACTCGACCACGACGACGCGCGCCGCCTCGCGGAGGTCCTGGCTCGCGTCGTCTGCGCCGATCTGCCGGACATCGCGACGATCACGCGCCCCGTCGCTGCGCGCGGCGACCGCGTCTACGTCGACTATCTGCAGAACGGCCGGGGCAAACTGATCGCCGGGCCCTTCTCCGTGCGGCCGCGCTCGCACGCGCCCGTGTCGATGCCGCTCGAGTGGAAGCAGGTGACCGCGCGGCTCGACCCGACCAAGTTCACGATCCAGACCGCGGTTCCGCGCCTGAAGAAGTCGGGTGACCCGCTGGCCGGCGTGCTCGGGCCCGGCGTCGACGCGGTCGCGTTGCTCGAGGCGCTCGCAGGGCGACTGTGAGGTCTTGGCGGCGCTCTTCCGCGATAGCGTATCTGGAGGGTTGGAATGCTGAAGGGGTCATGCGCCTGCGGGCGCGTTCGCTACGAGATCCGCGGCGAGCTGCTGGGGCCGATCACTTACTGCCACTGCTGGCGCTGTCGCAAACACTCCGGGTCGAGCCTCGGCACGACCGCGGGCGTGAACTCCTCGGAGTTCGAAGTCGTGTCGGGGCAGGAGCTGCTGTCGAGCTGGGAATCGAGTCCGCGGGTCCACCGTTTCTTCGCGAGCTGCTGCGGCTCTCCGATCTACAAGCGCAGCGGCGCGACGCCGGCCGTGCTCGGCTTTCGACTGGGCACGCTCGACACCGATCCGCTGCGCACCGGCGACGTCCACTTCACGGTCGGGTCGAAGGCGCCCTGGCTCGAGCTCGGCGACGGGTTGCCCCAGGAGCCCGGGGGCGC
>JBIOJK010000194.1:0-4704 GCA_044450765.1 Myxococcota bacterium | reverse complement strand
GCCTTCGGAGCCGAGTAGTAGCTGATCGCCTGATAGTCGATCGGCGGGAACTTCACCTTGGCCCAGCGCGCGTCCTCCTCGCGCATCTCGCGCCAGCGGCGGAACGCGCGCAGGCGCCACTCGAGCAGCCAGGCGGGCTCGCCCTTCTTCGAGGAGATCAGCGCGATCACGCCCTCGTCGAGGCCGGGCGGGACGGTGTCCGACTCGACCGCGGTGGTGAAGCCGGCCTGATACTCGCGCTCGGTCAGCGCGGTGATCTCGTTCTGCGCGCTCATCGCGGCGGGACCTCGGCTGGAGCCGTGTCGATGCTCGTGATCAGGTGACTCGTGTCGACGTGCGCGAGCTCGGCGATCGTCACGCCTTCGAGCACCCCGCGCACCGCGCTCTCGACCGCGCCCCAGAGCCCGCGGATCGAGCAGCCGGCGGTGTGCACGCAGTCGTGCCGCTGACCCGGGTGCGACTCACAGAACTCGCGCGGGAAGAGCGATCCGCCGAGCGCCTGCACGGCCGCCCACGCGGTGATCTCGCGCGCCGGCCGCGCCAGCCGGTAGCCGCCGCTGGCGCCCCGCGTCGAGACCACGAGCTCGGCCTGGCGCAGCGCGCGCAGGAGCTTGGCGGCGTACTCGGGCGAGAGCCCCTCGCTCTGCGCGATCTCCGGGATCGTGATCGGGTCCGGACTGGCGTGCCGCGCGACCTGGAGCAGGCAGCGGAGCCCGTATTCTTCTTGCGCCAACAGCTGCATGGCGGCCCACCATAGAAAACAATACGTCGAAGTCAAGATTCCGCGCCGAGCCGCGCGCCGACCTTCTAAGCCTGCGCGCGGGCGGTAGAATCCGCCCACCTTGGACGCCCGGCTGCTCCCCTACAGAGACCGTTCTCCACGGCTTGCGCCGGACGCCTTCGCGGCGCCCGGGGCGGTCCTGGTCGGGGACGTCGAGCTGGGCCCGCAGGCGAGCGTCTGGTTCGGCTGCGTCGTGCGCGGCGACGTCTGCCACGTGCGCATCGGCGCGCGCACGAACTTCCAGGACGGCTCGATCATCCACGTCTCGCGCGCCGGGCTCGCGACACTGATCGGTGTCGAGGCGACGATCGGCCACGGCTGCATCGTGCACGCCTGCACGCTCGAGGACCGCGCGTTCGTCGGCATGGGCTCGGTGATCCTGGACGGCGCGCGAATCGAGAGCGAGGGCATGCTCGGCGCGGGCTCGCTGCTGCCGCCCGGCAAGCGCATCGGGGCGCGCGAGCTCTGGCTCGGCCGGCCGGCGCGGCTGGTGCGGCGGCTCTCCGGCGACGAGCTCGAGGCGAACGCGGAGCGCAACCGCCACTACGTGGAGCTCGCCGCCGAGTACCGCGCCGCGTTCCCGCGCGCCCTGCGCAGTGACTCGTGATCTCGATTCTCTTTCTCGGCGTCGCGGCGGGGGTCAGTCATGTGCTCACGGGCCCCGATCACTTCGCGGTGCTCGCGCCGTTCTCCGTCGAGGCGCGGCGGAGCGCGTGGACCGTCGGCCTGCGCTGGGGCGTGGGTCACGCCGCCGGCATCGTCGCCGTCGCGCTCGGCGTGGTCTTCGCCGCGGACCGGCTCGACCTCAAGCTGCTCGATGCCGCCGGTGACTATCTCGTCGGCGCCGTGCTGGTCGCCGTCGGGCTCTGGGGTCTCTATCACGGGCGGCGCACGGACCGGGCGCTCGAGGGCGCGCTCGTGGCGCAGCACCGGCACGTGCACGCGACCGCGGCGCTCTCGATTGGCACGCTGCACGGCCTGGTGGGGACCGGCGCGACGCTCGCGGTGCTGCCCGCGGTCGGCATGCGCTCGGTCGCGGAGTCGATCACCTATCTGGCCGGGTTCTCCGCCGGCACGATCGCGTCGATGAGCGCGCTCGCGGGGCTGCTGGGCGCGCTCGCCCCGCGCGACGACCTCGGGACCGCGTACCGCCGGATGTACGCGTTCGCTTCCAGCGCGTCGCTCGCGCTCGGCGCCGTCTGGCTCGCGCTCGCACTCGCGGGAGTGGACGTGCACGCGGGCTGACGGGGTACACTCGACGTCGAGGGAGGGAAGTCATGGCGAGTCCCGAGCTGGGAATCATCGTGCAGATGCTGCGGGCGAATCCGATCCGGCCGGACGTCAGCATTGCAGAGATGCGCGACGGCATGGCGGCGATGGTCGGCACGCAGCAGCTCCCAGCGGGACTGATTCGCGAGCCGTGCGAAGTGAACGGCGTGCCCGCGGAGTGGGTCAGCGCGCGCGGGGCGTCCGCGGATCGCGCGGTCCTGTATCTGCACGGCGGCGGGTACGTGCTCGGCTCGATCGCGACTCATCGAGAGCTGGCCGCGCGCATCTCGCAGGCGTCCGCGGCGCGCTGTCTGGTGATCGACTACCGGCTCGGGCCCGAGCACCCGTTCCCCGCCGCGGTCGACGACGCCGTGAAGGCCTATCGCTGGCTGCTCGACGCGGGCTACGCGCCCGAGAGGCTCGCGATCGCCGGTGACTCGGCCGGCGGCGGCCTCACGGTGGCGACCTTGGTCGCGCTGCGCGACGCGGCGCTGCCGCTGCCCGCGACCGCCGTCTGTATCTCGCCGTGGGTCGACCTGGCGGGCGAGGGCGAGTCGATGACCAGCAAGGAGAAGGTCGATCCGATGGTGACCCGCGCGCCGCTCCTGGTGATGGCCAAGAACTATCTCGGCGGCGCCGACGCGAAGAACCCGCTCGCGTCGCCCTTGTGGGCCGACCTGCGCGGTCTGCCCCCGCTGCTGATCCAAGTCGGCACGAGTGAGACGCTGCTGGACGACTCGACGCGGCTCGCGGAGCGCGCGCGCAAGGCGGGCGTCGACGTCGAGCTCGAGGCGTGGCCGGAGATGATCCACGTCTGGCACGCCTTCGCGGCGCTGCTGCCCGAAGGGCGCGAGGCGATCGAGCGGATCGGCACTCACTTGAGGAAGCGCCTCGGCTGAGCGCGGTCTTCGCCTGTGGCGTCTGGCCTGCTCGGCGCTCGCGCTCGCGGCCGCCTGCGCGCTGCCGAAGGGCGAGCCGTTCGACTGGCAGGCGAAGCTCGGCCGCGACGATCCGCTCGCCGGCCAGATCCTCGACGCGAGGACCGGCGCGGCCATCACGCGCGATGAGCTGGGCGGGCGGCTGCGCCTGGCCGACTTCATCCTGCTGGGCGAGAAGCACGACAACCCCGATCACCACCGGCTGCAGGCCTGGGTGATCGAGTCACTTGCCCGCGACGGCAGCCCACCCGCGATTGCCTTCGAGATGCTCTCCGAGGACAACCGCCCTGCGCTGGTCGAGTGGCGAAGGCTGTATCCCGAGAACCTCGAGGCGCTCGGCGAGATGCTCGACTGGAAGCACAGCGGCTGGCCGCCGTGGGAGATCTATCGCCCGGTCTTCGCCGCGGTGGTCTCGCGCCAGCTCGCGATCGAACCCGCGAATCTGTCGAAACAGGAGCTCGCGCAGCTGCACCGAGCAGGAATCGAGTCGATTCCCCCGGAGCGGAGGACGGCGCTCGCGCTCGACCCGCCGCTCGCCGGCGCGGCGCGCGAGTCACTCGTCCAGGAGATCCGCGAGGGTCACTGCGGCGTGGCGGACGACGGGATGATCGCAGCCATGATCGACACGCAGCGCGTGCGCGACGCGACGCTCGCCGACGCGCTGATCCGCAGCCCGATCCCCGCCGTGCTGATCGCGGGCGCGGGTCACGTGCGCAAGGACCGCGCGGTTCCGCTCTACGTGGCGCGGCGCGCCCCCGAGCGGCGCGTGATCTCGATCGCGTTCGTCGAGGTCGGGCCCGACGCGGCCGCGCGCGCCGAGCTCGCGCGCGACTTCGACTTCCTCTGGTTCACGCCGCGGGTCGACGACCTGGACCCGTGCGACCGCTTCCGCGAGGAGCTCGAGAAGATGCGCCCGCGCGGCGAAGGCTAGCCGCCCTTCGCCTCGCGGCGAATCACTTCCGCGCCGCGCGGGTCGACGAGCATGCCGTGCACCTGCTGGTTGTTCGAGTGACCGAGCTGCTGCAGTGACATCGCCGCCTGCAGCGCGGTCCAGAAGCCCTGCGCGTCCTGCGCCTGGTTCACCGACTGCTTCGCGAGCTTCAAGCCCATGCTCGGCCGCGACGCGATCTTCGCCGCGAGCTCGAGCGTGAATGAGTCGAGCTGCGTGCGAGGCACCACGTGATTCACCATGCCGAGCATGTGCGCTTCGGCCGCCGAGATCGCCTGCCCGGTGAAGAGCATCTCCTTCGCCTTGCGCACGCCGACTTCCCACGGGTGCGCGAAATACTCGACGCCGTTCACGCCGAACGCGACGACGGGGTCCGAGAACGTCGCGTCGTCGCTCGCGATCACCAGGTCGCAGACCCAGACCAGCATCAGCCCGCCGGCGATCGTCTTGCCGTGCACCTGCGCGATGGTCGGCTTGGGCAAGTTGCGCCAGCGCCAGCACATGCCGAGGTAGATCTCGTGCTCGACCGCCATGTAGCCCTCGGCGCCCGGCAGATCGAAGCCGCCCCAGGTGCCCACGGTCGCGAAGTCGCGCAGCGCCGCGCGGTCGCGCAGGTCGTGACCCGATGAGAAGTGGGGCCCGTCTGCGCCGAGGATGATCACCTTCACGGAGTCATCGCGCGCCGCGCGGTCGAACGCGGTGTTCAGCTCGTAAGTCATGCGGCGGTCCTGCGCGTTGCGCTGCTCGACGCGCGCGAGCACGACGCG
>JBIOJK010000193.1:0-4749 GCA_044450765.1 Myxococcota bacterium | reverse complement strand
GTGACATCATCTGGTGTCAGGGCTACAGCGAGCCCGGCTCCGGCAGCGATCTCGCGTCGCTGCAGACCAAGGCCGAGCTGGTCGGCGACGAGTGGGTGATCAACGGCCAGAAGATCTGGACGAGCGGCGCGCACCGCGCCGACTACATGTTCTGTCTCTGCCGCACCGAGCCCGCGGCGCAGAAGCACGGCGGGATCTCCTATCTCCTGCTCTCGATGAAGCAGCCCGGCATCGAGGTTCGCCCGCTGCGCCAGATGACCGGTGCGGCCGACTTCAACGAGGTCTTCTTCACGAACGCGCGCACGCCGAAGGACTGGATCGTCGGCAAGCGCGGAGAGGGTTGGCTGGTCTCGCGCACGACGCTGAAGCACGAGCGCAACATGATCGGCGACGCGCAGAACGCGCTCGCCACGTTCGAAGCGCTGGTCACGCTCGCCAAGCGCACGCTGCGCAACGGAAAGCCCGCGATCGAGGATCCGTCGATCCGGCAGAGACTCGTGCAGCTCGAGGGCGGCGTGCGCGCGCACCAGTATTCGGGCTACCGGCAGCTCACGAAGGCCGCGAAGGGACAGGACCCGGGTCGCGTGCAGCTCATGAACAAGCTCACGTCGACGAACATCGGGCAAGAGGTCGCCAAGCTCGCGCTCGACCTGCTCGGCGACGACGGCCTCTACGAGCCGGGGGAGCGCCAGCTCGGCGGGCCGCGCGACAACGCGCAGTGGGTCGGGCAGTTCATGTGGTCGCTCGGCAGCGCGGTCGCGGGTGGCACCGCGAACATCCAGCGCAACGTGATCGGAGAGCGCGGCCTCGGCCTGCCGCGCGACGCCGCCGCGTCGGCGAAGGGCTGAGTCAGTCATGAACTTCGATCTCTCCGACGAGCAGGAGCTGCTGCAGGACACCGTGCGGCAGTTCGCCGCCAACGAGTGTCCGCCCAAGCGCGTGCGCGCGATCTTCGACGGCGACACAGGGCACGACACCGAACTGTGGAAGGGGCTCGTCGAGCTCGGCCTGGGGGCGATCGCCGTGCCCGAAGAGTTCGGCGGCGCGGGCCTCGAGCTGCTCGACCAGGCGCTGGTCGCGGAGGAGCTGGGCGCCGGAGCGGTGCCCGGCCCGTTCCTGGGTCACTCGCTCGCTGGCCTCGCGATCCTGTACGGCGGCAGCGACGCGCAGAAGAAGACCTGGCTGCCGAAGCTCGCCAGCGGCCAGCGGCTCGGCAGCGTCGCGTTCGCCGAGGGCGACGAGCGCTGGCAGCCGGGCGACTGGAGACTGCCCGCCGGCGCTACACTATCCGGTGTCAAGACGGCGGCGCCGTTCGGCGCCGAGGCCGACCTCGTCGTGGTAGGCACGGCAGGCGGCGGGCTCGCCGTGGTCGAGCGCGGCGCGCGTGGCTTCAGCGCCCGGCCGTTGCAAGGCGTCGATCGCACGCGGCGGCTCGCCGAGCTGCGCTTCGACGGCACGCCGTGCGAGTCACTTCCCGACGGCTCGCGCGCTTCGGCGCGCGTGCGCGACGCCGGGCTGGTGCTGCTCGCGGCCGACGCATTCGGCGGCGCGCAGCGCCTGCTCGAGATGTCGGTCGAGTACGCCAAGACGCGGCAGCAGTTCGGAGTCACGATCGGGAGCTTCCAGGGGCTGAAGCACCAGCTGGCGAATCTCGCGGTCGAGATCGAGCCGGCGCGCGGCCTCTACTGGTACGCGGCGCACGCCTTCGACCACGTGCCCGCCGAGTCGGAGCGCACCGCCGCGCTCGCGAAGGCGCACCTCACCCAAGTCTACCTGCAGACGGCGCGCGACTCGGTCGAGGCGCACGGCGGGATCGGCTTCACCTGGGAGTGCGACGTCCAGATCTACTTCAAGCGCGCGATGTTCGACCGCGCCTTCCTGGGGACTCCGGCGGTTCACCGCGAGCGCGCCGCAGCGCTCGCCGGCTGGTGAGGAGACACGACATGAGCGAGTCACTGCACACGCAGTTCGATCTCAAGGACGGGGTCGCGACGGTCACGCTGAATCGGCCCGAGCGCATGAACGCCTGGACGGCGCAGATGGGCCTCGAGATCAACGACCACCTCGTGCGCTGCGACGAGGACGACGCCGTGCGGGCGGTCGTCGTCACCGGTGCGGGCCGCGCGTTCTGCGCGGGCGCCGACCTCGAGCGCGGCGGCGAGACGTTCGCGGGCGGTGCCGCCGCTCCGGCGGCGCGACCGCGGCGAGTCATTCAGCCTTGGGAAGTGCGCAAGCCGATCATCGCGGCGATCAACGGCGCGGCGGTCGGCGTCGGCATGACGCTGCCGCTGCAGTACGACATCCGCGTCGCCGCGACGGACGCCAAGCTCGGCTTCCTGTTCGTGCGCCGCGGGGTGATGACCGAGCTGTCGAGCACTTGGATCCTGCCGCGCCTGGTCGGGATCGCGCGCGCCGCGGACTTACTGCTCTCGGGACGCATCGTGCTGGGTCAGGAAGCCGCGGCGCTCGGGCTCGTGAACGAAGCGGTCGCAGCCGCGGACGTGCTGTCTCGGGCGCACGAGATCGCGCGCGACATCGCCGACCACTGCGCCCCCGTCTCGGTCGCGCTGACCAAGCGCATGATCTGGGAGCATCTCGGCGGGCCGCCGCCGCTCGAGGTTGCCAAGCGCGAAGCCAAAGCGCTCTGGGCGCTGGGCCGCATGGCCGACGCGCGCGAGGGCGTGCAGAGCTTCCTCGAGAAGCGCAAGCCGCGCTGGTCTCTCTCGCCGACCAAAGACATTCCGGAAATCCCGCCGCTCGACTGACTCGCGGCGCCGCCGGATGGCGACTCGGCCCGACTGCATCTTCTGCTGCTCGGGGCGCCGCGTACAATTGCCGATGAATGAGCGATTTCGTACCCGAGAACGATCTCGAGCGGGCCTTGGTTGCTGCCGCGAATGATCCGGCGAGCGAGCCGCAGTTCTATCGCACCCTCCCCGATTCGAAGCTCTTTGTCATGGATCACTCGGCGGAGCAGTGGCCGGCAGGCGAGAGCATCACCGATGCACCACGCGCCTTGAGTCTCGGAAGGGTCGACATCGACGGCGTACCTCACGTGCCGGTATTCTCCGCGCTCTCACGGCTGCAATCCTTCGTCAAGGTTCCCGGATCGCAGATCGGTTTGGCCGCTCGAGTTCTCCTCTGCGCGCTGCGCGGCTCGTATGTCGCCCTGAACCCCGGCTCCGTCTACGGAAAGAGCCTCGCTCCAAGGGAAATCTCAGAGCTGCTCGATGGCTCCATCTTCTCGGCGCAATCGCGCCTACCCAGTTCGTCCCACCAGGTCTTTTTCGGGCAGCCCGCCCAGTATCCGCACCATCTCATTGACCCACTGAAACGGCTCTTCGCATCGCGCCAAGACGTGCGAGCGGCCTACCTTGCGCACTACTACGACCCGACCCGCGAGGAGCCCGCTCATACGCTCATTGGCGTCGACGCGAGTGGCGACTGGAAGTCAGTCGTAGGAGACGCAGTCCTCGTCTTGAGGCGCGTCCGGCGCCAAGGAGAAATCGTCGACTTCATACCCATAGCGGAAGACGACGGGAGATCCCGCTACATGGTCGAGCAGACGAGTCCCTTCTTTCAAAGATGAGCAATCGTTCTAGGGCGACCTCGAACATCAACCCCTCCGGAATCGGCAGAGGAGTCTCGCCGATTGTGAGTGTCTCGAGGACCGCGGCGCTTGCAACCCCGCGACGAGGGAGGCGAAGATGAACGAAGAGGGACGAGGCGAAATGTCGAGTGAGCAGACCAAAACCTCCCCGCGCTGCATCTTCTGCAAGATCGTGCGCGGCGAAGCGCCGCTTTTCCGCGTCTGCGAAGACGAGCGCACGATGGCGTTCATGGACATCTTCCCGGTCACCGACGGCCACACCCTGGTGGTCACGAAGGACCACTTCGAGAATCTATTCGAGGCGGACGAAGACGCGCTCGCGGCGATCGCCCGCACGTCGCACCGGGTCGCCGCCGCGATCCGCTCCGAGCTCGAGCCCGACGGGCTGATGGTGTTTCAGCTGAACGGACGCGCCGCGGGTCAGACCGTGTTCCACTACCACATGCACCTGATGCCGCGCGCGACCGGAGAGCCGCTCGCGCTCGTGTCGCGTGTGCCGGGGGTCCCCGCGCGACTCGCCGAGATCGCGGGCCGGCTCGCGCGCGCTCTGGCGCGGGGCGGCGCGCTGCGGACCGAATGAGATTCCTCGCGGCGCCGCGCTGCGGGCGCTGCGCGCAGCTCGGGCCCCTGGCAGAAACCGTGGGCTCTTTGTCGTTGCAGCCAATCTGGCGGGAGGCCATCTTGCCGGCATGAAGCTGGTCGGCGCTCGGGACTCCCGCCGGGATTCGAATCGCGTTCGCAGGGTCGTGCTGGTCGCGTACCCGGACGCGCAGGTGCTCGACGTGACCGGCCCGCTCGAGGTGTTCGCCAACGCGAACCGGCGGCTCGACGCGCTCTCCGACCGGCGCGCACCGCGCTACACGATCGAGATCGCCGCGCGCGAGGCGGGCCCGCTGCGCACGATGTCGGGCATCCAGCTGGTCGCGGACCGCGCGCTGCGCGACGTGCGCGGGCCGATCGACACCTTGCTCGTCGCGGGCGGCGCAGGGACGCGAGCCGCGCTTCGAGACCGCGCGCTGGTCGACTTCCTCCGGCGCGCGGCGCCGCGCGCGCGGCGCGTGGCGTCGATCTGCAGCGGCACGTTCCTGCTCGCCGAGGCGGGCCTGCTCGACGGCCGGCGCGCGACGACTCACTGGGCG
>JBIOJK010000192.1:0-4807 GCA_044450765.1 Myxococcota bacterium | reverse complement strand
GCTCGCGATCGGCGTCGTGATCGACGACGCGATCATCGTGCTCGAGAACATCGAGCGGCACCGCGAGATGGGCAAGAGCGGGCGCGAAGCCGCGGCGGACGGCACGCGGCAGATCACGTTCGCCGCGACCGCTGCGACTCTCTCGGTAACTGCCGTGTTCCTGCCCGTAGTCTTCGTGCAGGGGATCGTCGGCAACATGCTCGGCGAGTTCGGACTCACGGTCGCCGGCTCGGTGATGATCTCTCTCTTCGTCGCGCTGACGCTCACGCCGATGCTCGCCTCGCGCATGCCCGCGCCGAAGGAGCGCGCGCACGGCGGCCTCTACCACTATCTCGAGGTCGCCTTCGAGAAGATCGAGCAGGGCTACGTGTTCGCGCTCGACTTCTCGCTCGGGCACCAGTGGACGATGCTCGGGATCGCGTTGCTGTCGGTTCCGATCGCAATGGGCGCCTGCGCAAAGCTCGGCAAGGAGATGTTCCCGGTCACCGACCGCAGCATGTTCTTCTCGAACTTCGAGACACCGCCGGGCACCTCGATCGAGGCCACGACCGAGATGCTCGACCACGACGAGAAGTACCTGTTGAAGCAGCCCGAGCTGGTCGGCCTGTTCGAGGCGGTCGGCATGGGCGGGCGCGACGGCGTGGCGCGCGCGAACTCGGGCATCTTCTTCGCGACGCTGAAGCCGATGCGCGAGCGCAAGCGCAGCGTGCAGCAGGTGATCTCCGACGCGCGCGACGTGCTGGGCGCGATCCCCGGCCAGAACATCAAGATCATGGATCCGTCGTCGATGCAGAGCGGCGGCGGTGCGCAGTTCGAGGTCGCGCTGCGCGGGAATCTCGCGCTCGCGGATCTCGATGCGGCCGCGGACAAGTTCATGGAGAAGCTGAAGACGCGCGGCGGGTTCGTGGACGTCGACAAGAGTCTCAAGCTCGGCCTGCCCGAGCTGCGCATCGTGCCGGACCGCGAGAAGGCCGCCGAGCTCGGCGTCGACGCTGCGACGCTCTCGCAGGTCGTGCAGCTGCTGATCGGCGGCCTCGAAGTCGGCACCTTCAAGGACGGCGGCCACCGCTTCGACATCCGCATGCGGCTCGAGCGCCAGAACCGAGACACTCCCGACGCGATCGAGCAGCTCTACGTGCGCGGCATGGACGGAAAGCTGACGTCGCTGCGCAATCTCGTGAAGCTGGAGACCGGCGCCGCGCCGTCCGAGATCACGCGCAGCGACCGCCAGCGCAGCGTGACCGTGACTGCGAATCTGAAAGGCAAGCCGCTCGGCACCGCGATCAGCGACGCCTTTGCCGTGGCCAAGGAGACACTGCCCGAGGACATCACCCTGGCGCTCTCCGGCTCCGCGCAGTCGATGCAGGAGAGCGTGCGCCAGTTCGGCTTCGCGCTCGGGCTCGGCCTGCTCGTGATCTACATGGTGCTCGCCGCGCAGTTCGAGAGCTTCGTGCACCCGCTCTCGGTCATGCTCGCGGTGCCGTTCGCGATGGTCGGCGCGCTGCTCGGTCTGTGGGCCACCCACAACACGCTCAACCTGTTCAGCATCATCGGCATCCTGCTCTTGTGCGGGCTGGTCACGAAGAACTCGATCCTGCTCGTCGACTACGCGAACCAGCTGCGCGCCGAGGGCATGGAGAAGCGCGCGGCGATGCGGCGCGCCGCGCCGGTGCGCATGCGCCCGGTGCTGATGACTGCGATCGCCATGATCTTCGGCGTGCTACCGGCCGCGATCGGCGTCGGCCCCGGCGCCGAGACACGCGCGCCGATGGCGATCGCGACGGCGGCCGGGATGTTCTCGTCACTCGTGCTCACGCTGCTGATCGTCCCGGTCTTCTATCTGAAGCTCGACGACGCGATCGAGGCGCTGAAGCGCATCGTGCGCCGCGGCCCGCCCGCGGAGGCGAGCACCGAGGACGCCCCCTCGCCCCGCCGTGAATTGACAGCCGCTTCGCCGCGCCGGTAGGATCTAAATGAAATCGATTATCAAAATCGGTTTCAATTGGAGATCCCCGAATGAGGCGCCGCCTGCTCTGGCCGCTCGCCCTGCTGCTCGCGCTCGCGTCGCTGCCCTCCTGGGCCGGCGCCGACCCGCCGACTGACGGCGAGCTCGCGCGCGACGACCAGATCGCGGACCTGCGCCGCCAGCTCGCGACCGTCGTCGACGAAGTCGAGAAGCTGCGCGCACAGGTCGCCGCGCCGGAGCAGAGCGAGGAGCTCAAGAGTCAGAACGGCTTCGGACCTGCGGCCTCCAAGGTCTACTCGCTGACGCGCGGTGTCTCGATCGGCGGCTACGTCGAAGGTCACTACGCGTACCAGAACCTCGGCAACGCGGCGAGCCCCAACCAAGTGAACCTCGACCGCGAGGTGCTCTATCTCGGCTACAAGTTCAACGACTGGATCACCTGGAACTCCGAGATCGAGTTCGAGAACGGCACGACCGAGAAGGACGGCTCCGTGTCGGTCGAGTTCTCGACGCTCGACTTCCTGTTCGAACCGGAGTTCAACGCGCGCGTCGGCGTGCTGCTGCTGCCGATGGGCATCACGAACGAGGTGCACGAGCCGCCGTTCACTTACAGCACGTTCCGCCCGCAGGTGGAGCAGCTGATCATTCCCGGCACCTGGTCGGACTACGGCGCGGGCTTCTTCGGAAAGATCGGCGAGCAGCTCTCGTACCGCATCTACGTCGTCGACGGCCTCGACGCCCTCGGCTACGAGAGCTCCGGGCTGCGCGAGGGCCGACAGGGCGCGAGCAACGCGCTCGCGAAGGACCTCGCCGTCGTCGGGCGGCTCGAGTGGGAGCCGCTCGAGGGTCTCTCGGTCGGCGGCTCGTACTACACGGGCGGCTCGGGCCAGGGCCAGCAGATGGACATCTCGGGCACCGAGTTCAAGGTGCCGAAGGCGCGCACCAGCATCTGGGAGCTGCACTCGACCTATCACTGGCGCGGACTCACCGCCAACGGGTTGTTCGCGCAGGCGCGCGTCGCGGACGCGGGCGAGCTCTCCGCGCTGTTCACCGCGGCCGGGAACCAGCAGCCCGTGATCTCGCGCCGGATGTTGGGCGGCTATGTCGAGGTCGCCTATGATCTGATCCCGCTGTTCGCGCCGGGATCGGAGATGTCGCTCGAGCCGTTCTTCCGCTGGGAATACCTGGATACACAGAATGATGTACCCCTGGGATTCACGGCGGACCGCATGTGGCAGCAGCGCGTCTACGTGCCCGGAATTCAGTTCAAGCCGATCCCGAACGTCGTCCTGAAGCTGGACTATCGCAACGTCGACGACTTTGCTGGAAAGGCGGGGGATCAGGTCGACTTTGGCTTCGGGCTGGTGTTTTAAGTCGCTCGCCGTCTGTCTCGCGCTCGCGGCGACGTCCGCGCGCGCCGGCGTGTATCGCACGCAGGAAGAGGCGCTGCGCGATGCGTTTCCCGACGCCGACGGCATCGTCGCGAAGAGCTACGTGCTCGACGACGCGCAGGCGCAGCGCGTGCGCGCGCTCGCAGAGACGGACCTCGACCGCCGGATCTGGACGGTACAGACGGCGCAGCGCGGTGCGAAGCTGCTCGGCTACGCGGTGCTCGACGTGCGCACGGTGCGCACCATGCCCGAAGCGCTCCTGGTCGTGCTGACCCCCGACGGCGCGGTGCGCTCGGTGCGCGTGCTGGCGTTTCACGAGCCGACGGAGTATCAGCCTTCCGAGCGCTGGCTGGAACAACTCGACGGGAAGCGGCTCGGGCCCGAGCTGCACCTGAAGCAGGGCATCCAGCAGATCGCAGGCGCCACGCTCTCGTCGCAGTCGGTGACGCGCGCGGTGCGCACCGCGCTCGCGCTGTATCAGGTGCTGATTCATCCCGAGCGGGCCGCGGAGTAACTCATGCGCTTCGTGGTCACCGGCGAGATGAACCGCAACCGCCTGCTGCAGGCGATCGTGGCAGCGTACTCGTTCTACGTCGTCCTGCTCTGGGTCACCAACGCGCTCCTGTATTTCTCGAAGATGGGGCTCGGCCCGGCGTCGGTCGTCCGCTACTACCTCGGCTCGCAGGAGCAGTTCACGGAGCCGCGCAGCTACCTCGGAATGCTCGAGATTGCGCACTTCCACCTGTTCGCGATGGGCATGCTCTTGCTCGTGCTGACTCACCTGGTGCTGTTCGTGCCGCTCTCGAACCGTCTGAAGGTGTGGCTGATCGTGGCGCCGTTCGCGTCTGCGCTGCTCGACGAGGGCGCGGGCTGGCTGGTGCGCTTCGTGTCGCCTCTCTTCGCGATCGCGAAGATCGCCGGCTTTCTCGCGCTGCAGACGAGTCTCGCGGCGCTCGTGGGGCTCGCGCTCTGGTCCGTGTTCCACGGCACTTCGGTGAACTACCGGAGCGGCGAGGATTGAAGCGCGCCGCGGCCGGGCTGGCGCTCTGGGCCGCGCTCGCCTGCACCCGGCCCGAGGCGCCGAGCGAGTCACTCGGCGCGCGCGCGGAGTGTCCGGCCCTGGTCTCCGACGGACAGGTGCGGATGGGCACCGTGCTCGAGATTCGCGTCTGCGCGCCGGATCGAGCGGCCGGCGAGGCGCTGCTGCGGACCGCTTTCGCGGCGGTCGCCGAGCTCGAGCGCCGCTTCTCGACCTTCGACCCCGCGAGCGAGGTGTCGGCGCTGAATCGCGCGGCGGGCGGCGGACCGCAGAGAGTCTCGCCGGAGCTCGCGCGTCTGGCGGCGGACGCTGCGGCGCTCTCGTCCGAGACGCGAGGCAGCTTCGACGTGACCGTGGGCCCGCTGGTCGGCCTCTGGAGCGCGGCCGGAAGAGCCGGCCGCCTGCCGAGCG
>JBIOJK010000191.1:0-4838 GCA_044450765.1 Myxococcota bacterium | reverse complement strand
GATCGCCACGGGAGCCACTTGGACCGCGATCCAGCGCATCCTCGAGGGACGCCGCTTGCTGCGGGCGTTCGAAGAAAGCGGCGTCGATCCGACGCGGCCGGAGTCTGCACATGGCGGGTGAACAAGGGGGGCCGCGCGGCTTCCGCATGGCCGATCTCGACGAGAAGACGGGGCTGCCGGAGATGAGCTTCGCGACGCTCGTGCTCTCACTCTCCACCTCGGCGCTGCTCCACCTGGGCGTGCCGCCGGAGCCGAGCGAAGGTGCGCCGCCCCCCGCAAACCTCCCGCTGGCGCGGCAGACGATCGACATTCTCGAGATCCTGCGCGAGAAGACGCGAGGCAATCTCGACGAGAGCGAAGCCCATCTGCTCGAGCAGGTGCTGCACGATTTGCGCATGCGCTTCATCGCCGCGCGAAAGAGCGCGCCGGCGTGATCGAGGTCCGGGCGCCCGCGAAGTTGAACCTGGGCCTGGAGGTGCTGCGCCGGCGCGCCGACGGCTATCACGAGATCGAGACCTGCTTCGTGCCGCTGCGCCTGTTCGACCGACTCACGCTCGAGCTCGCGCCCGCGGGACGCGGCATCGCGCTCGAGATCGCGGGCGCGGATCTGCCGACGGACCGCAGCAATCTCGTCGTGCGCGCCGCCGAGCGCGCCTGCGCGGCGCTCGACTTGCCGGCGGACCTCTCGCTGCGGCTCGACAAGCGCATCCCGATCGCGGCGGGACTGGGCGGCGGCTCCTCGGACGCGGCGGCGACCGTGATCGGCCTCGAGGCGCTCGCAAAGCGCACGCTGCCGCGCGAGGCGCGCGCGCGGATCGCGCTCGAACTCGGCGCCGACGTCCCCTTCTTTCTAGACCCGAGGCCCGCGCTCGGGCGCGGCGTCGGCGAGAAGCTCGAGCCGCTCCATGGCGTTCCCGAGATGCACTGGGTGCTGGTGGCGTTCCCGTTCCCTGTCGCGACGGCGTGGGCCTACGCCGAAGCGGCCCGCGAATTGACGCTCCCGCGCGACCCGTCTAGCATTGCCGCGCTTCTTGGGCCCCTTGGCCTGCTCTCGTCTCCCCGCAACGATCTCGAAGCCGCCAGCTCGAAGCGGCACCCCGAGATCCGGGAGGCGCGGCGAGCGCTCGAGAGCGTGGGCGCGCTCGCGACCGGGATGAGCGGGAGCGGACCGACGGTCTTCGGGCACTTCGAGGACGAACGAGCGGCGCGCGGCGCCGCGGAGAGAGTCGAGATACCGGCGGGAGCGAGGACGATCGCGACGAGTTCGCCCGGCAGCGCCTCGAGTGACTGGGGATGGGGCGTAGCCAAGTGGTAAGGCAGCGGGCTTTGGACCCGCCATCCGCAGGTTCGAATCCTGCCGCCCCAACCAAACCGATCCAAACAGACGGCTGAGAAGATGCGATGACGACCAACATCACGAAGATCTTCACCGGCAACTCGTGCCCGGAGCTGACCGCGGCGATCTGCGAGCACCTCGACATCGAGGTCGGTCGCGCGGAGGTCGGCAACTTCGCCGACGGCGAGACGTCGGTGGACATCGGCGAGAACGTCCGCGGCATGGACGTCTTCGTGATCCAGTCGACGTGCGCCCCCGCGAACACGCACCTGATGGAGCTCCTCATCCTGCTCGACGCCCTGCGCCGCTCCTCGGCGCGGCGAGTCACTGCAGTGATTCCCTACTACGGCTACGCGCGGCAGGACCGCAAGGTCAAGCCGCGCACGCCGATCACGGCGAAGCTGGTCGCCGATCTGATCTCGACCGCCGGCGCGGAGCGCGTGCTCTGTCTCGACCTGCACGCGGGGCAGATCCAGGGCTTCTTCAACATTCCGGTCGACAACATCTACGCGATGCCCGTCCTCCTGCAGCAGATCCGCGCGCTGGTTCCGCCGCGCGACGAGATCGTCGTCGTGTCGCCCGACGCGGGCGGGGTGGAGCGCGCGCGCGCGTTCGCGAAGCGGCTCGAGGCGAGCATCGCGATCGGCGACAAGCGCCGCGAGAAGAAGGACGTCGCTGAAGTGACTCGCATCGTCGGCGACGTAGAGGGCCAGACCGCCGTCATCGTCGACGACATCGTCAGCACGGGCGGCTCGCTGGTGCAGACCGCAGAGGCGCTGCGCGCAGCGGGCGCGAAGCGCGTGCTGGCGGCGATCACGCACCCGGTGCTCGCGGGCTCGGCCGTCAAGCGCATCGAAGAGTCGTGCATCGACCGACTGATCACGACCGATACCATCCCCTTGCAGGCCGCCGTCGAGCACGGCGAGAAGTTCGTCGTCACCAGCGTCGCGCACCTCCTCGGCGAGGCGATTCGGCGCATTCACAACGAAGAGTCCGTCAGCTCGCTCTTCGTCTGAGCACGGGCGTGGGTAGGGTGCCCACGCGAACACCGGCATTGGAGCAACCCCCATGGAACGACTGAAGCTCGAGATCCTCCCGCGCGACGGCCGCGGCAAGAGCGCGACGCGCAAGCTGCGCGCGCAGGGCCGCGTGCCGGGCGTGGTGTACGGAAGCGGCATTCAGCCGACCGCAGTGACTGCTGACGGGGT
Organism: Myxococcota bacterium; assembly: GCA_044450765.1. Taxonomy (GTDB): domain Bacteria; phylum Myxococcota_A; class UBA9160; order SZUA-336; family SZUA-336; genus VGRW01. Next base: position 2,294 of record JBIOJK010000191.1, on the reverse strand, counting down.
CGCGCTCGCGCGCGTGCTGCGCGGCGGGGCGAACGCGCTGGTCGACCTGGTCGGCGACGCCGCGCTCGAGGGCAAGCCGGTGCTCCTGAAGGAGATCCAGCGCGATCCGCTCTCGCGCCGACACGTCCACTTCGACCTGTACGCGGTGAACCTCAAGGCGCGCCTCGACGTCGAGGTGCCGCTGCACTACGTGGGTACACCGAAGGGTGTACAGCTCGACGCCGGTGTGCTCGAGCCCCTGCTGCGCACGCTTCAGGTCTCGTGCATGCCGCTCGCGATTCCCGAGTCGATCAGCGTCGATGTCTCGAACCTGGGCATCGGGGACGCGATCCACGTGAGAGACATTCCCCTGCCGCCGGATGTCGTCTCGAAGATCGACGGCGACACCACCGCGGTCCACGTGATCGCGCCGCGCACCGAGGAAGAGGTCGCGCCCGTCGCCGCGGCTCCCGTCGAGGGAGAGGCCGTGCCGGCCGAAGGCGCCGAGGCGGCTGCGCCCGCCGCCGACGCCGACAAGAAGGCCGAGAGGAAGACCGACAAGAAGGGCGAGGACTAGCGCGGCCGCCGGCCATGCTACTCATCGTCGGGCTCGGAAATCCCGGCCCTCGCTACGCCGAGACGCCGCACAACGCCGGCTTCGCGGTCTGCGACCGATTCGTGGCGCGGCACCGGATCGGTCCCGCGGCAGCGAAGTTCCAGGGCGAGTTCGCGCGCGGGAAGGCGCTCGGCCAGGACGTCGCGGTGCTCAAGCCCCAGACGTTCATGAATCTCTCGGGTGAGTCCGTCTCCGCGGCGCTGCGCTATCTGCCGATCGCGCCCGGCGAAGTGGTCGTGGTCTTCGACGAGATGGACATCCCCAGCGGCAAGCTCCGGCTGCGAAGGTCCGGCGGACACGGCGGACACAACGGCTTGCGCTCGATCATCGATGCCCTCGGCTCCTCGGACTTCCCGCGCATGCGAGTCGGGGTCGGCCGGCCCGCCGAGGGGCGCGAGCCGACCGGTCACCTGCTCGGCAAGCCGCGCGCGGACGAGCGCGCGCGCCTCTCCGCGACCATCGAGCTCGCCGTCGACGCGCTCGACGCGGTGATCTCGGACGGCTTCGAGGCCGCGATGAACCGCTTCAACGGGCTCGAGCCGGTCGGGACCGAGCCGGCCGGATAGGGGCCGCACTGTCTGCGCCGAGATCGTAGAATGCGCGGAACCTCGGGGGGGAACGGGATCTCATGGACGCGCTGATGCTCCGCTTCTCGCGCTTCTTCATCCGCCATCGGCTGATCAATCTCATCCTGATTGGCGGAGCGACGGTCTTCTTCGCGTACAACGCGCTGCAGCTGCAGGTCTTCAGTCAGTTCATCGATCTGCTTCCGCGCAATCACCCGTTCATCCAGATCTACGAGAAGTACAACCGGCAGTTCGGCAGCGCGAACGTGGTGGTCGCCGCGATCGTCGCGAAGCAGGGCACGGTCTACGACGAGCGCGTGCTCGAGAAGGTGTACGCGTTCACCGACCAGATCGACAAGGTCGAAGGCGTCGATCACGGCCAGGTCGTCTCGATGACCGCCGTGACGGTGCGCGACACCGCCATCGATCAGTCGGGCATCATCCGCTCGAACCAGGTCGTCGGCGAGGAGCCGATCGCGCTGCTCGAAGCGCAGTTCTTCACGCGCCGCGCGATGCAGCGCGCCGAGAAGCGCGGTGAGTCGCCGCCGCACGAGCTCGCCGCCTTCACCGAGTTCGTCAAGAAGCGCAAGCAGGTGCTCGAGCCGCTGCTGATGGCGGACTCGGATCTGACCAAGAAGGCCGCGACCGGCGACGAGCAGGCGGTGGCCCAGTTCACCGACGTGCGGCGCGAGAACGCGGAGCTCGAGTTTCTCCTGCTCCGCCTGGGCGAGCTGCCGGATACCTACAAGCTCGACGGAGAGAATCTACTCGGCCCCGACGGAACCCTTCTGCCCAAGGCGGTGCTCGCCGGTCTGCCCGACCGCATCCACCAGAACAAGCAGGTGTACGGTCGCTTCGTCTCCGTCGACGATACCTCGGCCATGGTGACTGCCGGCTTCCTCGAGAGCCGCCTCGACTACCAGCGGATCTTCACCGAGATCCACGAGCTGAAGAAGGAGCTCGAGAAGGACGGCCTGGTCACGGTGCATCTCACCGGCCAGCCGATCCTCGTCGGCTGGACGTTCTTCTACAAGTGGGAGATCGTGCTGATCCTCGCGCTGTCACTCGGCATCCTGTTGCTGATGCTCGGCGTCTACTTCCGGCGCTGGTACGGCGTCGTGATGCCGTTCTCG
>JBIOJK010000190.1:0-4862 GCA_044450765.1 Myxococcota bacterium | reverse complement strand
GCCGCGAACGCCGCGCTGCTGGCGCGCGCCGGCGTCGAGCTGGAGATCGGGGCGGCGACCTTGCGCGGGACCACGAGCGCGCGCCTGCGCGCGCTCCCGGCCCTGCTCGCCGAGCGCGCCGGCACCGACTGGGCCGGGCTGCTGCGCGAGACGGCGGGGCTCTTGCGCGAGCCGGCGGAGCGCGAGGGGCGCGACGGCCTCGAGCGAGCGCTTCACGATCTGGTCGCGACCGCGGCGTGTCACTCGGCGGTGCGCAAGGGCGACCGGCTCGACGCGCGTGCAGTCAGCGCGCTGCTCGCCGGCCTCGACGCGGAGATCTGGTTCGCGAACTGTCCGCACGGGCGGCCGATCTCACTCACGCTCGACCAGGCAGAGCTCGAGCGGCGCTTTCTGCGCCGAGGATGAGCGCGGACCGCCCGCGCGTCGTGGCGATCGTCGGGCCGACCGGGACCGGCAAGACGGAGCTCGCGTGCGCGGTCGCCGAGCGGACCGGCGCGGAGATCGTGAGCGCTGACTCGATGCAGGTCTACCGCGGCATGGACATCGGCACCGCGAAGCCGAGCGCCGAGCTGCGCGCGCGCATTCCGCATCACGCGCTCGACCTGGTCGCGCCCGACGAGCCGATGTCGGCCGGGCGCTGGGCGACCGCCGCGCGCGCGGCCGCCAGCGAGATCGCCGCGCGCGGCCGGCCCGTGCTCCTGGTCGGTGGAACCGGTCTCTACGCGCGCGCGTTCGCCGGCGGTCTGATCGGCGGCGCGGAATCCGATCCGCACCTGCGCGCGCAGCTCGAGGCGCGCTCGGACGGCGACTTGCGCGGCGAGCTCGAACGGCGCGATCCCGACGCCGCGCGCCGCATCTCGCCCCGCGACCGGGTGCGCACGGTGCGCGCGCTCGAAGCGCTCGCGCTCGCCGCGCAGCCGATCTCGCAGCAGCACGCGCAGCACCGCTTCGGCGACCGGCCGTTCGACGTGCGCTGGATCGGCCTCGCGCTCGAGCGCGCCGCGCTCGCGCAGCGCCTGCGCGGCCGGGTCGACGCGATGTTCAGCGCCGGGTGGGTCGACGAAGTGCGCGGGCTGCACGCGGCGGGCTTCGGTGCGAGCCTGCGGCCGCTGCGCGCGATCGGCTACCGCGAGGTCGGCGAGTTACTCGCCGGGGGGCTCGATCAAGTGACTGCCCGCGAGCGCATCTGGATTGCCACGCGCCGCTACGCGAAGCGGCAGCGCACCTGGTTCCGCGCCGAGACGCAGGTCGCCTGGGTCGACGCGGACGCGCGTGACTCGGCGCGCGAGCGGGTGCTGGCGGAGCTCAGCCGTCGTTGATCGTGTTGTACGAGACGGCGAAGTGGACGGGGCAGGGGCCGAAGTCGTTCGTGTAGAGCGCCCAAGCCTCTTCCTGCGAGCGGAACAGCGGCGGCTGTGCGCCGTCGCGGAACAGGGTGACCATGCCGATCGGCAGCTCCATGAGCGCGGCCATCTCGCGGAACATCGAGCCGCCGAGCTGCATGCCCATCAGCAGGATGTAGCCCGGGACCGCGCCCACCACCTTCAGGGCTTTGGGGTCGCCGATCTCCCTCAGGCCGTAGTACTCGTCCTTGCCCGCGATGAACGGGCCGAGGAAGGCATCGAACGGGGCCAGGAACATGTTCGCGCCCGCCCGGCAGATCTGCGACGAGTCGGCCCGCGCTTCGCTCGGGGCAAGGCTCACGAGAGTGCCGAGCAGCACTCCGAGAAGCGCTGCGCGCACGCTGAAGGCCTCTAGACTGCGAATCATTGCCGGACCCTCCCCGAAGCGACCGGACGCCGAGTCCCGGCGAGCCTCGCCTAAAACCGCTAGCAGTGTCAACCACTGGTTTCGCCGGAGCTTACGGGAGTGGCGTCGACGTGAAGAGAAGTGACAGCGCGGGCCCGCCGCTGGTCGCGATCGTGGGCCGGGCGAACGTCGGCAAGTCGACCCTGTTCAACCGCCTGCTCCGCGAGGGCCGCGCGCTGGTCGAGGATCGGCCCGGCGTCACCCGCGATCGCGTCGCGGTCACGACCGAGATCGAGGGCCGGCCGGTGCTGCTGGTCGACACGGGCGGTCTGGACCCGGAAGCCGAAGAGGGCATCCCCGCGGCGGTGCGCCGGCAGGTCAGCCTGGTGCTCTCGCAGGCGGCCGTGGTCGCGTTCGTGGTCGACGCGCGCGCGGGGCTCCTGCCGCTCGACCGCGAGATCGCGGGCCTCTTGCGCCGCGGCGGCGTGCCGGTGGTCGTGGTCGCGAACAAGGCCGACACGCCGCGCATCGAGGCGCAGACCGGCGAGTTCCACGAGCTCGGCTTCGCGGCGGTCGTGCCGACCTGCGCCGCGCACGCGCGAGGCATCCCGGACCTCGAGCTCGCGATCGCCGAACAGCTGCCGCCCGCGGCGCCCCGGGACTCACCGGAGCCCGCGCGGGTCGGCCCGCCGCGGCTCGCGATCATCGGCCGCCCGAACGTCGGCAAGTCGTCGCTGCTCAACGCCTGGCTCGGCGAGGAGCGGAACATCGTCGCCGACGAGCCGGGCACGACCAGAGACTCGACGGACTCGAGTCTCGCGGTCGGCGGTCGCGAAGTGATTCTGGTCGACACGGCGGGAATGCGGCGCGGCGGCAGGCGCTCGGACCGGATCGAGCGCGGCAGCGCGCTGATGGCCCTGCGGTCGCTCGAGCGCTGCGACGTGGCGCTCTTGGTGCTCGACGCCGCGGTCGGCGTCGCGGAGCACGACTCGAAGCTGGCGCGGCTCGCGCTCGACCGCGGCCGGCCGGTCGCGCTGCTGCTGAACAAGTGGGACCAGGTCGCAGACACTTCGCGCGCGGCGGAGATCGAGCGGCAGCTCGAGCGGCGTCTCGGCTTCGTGCCCGACCCCGTGGTCCTGCGCACCAGCGCGACCACCGGGCTCGGCCTCGCCGAAGCGCTACCCGAGGCGCTGCGCCTGTTCGACGAGCAGGTGCGCGAGATCGCGACCTCGGAGCTGAACCGCGCGCTCGAGGACGCGATCGCGAAGAACACGCCGCCGCTCCGGGGCAAGCGACGCGCGCGCTTCTTCTACGCGACTCAGATCTCGACCCGGCCGTTCACGCTGCTCGTGTTCATGAATGACCCGTCCCTGATCGCGCGGAACTACCACCGCTATCTCGAGTCGTTCATGCGCAAGCGCTTCGGCATCCGCTCCGCGCCCGTGCGCGTGCGGCTGCGCGGCCGGCGCGAGCGCGAGCTCGAGGCGGCCGCAGATTCGGCCGGATCCGAGGCGAAAACCCGCTAAGATCCCGCGCCGCCGGAGCGCACGAGAGGGGAGACTCCCAAGCATGACGCCGCGCCCACACAGCGACACCGACACGCGCCTGGAGGGCTTCGAAGCCCGGCTGCAGGACGCGTTCGCCTGGGCGAACGACCATGGGCGCGAGATCATGATCGGCGCCGCGGTGGTGCTCGTGATCGGCGCGATCAGCGCCGGGATCTTCGAGTGGCAGCGCCGCACCCGGGAGGCCGAGCAGAGCGAGCTCGCGCGCATCGAGGCGCGCTTCGCCGAGGCGATGGGCGCGAACCCCGGCGAGTATTTCGTGCCGGAGCCCGCGAACGCCGAGCAGGCCACGAAGGCACGCGAGGCCGCGCTCGCCGAGTTCGACGCGTTCATCGCGCAGCACGCGAACCGGCCGCTGGCGGCGATCGCGGGGATCAAGGCGGCGGAGCTCGAGGTCGACCTCGGCCGGCTCGACGCCGCCGACGCGCGGCTGGCGAAGCTGTGCGAGTCACTCGACCCGACCGACGCGCGCCGCGCGATCGCGCTGCGCCTGCGCGGCTACACGCTCGACCAGAAGGGCGACACACTGGCCGGCGCCCAGGCCTACGAGGCCGGCGCCAAGATCGAGGCCTATCCGCCGCGGGCATTGCTCTGGATCTCGGCCGGCGATGCCTATGCGCGGGCGAACGCGCCCGAGCGCGCGATCGCCGCGTACCGCGAAGCGCTCTCGGCGTCGCCGGAGCTCGCGGACCAGGAGAAAGTCGTTCAGCGCATCGGGCTGCAGCAGGCCAAGCTCGACGCCGCGCCGGCACCCGCGCCGGCACCCGCGACCCCGGCGCCCGCGAACTGATCTGACCCGAGCTCGCTGACTCAGTTCGGCGGTCTACAACATCGACCCGCGCCTCCGCTAGAACTTCCGATAAGTAGCATTCTGTTAAATCGTAGATCGCGAGCTGGGCCTCGATTGGAGCGCCCGCCTTGCTCTTGCCCGCCCCCGTGGTATACCCCCGCCGCAAAGGAGCGCCCAGCCGTATGGATGCCGCCCGCAAGACCAAGCTCGGACAGAAGTGGACCTGCTACTCCTGCCAAGCGAAGTTCTACGACCTACAGAAGCCGGAGCCGCGCTGTCCGAAATGCGGCGCCGATCAGCGCCAGTCGCCGGCGTTCGAGAAGCCGAAGCGAACGCGCGCGAAGAAGGCCAGCCCTCCTCCGGCTCCGAAGAAAGTCGCGAAGCCCGCGCCGCCGCCGCTCGAAGAGGGAGAAGACCTCGACACGCCGATCGATCCCGAGGATCTCGAGTTCGAGGACATCGAGATCGACGAGCCCGGTGCGCCAGCCGCGGTCGAGCCCGCCGAGGTCGAAGAGCCCGAGGAAGAGCCGCCCGCCGATGACGAGGACTAGAAGGTCAGCAGCCGCTGCTTGAACATGAAGGCGCGGTCGTCCAGATGGCGATCGCGGACCGACTTTTCGAAGAGCAGCTTCTCGAGCTCGACCTGTTGCTCCATCACGCGGCCGCGCTGCGCCTTCCAGCGCTCGTTCTCGCGCTGGAAGCCGGCGAAGGCGTCGGCCTTCCCGCCGAGGTCGCTCGAGTCACGCCGGTCGATCGCG
>JBIOJK010000189.1:0-4933 GCA_044450765.1 Myxococcota bacterium | reverse complement strand
GTCAAATCGTGGTCACGCTCCCGCCGTCGACGGGCAGCACGGTGCCGGTCACGTAGGACGCGGCGCGCGACGCCAGATAGATCGCCGTGCCCGCCAAGTCCTCGGGCTCGCCGATGCGGCCGCGCGGGTTTTGCTTCGTGATCATGTCGCCGAAGCGGTCGAGCGTCGCCTTCATCATCTGTCTCTCGAACGGTCCGGGCGCGATCGGGTTCACCGTGATGTGCTCGGGCGCGAGCTTCTTCGCGAGCACGCGAGTCAGGTGGTGCAGGCCTGCTTTCGCCGACGAGTACGCGAACGTGTCGAGCAGCGGCACGTGCAGCCCGTCGATCGAGCCGATGTTGATCACGCGCGCCGGGTCCGCGTGAGTCGCCGCCTTGCGCAGGAGCGGCAAGAGATCGCGCGTCAGGAAGAAGATCGACTTCAGGTTCAGGTCCATGACCTTATCCCAGCCGGCCTCGGGGAACTCGTCGATCGGCGCGCCCCAGTTCGCGCCCGCGTTGTTCACCAGGATGTGCAGCCCGGACTCGCGGCTCGAGAGCTCGCGCACGACCCGCGCGATGCCGTCCGCGGTCGCGAGGTCGGCCGGGATCGCGTGACACTCGCCGAGCTTCGCCAGCTCGCGCTCGGCCTCGGCGCACGCGTCCTTCTTGCGCGAGCAGATGTACGTGCGCACGCCGTTCTCGACGAACCCGCGCGCGATCATGAGCCCGATGCCGCGCGTGCCGCCCGTCACGAGCGCGACCTTCCCCTGCACAGAGAACAGATCAGTGAGCTTCATGGCGGCGCATCGTACCCGATGCGCGCGACCGGAGCGCGAGCGCGAGCAGCGCGGGGGCGAGCAGCAGGAACGGCGCAGGCTCGGGGATGGCGACGCCCGCGAGCACGATGGCGTCGACCCAGGCACCACTCGGCACACGGGAAGTGACGAGAAGGTTCCTGCAGCCAAACTCCGTGTCGAGGCTCGGGGCGCAGTAGCTGAAGGTCTGCCCGCCATTTCCCAAGTTCCAGACCCCGAGAGCGAGCGAGGTCGGCGCCGTGAGGCCCGCACCATCGGCGAGGAGATCGGCGTACGTGTGTGGCGTCCCCGGCTGCCACCCGAAGACGCCACAAATTGGGCCCGAACAGGTCACGTTGCCGCCGACGACGTAGCTCGCCGGGGTCGACCACTGCACGTAGAGGTCTGGAAAACTCGCCTGGCCCAGACCGCCGCTCAACCTGAGGACGAAATCGGCGTCGACCGAGCCATAAGTCGAGAGCCAAGCGGGGTCTATCAAGTCCCCTTTGATCAGCATCGCGGCGTCGACGACCGTGACGTCGCCCGAGTTGCCGTCGCCATTGGCGTCGAGGTCGAGGGTGAGGGAGCTCCCGGGCGCGGCCGGGATTTCGACGTAGCCAATCGGCGGGGCGAGGGTGGTTGCGATCCGATAGCTCGAGATCCCGGAGAGATCGTAGGTCACCGTCGTGGCGCGGCTCGTGGCGCTCGTCGAAAGCGCCGCTCCGATCGCGAGGGCGACGGCGTACGTGCGTCCGGTCACAGCCGCATTGTGCACCCGGACCGATGTAGAATGGCATTCAAATCGGGAGGGCAGAGATGCCCGAGTTCTGCAAGACCGAGCGCGACGGGCACATCTTCACGGTCACCATGAATCGGCCCGAGGTGATGAACTCGCTGCACCCGCCGGCGAATCGCGAGCTGTCTGCCGCGTGGGACCAGTTCGAGGCGGACCCCGAGCTCTGGATCGGAATCATCACAGGCGCCGGCGACCGCGCGTTCTCGGCGGGCAACGATTTGAAGTATCAGGCGACCGGCGGCGACATGCGGGGCCAGCCCGAGAAGGGCTTCGCGGGACTCACCGCGCGCTTCGGCATGACCAAGCCCGTGATCGCGGCGGTGAACGGGGTCGCGATGGGCGGCGGCTTCGAGATCGCGCTGTCCTGTGACTTGATCATCGCGTCGGCCGAGAAGGCGCTCTTCGCGCTGCCCGAGCCGCGCGTCGGGCTGGCGGCGCTTGCGGGCGGCCTGCAGCGGCTGCCGCGCATGATTCCGCTGAAGCAGGCGATGGGCATGATCCTGACCGGCCGCCGCGTGTCTGCGCAGGAGGGCAAGGAGCTCGGCTTCGTGACCGACGTCGCGCCGCACGACGAGCTGATGAAGCGCGCGCGCGCGTGGGCGGAGCAGATCCTCGAGTGCTCGCCCGTCTCGATCCGCGCGAGCAAGCAGACCGTGATGGGCAGCTTGAACGTCGCCGACCTGAAGGAGGCGACTGACAACGGACGCTACCCGGCGATCGGCGAGATGGTGCGCAGTCAGGACTTCGTCGAGGGGCCGAAGGCGTTCGCCGAGAAGAGGAAGCCGCATTGGAAGGGCAAGTGACTCCCGGGAGCCGCCGCGAGCGGATCATCGCGGCGCTCTGCGAGCGCATGCTCGCGCGCGGCTTCGCGGCGACCACCCTGGCCGACGTCGCGCGCGCGGCGCACATGACGCCGAGTCACTTGCTCTACTACTTCAAGGGCAAGGAAGACGTCCTGAACGCCTGCTTCGAGGGCGTGACCGCGCAGATCATGACGGGCCTGGCCGCGCTCGACGCAGAGCCGATGCCGGACCGGCTCGACCGCGTGGCCGAGTACTTCTTCGGCGGCAAGCTGCTCGACAAGAACGACCTCGGCATCACGCTCGAGTTCTTCGGCCTCGCCGTACACGACAAAGTGTTGCACCAGACGAAGGCGCACTTCGACCGCATGGCGAAGAGCTGGCTCGCGCGCACGTTCGCCGAGAGCCCGCGCGCGGCGAGTCTCACGCCGGCCGACGCCGCCGAGGCCGCGTACGCGCTGGTCGTCGGTCTGTCCACCTCGGCGTTCTTCGACGAGCGGCTCGGCTTCGTCCGCGCCCGCGCGCTGCTGCGCGACTCACTTCACAACCTGGCGGGGACGCGCGTCCCCAGAGAGGTGCACCCATGAAGCTCCTGTGGTTCCACCTGATGCCCTACACCGACCTGCCCGAGGACTTCACCAAGAAGCACCCGTCGGTGTGGGTCGACATCGACTCGCGCCTGTTCGATCCGGCCAAAGCGCACGGCATGTACAACGACTTCATGGACGAGCTCGAGTTCGCGGCCGAGATCGGCTTCGACGGCATCTGCGTGAACGAGCACCACCAGAACGCGTACGGCCTGATGCCCTCGCCAAACATCATCGCCGCGTCGCTGGCGCGGCGCACGCGCGATGCCGCGATCGTCGTCATGGGCAACTCACTCGCGCTCTACAACCCGCCGACCCGCGTCGCGGAAGAGTTCGCGATGTTGGACTGCATCTCGGGCGGGCGCCTGGTCGCCGGCTTCCCGGTCGGCACTCCCATGGACACCGTCTACTGCTACGGCCAGAACCCGAGTCAGCTGCGCGAGAAGTATCTCGAGGCGCACGACCTGGTGATGAAGGCCTGGACCGAGCCGGACGTGTTCGCGTTCAACGGCCGCTTCAATCAGCTGCGCTACGTGAACACCTGGCCGAAGCCGGTCCAGAAGCCGCATCCGCCCGTCTGGATCCCCGGCGGCGGCTCGATCGAGACGTGGCGCTGGTGCGCGGAGATGGACTACGTCTACGCGTATCTGAGTTACTTCGGCTACAAGCTCGGCCAGGCCACGATGGACGGCTTCTGGAGCGAGATGGACCGGCTCGGCAAGGACCGCAATCCGTTCCGCGCCGGCTTCCTCCAGTTCGTCGGTGTCGCCGAGACGCGCAAGGAAGCGCTCGAGATGTACCGCGAGCCGGCCGAGTACTTCTTCAACCGCTGTCTGCACGTCGACGCGCGCTGGGCCAACCCGGCGGGCTACTCGAGCGAGGCCACGATCCGCGCGCGCGTCGCTTCGCAGGTCGTCGCCGCCGCGACCAAGGCGAGTGACTCGGTCGCGTACGGCCCGCCGACCTTCGAGGAGATCGTCGACAAGGGCTACGTGATCATCGGCAGCCCCGACGAGGTCGCCGAGCAGCTGCGCGAAGTCGCGGTGAACATGAACGTCGGCCAGCTCATGATGCTGCTCCAGTACGGGAACATGAACAAGGAGCTCGCGTTCCACAACACGGAGCTGTTCGCGAAGCGCGTCGCGCCGCAGCTCAAGTCACTCTTCGAGGACAAGTGGGAAGACCGCTGGTGGCCGAAGCCGCTCCCGCGCGAGGAGCGCTCGAACCCGCGACCGGTGGTCGTGCGATGACCGCGCAGGGAGTGAAAGAGACTCACGTTCGCATCGGCGGCGAAGAGGTCCGCGTCTGGGAGAAGGGCAGCGGCGAGACCGTCGGCTATCTCGCCGGGCTCGGCGGCCTGCTCGCCTGGACGCCGTTCCTGGACGAGCTCGCGCAGCGCCGGCGCGTGATCGTGCCCTCGCTCCCCGGCTTTCCGGGCGGCGGGCTGCTCCACAAGCAGCTCGACACGTTCGCGGACTGGATCATCTGCATGCTCGACCTGCTCGAGGCCGCCGGCCTCGAGGGCCGGGATCTCGTCGGTCACTCGATCGGCGGCATGCTCGCCGCCGAAGTCGCCGCCTTCTCGCGCGCGTCGGTGAAGAGCCTGGTGTTGATCGCGCCGCTCGGCCTCTACGACGAGAAGGAGCCGCCCGGCGACCCCTTCAACCGGCGAGCGAACGAGCTCGCGCCGCTGCTCTCGAGCAAGCCCGCCGAGTTCCAGAAGCAGCGACTCACTCCGCCCGCCGGTCTCTCGGCCGACGACGCGACGGAGTGGACGATCGTCCAGGTCCGCGCGGTGGAAGCCGCATCGCGCCTGCTCTGGCCGCTGGGGGACTTGGGGACGGCGAAGCGGCTCCGGCGAGTCACCTGCCCGGTCAAGCTCGTCTGGGGCAGCGAGGACCGGCTCATGCCGCCGAGCTACGCGAAGCGCTTCGCTAAGGCTCTCGGGAGCAAGGCCGAGATCGTCGAGATCCGC
>JBIOJK010000188.1:0-5025 GCA_044450765.1 Myxococcota bacterium | reverse complement strand
TTGGGGACGGCGAAGCGGCTCCGGCGAGTCACCTGCCCGGTCAAGCTCGTCTGGGGCAGCGAGGACCGGCTCATGCCGCCGAGCTACGCGAAGCGCTTCGCTAAGGCTCTCGGGAGCAAGGCCGAGATCGTCGAGATCCGCGGCGCCGGGCACGCGCTGGACTTCGATGCGCCGGGGGCGGCAGCGAAGATCTAGCGCTACGTCCACTCCGCGTCGGTGTGCTTCGCGATCCGCTCGATCCACCACTTGGGCGCCTGTGACATCAACGTGTTCAGGTCCCAGTAGTCGCGCCACAGCTCGATCTTGCCGTTGCGCACCTCGTGCACGGTCACGAAGCGGTTTCTGATCTTCTCACCGGTGTCGAAGTGCCAGATCTCGGTGTGCTCGACGATCACCGAGTCACCTTCGGCCACCACGCGGTGCACGTCGTGCTCGAAGCGCGCGACGGGATCGAGGCCGACGCGCAGCCGCTTCACCACGTTCGCCGAGCCGCGCGCGCCGCGATCGGGCGCGGGCACATCCTCGTAGAAGCCGCTCGGAGCGATGCGCGCGGCCACGCCCGCGAAGTCCTTCCGGTACAGGCACGCCCACAGCTCGGCCACCACGCGCTTGTTCTCTTCCGTGCCCACCGACTCAGTGCTCCTCTAGTACGCGCGCCGCAGCAGCCGGAGCCCGGGGCTTCCCCAGGTCCGCTCGAGCTCCTCGCTGCGCTTCTCACTCACCGTGCGGAAGCCCGCCTTCTCGTAGGCGAGCTGCGCCGGGTCGTTGCCGATGAACACGCCGATGTCCGCGCACGGCGCTCCGCGGGCGGCGCCGCGCTCGAGGACCGGCTCGAGCAGCCGAGTCACGAGCCCGCGGCGGCGGAACTCCGGAAGAGTGGCCACGTTCTCCACGATCCAGGCGCGCGGCGGGTGCTGGGGCACGACCGCCATGAAAGCGCCCATGCGCGCCATGCCGAGCTGTGCGGCTTGAGGCGGCCGGCCGGCTGACTCGTCGGCCTCGGCGAGCACCGCCCCGAGCTCCTCGAAGCCGTTCTCCTCGTCGGTGAATCCGCAGAGCGCGGCGGCGGGTCGACCGTCGACCTCGGCGACGAAGAACGCCGAGTAGTGGAACGGGTGAGGTCGCGAGCTGACCGCCAGGGCCGCGAGATAGGACAGGATCCGCTCCTCGCTCTCGTCGAGGAAGAAGTCCCAGAAGCCGCGCGGCAGGTGCGAGCGCGCAGCCGCGAGACACACCCAGGCCAGGAACTCCGCGTGATCCTTGTTCGCTTCGGCGATTCGCGTGGTCATGCCCGTCGACTGCATCCTAACACGATCGGCGGCCGCCTCTCCGCGCCGCGGGTCGCCCGCACGGCCCCTCGAATCGCCATGCGCGCGAGACACTGCGCTCGGCTCGCTCGCGAACTCGCAACCGAATCGTGTCTGCCGCTTCCCCGCAGTGACATCGGCCGCATCGTCTGATGCGGCGCCTGCCCACGTCGGGTGGAGCACTATGGAGAGATTCATGCGAACCAAGTCTGTCGTCCGAATTGCACTGGCCGCGGCATCCGTCGCGGCGTTGTCGCGCGGAGCGAGCGCGGGTGGAATCACCGGCGTTCCGAGCGCGAACACGAAGGTCGTCGGAGTGTCGCGGCCGAACGTGCTGCCGCCCGAGCTCGCCGAGATCGCTCGAGCACAGGGCTCGACACCGCTCGAGAATCCCACCCCGGCGATCCCCTTCTACGGCTACGACGGCAATGGGCCCATGCTGCCCGCGCCCGGCGACCTGAACACCCCGACGCACAACGTCGAGGCGACCAAGACCGAGCCCGACAAGAACACCTATCTCGTGCTGGACCACGCGACGGGAGCCGACCCGAACTACGACTATGGCAATCACTTCATCTTCCAAGGCCACGAGCTCGCGGTCAGCGACGCGAGCGGCCGCGCGACGAGCTTCATCTCGCGCATCAATCTCGACGCCGACGGCCCGCACAAGGTGACTCTCATGGCGGATCACGACGTCGACGGCGTCCCGATCGCGACGATCGACGGCTCGACCTGGGATCCGTTCGCACAGCGTCTGCTGTTCACGACCGAGAACCCGAGCGCGCCGGGAGTCTACTCTGCCACGCTCGACTTTCCGTCGACCGTCGAAGATCTCTCGGGGATCTTCGGCCGCGCCGGCTACGAGGGCATCCAGAACGACTCGCTCGGAAACCTGTGGATCGTCGAGGACGTCGGCGGCCCGGCGGGCGCCGTGAACACGCACGCGAAGCAGCCGAACAGCTTCCTCTACCGCTTCCTGCCCAACGACGCGCGCGATCTGACCCGCGGCGGCAAGCTGCAGGTCCTGCAAGTCCAGTCACTCGCCCACCCGGGGCAGCCGATCTCGTTCCACGCGGGCCAGGCGGACGCGGACATCCTGTCGGCGGACGTCGGCGACCTGCACACGTACGGCAAGGTGTTTCAGACGAGCTTCGTCACGATCCACGACACGGCCGTGGACGGCAGCGCGCCGTTCAGCGCGAACGCGCTGGCGAAGGCGGCGGGGGGCACGCCGTTCAAGCGGCCCGAGAACGGCCAGTTCCGGCCCGGCAGCCGCTTCACCCAGTTCTTCTTCGACGAGACGGGTGACACGAACCTGCTGAGCGAAGCGGGCTCGGCCTTCGGTGGCTTCGGCAGCATCCTGAAGCTCACCCTGTCGCGCCCGGGCTCGGACGCGGGCACGCTGTCGCTCTTCTATCTGGGCGACGTCGCGCGCACGGGCCTCGACAACGTCTCGTTCCTGACACCGAACGGTGTCGTGTTCGTCGAAGACGCGGGCGACGGGCTGCACACGCAGCGCAACGCGCTCGACTCGGCCTGGCTCTTCGACGTGCGCGTGAACTACGGCGCACCCGGCGCGCCGGCGCCCGTGCGCCTGCTCGCGGAAGGCCGCGATCCTTCGGCGACGATCGACTCCGCGCTCGGGGCTCTGGGCGGCGGCTTCCAGAACGAGGGCGACAACGAGATCACCGGCTTCCACGTCTCGAACGGCGATCCCAGCGTCTTCGGAATCCTGGGCACGACGTTCCCGATCCCGTTCATCGGCGGCTGGCGCGTGTTCTACACGCAGCAGCACGGCGACAACCCGACCTGGGAGATCGTTCCCGCGCGGCTCACCAAGATCTGGGGCTTCGAGGACTGACTCGCGCTCCTGAGCTCCTCGCAAATCTGCGGCCGGGATCCGGACCGATCGGATCCCGGCCGCTACGCTCTCCGGCCGTGACTCTCACGATCTGGATCGACGCGGACGCCGCGCCGCGCGACGTGAAGGAGCTCGTGTACCGCGCCGCGGTCCGGCTGAAGCTGCCCGCGGTGCTCGTCGCGAATCGGCCGCTGCAGCCGCCACACGGAGTCTCCTGGGTGACCGCGGTCCGGGTCGAGGGGGGGCCCGATGTCGCCGATCGGCACATCGCCCTGCACGCGAAGCCGGGCGACCTGGTCGTGACTCAGGACATTCCGCTCGCCGCGCTGCTGGTGCCGAAGCAGATCGCGGTGCTCGACCCGCGTGGCGCCGAGCACACCGCCGAGACGATCGGCCCGCGGCTCTCGGTGCGCGACTTCATGGACCAGCTGCGCGGCACGGGCGAAGCGACCGGCGGCCCCGCGCCGTTCGACGCGCGCGCCAAGCACGCGTTCGCGGCGGCGCTCGACCGCGTGCTGACTCGCCTGCTGGCGGCGAGCCGGCCCTGAGCGCTCAGCAGGTCTGCTCGCCGGCTGCGCTTCCGACGCTGTTCACTCGCATGCCCGCCGCGGCCTCGGGCTTCGGCTCGCCGATCCAGTCGAGTCGGAAGACGATCGACTGCTCCTGACTGCAGCGCAGCGACGAAGCGTGTCTCGTGCAGACCACCACGACCTCGTTGGGCGCGCCTTGGATCACGTTCGAGGTCGGGTGGCATGCGAAGCCCTCCCGCGAGACCTCGGCCGTCGCCGCCTGCGCAGTGATTCCGTACAAGTGCAGCCCGGCGACGTAGCGGTCGTAGTCGGCCTTCGTCTCGAACTGCTCCATCGACGAGCAGGCGGCGCTGCAGATCGCAAGAAGCACGGCGGATAGGGCAATGGTCGGATTCATCCCGGCATTGTGACATCGCGCGTGCAGCGAATGCGCTCGGTCAGCACCATGCGCGGCCGCGCGCCGCAGTTGGAGAGCGCGGCGGCGTGGACCATCCAGGGGTGCATCGCGTAGACGTCGCCGGGGACGCCCGTCAGCTCCTCGACGCGGAGTGACACGCCGGCGTGCTGGCCAGCCTGACTCATGAAGCGTGCGACCCGGTCCTCTCCGGAGCGCAGCGCGCAGAGCTCGCGGAACCACGGGACTTCTGCGCGCAGCTCCCCGCGCGCATCGGCCGAGCGCCCGAGCCAGCTCGGGCCCATGCGCCGACGAATGGCGTCGACCAGCCGCGGCGTGCCGGCGGCGACCAACGTACCGCCCGCGCGCGGCTCGACGGTGTCGAGGCAGAGAAAGAGCTGGACACCCGGCGCGCTGTGCGGTGTGCTCGGCGCGCGATAGTCCAGGTGCCAGCTCTTGTGCGGGAGCTCCCAAGTCACTCCGCTCTGCGGCCACGCCATGGCCAGGAGCTGCCCCGCGTGCTTGGGCACGTGCCACGCGCCAGCGCCCAGCAACTCGTCGACCGCCGCGAGCACGGGCGCGCCCCAGGTCTCCTCGAAGCCGTGCGCGTTCACGACCGACGCGGCGACCGAAGGAGTCAACGTGAAGCCGGGCGGCGGTGACTCCGGCACGAGCTTGCGCTCCGCCAGAAACGCGAGCACGCGCTCGCGCAAGGCGCCGACGACCTTAGGATCGGTGATGCCCGCGAGCCGCAGCAGACCGCGCTCCGCGAACTCGCTGCGCTGCTCCGGAGTCAGCATGGACGTGTCACTGCGCGACAGCGTGCGAGCCCCGCCGCGGCGTACTTGCGCAGCTTCACGTCCGTCTCCGCCGCGAGTAGCTCGGCGAAGAACCCCTCCAGATCCGGATGCGCGCGGTCCCACGCCAGGTGCA
>JBIOJK010000187.1:0-5105 GCA_044450765.1 Myxococcota bacterium | reverse complement strand
TCCAGCACCGTCGGCCGCAGCTCGTTCATCAGCTCGCGGATCTCGTCGCCGCAGGCGCGCGCCTCGGCGCCGAGCCGAGTGAGTCGCTCGGCGGCCTCCGGCTCGTCGGAGCCGATCGCGCTGCGGCAGCGGTCGATGCCGGAGTAGAGCTCGAAGAAACGGGCGCCCATCCGGTCGTGAAGCTCGCCCGCGATCCGCTTGCGCTCCTCTTCCTCGGCGTGAATCAGCCGGCGCAGGAGGTCGCGCGCGCGGTCGCGCGCGCTGCGCGCCGCGTCGAGGCTCTCGCGCGCGTCGCGCGAGAGCGCGCTGCCGAGCAGCGCCGCGAACAGCACGTAGAAGACGCGCAGCGCCAGCGCGCCGCCCGTCTGGGAGTCACTGGCAGAGACGGGCGCCAGCGTGAACAGCGCGGCCGAGAGCAGCGCGTTCACCGCGAACATCGCGGCCGCCGGGCCGGCGCCGAAGCGGATCGAGACCGCGATGCTCGTCAGATAGAAATACGGGAAGAAGTCGCTTGCGATTCCACCGGTCCAGAGACAGATCGCCGCGACCAGCAGCGCGTCGCACAGAGTCGTCGCGATCGCGCCGGCGCGCACCGCTTGACCGCGGCGCACGTGCAGGTAGGTGAGCGCCGTGTACACGACGCCGGCCGCGAGCACCGCATGGGCCTGGGGCGCCCGCGCGCCCAGCTCGGCGTGCTGCAGGATCAGGAGCCAAGACGCCATGCCGAACGCGCGCAGCTTCACCAACAAGAGCTCGGCGCGGTGCAGATGCGCGAGGTCGCTCGGCATGCGACTCAGAATACACGCGCTACTTGGGCGCGCCGCGCTGGAGGTCTTTCAGCTGGCGCCGGATCGCCGCGGCGTACGGGCCCATGTCGTGGTGGTCGAGCAGGTCTTCGACCAGCGCAATCACCGCTGCCGCGGGCTTGCCGGCGCGCGCGGATGCGAGCGCGAGAAACGCCCGCAGCGGCCCGTGCTCCGGGAAGCGGCGGCTGCCGCCGGACAGGACCTCGAGAGCCTCGCCGTGTCGGCCCACGTTCGCGAGCGAGCTGCCCAGCCCGAGATAGGCGCGCGCGAGCAGCTCGCCCGTCGGCCGCAGCCGGATCGTCTCGGCGTACACCGGAATCGCCTCGGACTCGCGGTCCGCGCTGTCGAGCGCGGTCGCCAGGGCGAAGTGCGTGCGCGGGTCGCGGGGCAGGCGCGCCACCAGCGCGCGGAAGCGCGCGATCGCCTGATCGGCGAGGCCCGCGTCGACCAGCATGTGGCCCGCGGCGATCTCGGTCTCGGTCGGGTCTTCGTCTTCTTCCGGCACCCTCAACTCATCGGCCCGTGACCGTCCGCCCGTGACTCGCCGGAGTCTCCAAGCGGCTTCGGCCGCGGGCGCGCGCGGTTGTGCTTCCGGTCACGGAAAATAGTCACTCTGCGTCGACTGCGCGAGTCATGCGCACGATCGGCAGCGCCTGACCGCCGGGCAACGGCGCACTCACGCGCTCGAGCTCCCGGAAGCCGAAGGCCCGGTAGAGGGGCTCGCCCGGAAGCGTGGCCGCCAGCTCCAGGGTGCGAAAGCCGGCGGCGCGCGCCGCGCCGATGCACGCGTCCATCAGCTGCGAGCCGATGCCGCGGCGCGACCAATCGGGATCGACGAAGAAGGCGCGGATGCGCGCCGGCTCTGTCGCGGGGTCGACGAGCGGGTCGGCGGCGCCCTTCATCTGGTCGCCGCCGTACAGCGTGCGCCGCCGGCTCCAGCCGCCGCACGCGACGACGCGCTCGCCGGCAGTCACCACGAAGTAAGTGCCATCGGCGATCAGCTGGGTGTCCGGACCGAAGACGTGCTCGATCGCGCCCTCGATCTGCGCGTCGGAGTAGTAGCCTCGAGACAGCGCCCGGACAGAGCGCGGGATCAGCGCCCGCAGCGCCGGCAGGTCGCCGGGGCTCGCGAGTCGCACGCGCAGCTCGCCAGAATGCATCGCGAGAGGATAGACGAGCCGCAGGGCGAGCTCCTGCCGTCGATCGGCTTCGAAGAGCGTCGAGACCGAGTCAGGTCTCGCCCCACGGCGTCTGCTGCGCAGCTTGGCGGGCCCAGATCACGGCTCGCTTGCGCTCCGGCGACGAAGCGCGGGCGATTGCGTGAGGCGCGCGGAATGAGAAAGCAAGGCTCGGATAGAATCGCCGCGGGTCGCCGCCGATCCTCGCCTCACCATGAACGAGGAGAAGACCCCGATGCTCGATCGAGAGAAGTGCTGGCAGGCCGTCGCGAGCCGAGACCGCGCCGCCGACGGAACCTTCTACTACGCGGTGCGCACCACGGGCGTGTACTGCCGGCCGGGCTGCGCCTCGCGCCAGCCGCGACGCGAAAATGTGTCGTTCCACGCGAGCTGCGCCGAGGCCGAGGCCGCCGGCTTTCGCGCCTGCAAGCGCTGCCGGCCGACGGAGCGCACGGCGGTCCAAGCGCAGCTCGCTGCGGTCGCGAAGGCGTGCGCGATCCTCGCGGAGCGCGAGCCGACGCCGTCGCTCGCCGAGCTGGCCGCGGCGGTCGGAGTGAGTCCCTTCCACTTCCATCGGCTTTTCAAGCAAGTCGTCGGCGCGACGCCGCGGGACTTCGCGCGCACCCGCCGCATGGCGCGCTTCGGCGAGGCTCTCGATACGGGCCAGCGCGTGACCGAGGCGGCGTTCGGCGCGGGCTTCGGCTCGAGCTCGCGCGCCTACGAAGACGCCGCGTCCGCGCTCGGCATGACGCCCGGCGCGCGCCGGCGCGGAGGGCGGGGCGAGGCGATCCGCTTCGCGCTGGCGAAGACGGCGCTCGGCTGGGTGTTGGTCGCGGCGACCGAGAAGGGCATCTGCGCCTCGGAGCTCGGTGACTCGCGCGAGTCACTCGTCGCGAGGCTGTCGGAGCGCTTCGCCGCGGCCCGCTTGCGCGAGGACCGCGCCGGCTTGCGCTCTTGGCTCGAGCAAATTGCGGCGCTCATCGCGTCGCCCGAGCGCGCGCTCGAGCTGCCGCTCGACGTGCGCGGCACCGCGTTCCAGGCGCAGGTCTGGCGCGCGCTGCAGCGTATTCCGCTGGGAAGCACCGCGAGCTATGCGGAGATCGCCGCGACGCTCGGCCGCCCGCGCGCGGTGCGGGCCGTCGCGCAGGCGTGCGCGCGCAATCCGCTCGCCCTCTTGGTCCCGTGTCATCGGGCGATCCGGGCCGATGGCGAGCTCGCCGGCTACCGCTGGGGCGTCGAGCGCAAGCGGGCGCTGCTCGCGCGCGAGAGCGCCGCCTCCGCGCGCAGCAAGCGGCGCGCCGGCTCGGGCGGATGAGCGCGCTCCACTCGGCTCGGATCGACGAGTCACTCGGCGAGCTCGGCCACGCGACCGTGGCCGGGCTCGTCGCGGCGGACGAGTGCGCAGGGCTCTCGGCGCGCTGGGACGAGGCCGGCGTGTTCCGCAAGCGCGTGGTGATGCAGCAGCACGGCTTCGGCCGCGGCGAGTACCGCTACTTCCAGTACCCGCTGCCGGCGCTGGTCCAGTCGCTGCGCGCGGAGCTCTACGCGGCGCTGGCGCCGATCGCGAACCGCTGGCGCGCGCAGCTCGGGCAGCCGAGCGAGTTCCCGGCAACGCTCGAGGCCTACCTCGAGAGGTGTCACGCGGCGGGTCAGACGCGACCCACGCCGCTCGCGCTGCGCTACGAAGCCGGCGACTTCAACTGCCTGCACCAGGATCTGTACGGCGAGCAGGTCTTCCCCCTGCAGGCGACGGTCCTGCTCTCCGAGCCCGAGCGCGACTTCAGCGGCGGCGAGTTCCTGCTCGTCGAGCAGCGCCCGCGCGCGCAGTCGCGCGGCGAGGTGGTGCCGCTCGCGCGCGGCGACGCGGTCATCTTCGCGGTGCGCGAGCGCCCGCGCCGCGGGACACGCGGCTTCCACCGCGTCCAGATGAGACACGGCGTTAGTCGCATCCGCTCCGGCACGCGCTTCAGTCTGGGGCTCATCTTTCACGACGCCGCGTGAGCGCGCGTGCTAGTGTGTCTGGGTGATCGAGCCGCGAAGATCCGCGCGCACCTACCACACCTGGACCCACGACAGCACGCGCTGGGACCGCTATGCGCCGCGCGCGGGCGACATCGTGATCGCGACGCCGCCGAAGTGCGGCACGACCTGGACGCAGCGCATCGTGAGCCTTTTGGTCTTCCAGTCGCCCGCGCCGTGCCCGGTCATGGAGGTTTCGCCCTGGATCGACGCGCGCTTCACGATACCGCTCGAGCCGATGCTCCAGCTGATCGAGGCGCAGACGCACCGCCGCTTCCTGAAGAGTCATTTGCCGCTCGACGGCCTGCCGATCTACGACGAGGTGCGCTACATCCACGTCGCGCGGGACCCGCGCGACGCGTGCATGTCGTTCTTCAATCACTACTCGGGACTCACTCCGCTCGCCTTCGAAGCGATCGCGGCGAATGCTCCACCGGAGCTCGGGCCGGTCCCGCGCGACGTCGACGACGTGCGTACCTTCTGGCGCGACTGGTTCACCCGCGGCAGCCAGCCCGGCGCACAGGACGGCTTTCCAGACCTGTCCTTCGTGGATTTCGAGACGAGTTACTGGCGCGAGCGCCGGCGCGAGAATCTGCTGCTCGTACACTACAACGACTTGAAGGCCGACCTCGACGGCGAGATGCGCCGGATCGCCGCCTTTCTCGGCATCGAGACCCCGGCGGCGCTCTGGCCGAAGCTCGTGGAGGCCGCCTCGTTCGCGGCGATGAAGCGCGACGGGGCGATCCTGCTCGGGCCGCTGAACGCGATGTTCGAGGGCGGCTCGGATCGCTTCATGTTCAAGGGGTCGAACGGACGCTGGAGGGACGAGCTCTCGGCGGACGATCTCGCGTTGGCCGACAAGCTCGCCGCGCGCTTCAGCCCCGGCCTCGGCCGCTGGCTCGAGGGCGGCCGGCTCGCCGCCGGCGACCCCGTGACCTCGGCGGAGTGATTCGCGTTCAGCCGTGGAGCTGCGCGATCAGCTCCTTCAGGCTCGGCTTCGAGCCGACGGCGAACCCGAGCGTGGTGCGGTCCACGACGTCGCCGAAGCGCGCTTTGAACCTGGGAATCACTTCGTCGGGCGAGCCGACCACGGCGAACTGCT
>JBIOJK010000186.1:0-5111 GCA_044450765.1 Myxococcota bacterium | reverse complement strand
CGAGCCCGCCTGGCTGCTCGAGTGGCGCCTGCGCGCGTTCCGCCGCTGGCGCGAGATGCGCGAGGAGGACGCGCGCTGGGCCAAGGTGAAGTTCCCGCCGATCGACTATCAGGCGATCAGCTACTACTCGGCTCCGAAGGCGGCAAAGAAGCTCACGAGCATGGACGAGGTCGATCCGGAGATCCGGAAGACCTTCGAGAAGCTGGGCATCCCGCTCTCGGAGCAGAAGCTCCTGGCCGGCGTCGCGGTCGACGCGGTCTTCGACTCGGTCTCGGTCGCGACCACGTTCAAGGCCAAGCTCGCGGAACTCGGCATCGTGTTCTGCTCGTTCTCCGACGCCGTCAAGACTCAGCCCGAGCTGGTGCGGAAGTATCTCGGCTCGGTCGTCCCGTACTCGGACAACTTCTTCGCGACGCTGAACTCGGCGGTCTTCACCGACGGCTCGTTCGTGTACGTGCCGCGCGGCGTGCGCTGCCCGATGGAGCTGTCGACTTACTTTCGGATCAACGAGGCGAAGACCGGCCAGTTCGAGCGCACTCTGATCGTCGCCGACGAGGGCGCCAGCGTGTCGTATCTCGAGGGCTGCACCGCCCCGATGCGCGACGAGAACCAGCTGCATGCGGCGGTCGTCGAGCTGGTCGCGCTCGACGACGCCGCGATCAAGTACTCGACCGTCCAGAACTGGTACCCGGGCGACAAGGACGGTCGCGGCGGCATCTACAACTTCGTCACCAAGCGCGGCGCCTGCCGCGGGGCGCGCTCGAAGATCTCGTGGACCCAGGTCGAGACCGGCTCGGCGATCACCTGGAAGTATCCGAGCTGCATCCTGCAGGGCAACGACTCGGTCGGTGAGTTCTACTCCGTCGCCGTGACGAATCACTACCAACAGGCCGACACCGGAACGAAGATGATCCACATCGGCCGCAACACGAAGAGCACGATCGTCTCGAAGGGCATCGCGGCCGGCCACGGCCAGCAGGCCTATCGCGGCCTGGTCGAGGTACACCAAAAGGCGTCGGGCGCGCGCAATCACTCGCAATGCGACTCGCTCCTGATCGGCGACGAGAGCGGCGCGCACACCTTCCCGTATCTGGAGGCCCGCAACGCCTCGGCGCAGATCGAGCACGAGGCGACCACCTCGAAGATCAGCGACGACCAGCTCTTCTACTGCCGGCAGCGCGGCCTCTCCAGCGAGGACGCGGTGAATCTGATCGTGAACGGCTTCTGCAAGGAGGTGTTTCGCGAGCTGCCCATGGAGTTCGCCGTCGAGGCTCAGAAGCTGCTGGCCGTCAGCTTGGAAGGCGCGGTCGGATAGTCGTGGCGGACGCGATGCTCGAGATCTCGAACCTGCACGTGCGCGTCGGCGAGAAGCCGATCCTGCGCGGCGTGGACCTGGTGATCCGCGCGGGCGAGGTGCACGCGGTGATGGGCCCCAACGGCTCGGGCAAGAGCACGCTCGCGAACGTGCTGGCCGGGCGCGAGGGCTACGAAGTCACTCAGGGCTCGGTGCTGTTCCGCGGCAAGGATCTGCTGTCACTCGCGCCCGAGGAGCGCTCGCGCGCGGGCGTGTTCCTCGCGTTCCAGTATCCGATCGAGATCCCCGGCGTCGGAAACTCCTATTTCATGAAGGCGACCTTGAACGCGGTGCGCGAGGCGCGCGGACTCGCGCCCTTCGATGCGATCGACTTCCTCTCGCTCGTGAAGCAGAAGGCGAAGGAGCTCGAGATGGACGAGGCGTTCCTCTCGCGCTCGGTGAACGAAGGCTTCTCGGGCGGCGAGAAGAAGCGCAACGAGATCCTGCAGATGTCGCTGCTCGAGCCCGCGCTCGCGGTGCTCGACGAGACCGACTCGGGTCTCGACATCGACGCGCTGCGGGTCGTCGCGGACGGCGTGAATCGCCTGCGCTCCCCGGAGCGCGCGGTGCTCGCGATCACTCACTACCAGCGGTTGCTCGACTATCTCGTCCCTGACCGCACGCACGTGCTGATCGGCGGACGCATCGCGAAGTCGGGTGACCGCGGTCTGGCCGTCGAGCTCGAGAAGCGCGGCTACGCATGGATCGAGGCGGAGGCGCCGTGAGCTCGGGCGCCGCAGAGGCCGCGCTCCGCCGCGCGCTGGCGGCGCCGCGCGATGTCGGCGAGCCCGCTTGGCTGCAGCGGCTGCGGGCCGGGGCGCGCGACGCGTTCCTCGCGAGCGGCCTGCCCACGACGAGACACGAGGACTGGCGCTACACGCCGCTCGCGCGGCTGGAGGCACTCGATCTCGAGCCGCGCGAGGCGAGCTGCGAGCAACGGGCCGGGACGCAGGAGGGCCGCGGGGAACACCGCCTGGTGTTCGCAAACGGGCGCCTTCAGCCGGAGCTGTCCGACGTCGGCGAAATCCGCGGCTGCCGCGTCGAGTCGCTGGCGGAGGCGCTCGTGAGACACCCCGAGCAGGTGGCCGAGGCGCTCGGCCGCTGCGGCGATCCGAAGCGCCGGCCGTTCGAAGCCCTGAACACGGCACTCTTCCGCGATGGTGCGTTCATCTCGCTGGCCCCGGGAGCGGTGCTCGATCGGCCGATTCGGCTGCGCTACGAGTCACTTTCCGGACCCGCGCACGTGCGCAGCGTGGTCGACGCCGGCGCGGACAGCCGCGCGGTCGTGCTGGAAGAGCACGTGGGGCGCTCGGCTTCGCCCTCATTCGTGAACGCAGTGACCGAGCTCTCGCTCGCGCGGGGCGCGCAGGTCGACTACGTGCTCGTGCAGCGTTTGCCGGAGTCCAGCGTCGGCTTCACCGCGGTCTTGTCACGCCAGGAAGCGGCGAGCCGACTCGCGCTGCACTCGATCGCGCTCGGCGGCGCGCTCGCCCGTGTCGAGCTCGAGGCGCGCCTCGAGGGCGAGCGCGCGGAGCTCGGCATGAACGGCCTGTATCTCGGCCGCGGCGCGCAGCTCCAGGACCAGCACACGACGATCGACCACGCGGCTCCCTGCACTTCGAGCCGCGAGCTGTTCAAGGGCATCCTCGACGGGCGTGCGCACGGCGTCTTCCATGGCCGCATCCACGTGCGACCGGACTCACAGAAGATCGACGCGTCGCAGACGAACCGCGCGCTGCTGCTCTCCGACGGCGCGGTGATCGACTCGAAGCCGCAGCTCGAGATCTACGCCGACGACGTGAAGTGCAGTCACGGCGCCAGCGTGGGCCAGCTCGATCCGGATCAGATCTTCTATCTGCGGGCGCGCGGGCTCGATCTCGAGCGCGCGCGCGCGCTGCTGACGTTCGGGTTCGCGAGCGAGGTGTTGGCGAAGCTCCCGCTCGCTCATCTGCGCGAATCACTCGAGCGCGAGGTGCTGGCCTGGCTGCCGCTCGGAGGCGCTCCTTGACCGCGCGCGCCGAGCGAGTCGGGCCGCGCGCGGCGCTGGACGCCGAGAAGATCGCGCGCGAGTTCCCGATCCTGTCGCGCAAGGTGCACGGAAAGCCGCTCGTCTATCTCGACAGCGCCGCATCGAGTCAGAAGCCGGTCGCGGTGATCGACGCGATCTCGAACTACTACCGAACGACGCACGCGAACGTGCACCGCGGCGTGCACACGCTGGCGGAGGAGGCGACCGCCGCCTACGAGGCCGCGCGCGAGTCGGTGCGCGGCTTCCTGCGCGCGGCGTCGCCGCGCGAGGTCGTCTTCGTCCGCGGCACGACCGAGGCGATCAATCTCGTCGCGCAAGCCTACGCGCGCCCGCGCCTCGGAGCCGGCGACGAGGTGCTCGTCTCGGAGCTCGAGCACCATTCGAATCTGGTGCCGTGGCAGATGGTCTGCGCGCAGACGGGCGCGAAGCTGGTCGTCGCGCCGATCGACGCGCGCGGCGACATCGTCGCCGAGGAGTACGCGAGGCGACTCACGGCGCGCACGCGCGTCGTCGCGCTGGCGCACGTCTCGAACGCGCTGGGCACGGTGAATCCCGTCGCGGAGCTCGCCGGGCTCGCGAAGCGGCAGGGCGCGATCGTGGTCGTCGACGGCGCACAGGGCGTGCCGCACATGCCGGTCGACGTGGGCGCGCTGGGCTGTGACTTCTACGCGTTCTCGGGTCACAAGATGTACGCGCCGACGGGGATCGGAGCGCTCTGGGGTCGGCTCGAGCTGCTCGACGCGATGGAGCCGTGGCAGGGCGGCGGATCGATGATCCGCAGCGTGACCTTCGCGAAGACCGAATACGCGCGCGCGCCCGAGCGCTTCGAGGCGGGCACGCCGAACATCGAAGGCGCCGTGGGCCTGCACGCGGCGATCGACTGGCTGGCCGCGCTCGACCTGGAGGCGGTGCACCGGCACGAGTCGGACCTCGTCGCGTATGCGAGCGCGCGCCTCGGCGAGATCCCCGGCGTGCGCTTGATCGGCACGGCGCGCGAGCGCGCGGGGCTGGTCTCGTTCGTCGTCGGCGACGTGCACGCGCACGATGTCGGCACGATCCTCGACGGCGAGGGCATCGCCGTGCGCGCCGGTCACCACTGCGCGCAGCCCGCCATGGATCATTTCGACGTGCCCGCGACGGCGCGCGCGTCGTTCGCCGTGCACAACACGCGCGGCGACGTCGACAAGCTCGTGGCCGGCGTGCACCGCGTGCTGGAGATCTTCGGCTGATGTCCGACCTGCGCGACCTCTACCAGGAAGTCATCCTGGATCACACCAAGCGCCCGCGAAACTTCGGCGCGCTGGAGCATGCGACTCACCGCGCGACCGGCCGCAACCCGCTGTGCGGAGATCAGCTCGTGCTCACCCTCGACGTCGCCGCAGACCGCGTGCGCGATGCGCGCTTCGCGGGCAAGGGCTGCGCGATCTCGACGGCCTCCGCGTCGCTGCTCACCGAGGCGGTGAAGGGGAAGACGACCGCCGAAGTCCACGATCTCTTCGCGCTCTTCCACGGCGCAGTCACCGCGCCTTCCGGCGCAGAGCCGGATCTGTCGGGGCTCGGCAAGCTCGCGGCGCTGGCCGGCGTGCGCGAGTTCCCGATGCGCGTGAAGTGCGCGAGCCTGGCCTGGCACACGCTGGAGGCGGCGCTCGCCGGCGCCCACGAACCGGTTTCGACGGAGTGACTCGAGATGAGTGACATCCCCGCGATCCGCGACGCAGTCATCGAGGT
>JBIOJK010000185.1:0-5134 GCA_044450765.1 Myxococcota bacterium | reverse complement strand
CGCGAAGTGACTCGTGTCGACGGGATTGCGCCCGAAGCGAACGACCCAGCGATCCCCTCCAGCCAACGAGATCACGAAGACGCGGTTCACCGAGCCGAGTCCGACGATCTCCCGCGCCGCCGTCGGAACCGAGCCGAGGCGCCGCGCGATCGCGCTCGCGAGCTCGCCGCCAGTCATGTTTCACCCGGCGCTCGCGAGCGGCAGCGCGAACACGTCGACGGGCTCGCTTCGGTCCCGGACCGACACTTCCGGGTGTCGCGCGAAGTCCGCGCACACGTAGCCAGCGGCGCGGCGCGTCGGCGCGTCGATCGCGACCGAGGCTTCGAGCTCAGGCGTCAGCGCCTGCAGCCGCGCCGCGAGATTCGGCGGTTCGCCGATCACGCTCCAGATCCAGCGGTCCGCGGCGCGGATGTTCCCGGCGTACGCGAGACCCGTCGCGATCCCGATCCCCACGTGCAGCTCCGCGGGCGACGTGTCGACGATCTCGCGCGCGGCCTCGACCGCGCGCCGCTCCTTGTCGGCGAGCGACTCCGGCGCGCCGAACACCGCCAGCATGCCGTCGCCGTTGGCCTCGACGACGGCACCGCCCCGGGCGAGCACGATGCGAGACACGCGCTCGGTGTGCTCGTTCACCGTCGAGAACACGTCCTCGACCTCGCGCTTCTCGGCGTAGCTCTTGGCGCCGCGCAGGTCGACGAACAGCACCGTGACCTCGCGCTCGGCCGCCGGGAGATCGCGGCCGCGCTCGAGCTGCTCCGCGATCGCACCCGGCACGTAGCGGCGCAGACTCGCCTGCATTGCGCGCGCCTGCTCGATCACCTCGGCGTCGCCCAGGCGCTGCAGCCCCTCGCCGTTCGCGGTGGCGATCGCCGTGAGCAGCGCCAGCTCGGCCGGAGTGTAGATGTCGCGAGAGCGCTTCGGCCCCAGGCACATGAATGAGAGAAGTGTCTCGCCGCGCCGTATCGGGACCAGGACCTCCGTGTCGAGCGTCGCCAGCACGGCGCGGTCGAACGGATCGATCACTTTCGCGCTCGCGGCGAGCGGCGTCGTGCGTGACTCGAGAACATGCACGAGCGGCCCGTCGGACGCGATGGCCGGCGGTACGGCACGACCGTGCGCGACCAGCGGCGCGAAGACCGACTCGGCGCGCGCGTAGACGACGAGTGACTCTGGGCAGAACAGCGCCTCCAGCCGCTCTGCCGAGAGCTCCGTCAGCGCCTGTGCGCTGCGACAGTGTGGGAGCTCGACGATGAGCTTCGCCAGGCCCTCCTCGACGGAGACCCGAGGCCCGAAGAGACGCCGGTCGAGCCAGGGCCGCAGCCGGCCGTGCGCCGCGAAGACGACCGTCGCGAAGGCGAGTGAGAGCGTCCACCGGCTCGCCGACGCCGAGACTCCCACGATGTGACTCGTCGTTTCCGACACCTCGGGGATCACGTGCAGCAGGCCCTCGTGCACGATCAGGCCGAGGATGGTCAGGGAGGTCGTCGCGCTGATGAGCGGATCGACGTCGAGGAAGCGATAGCCGAAGACCGCGACCAGGACGCCGAGCGGAATGGCGAATCCGGAGAGCGCAAAGACGTAGTCCAAGATCGCGCTGCCCACGCCCAGCGAGGCGGCTGCCAGGCCGGCCAGACCGGGCAGAACCGTGACATACGCTGCGTAGAGCACCCAGCGGATCTGTCGGCGCTCGAGCGCGTCTGAACGGAGGTACGCGCGAGTCAGCCCGCCGAGCATCGAGAGGTACGCGAGCACCAAGAGGCCTCGGTATCCGGGGTAGGCGATCGCAGCGGCGGGTCGCGGCAGCCAGAAACCGATGACGGCCAAGGCCCAAAATGGGATCGGGAGGATCCAGACCTGCGCGCGCTGCCAGCGCCGGAGCGGCCGTGCCGACGCCGTGAAGCTCCAGGTCCACGAGACAGTTGCGGCGAGGCCGATCGGGAGGCTCGCGTAGGCGATCTCGCGCGCACCGAAGGCGATGAAGCCGAAGTTGAAGCCGCCACAGACGTTGAACACGCCCACACCGAGCGCGCTCACGAAATAGGCGCGTGCGCACGGCCATTGCGGCGCCCGCAGGAGGAGGATCAGTCCGATCGCCGCGCCGAAGACGGTCGAGGGAAACTGCAGCCACCAGATCGGGCGCAAGGACGCGAAGAGAGTCGCGCCGAAGCGCTCCTCTCCACGCACGACCTCGATGGAGACTCCCTCCGGCCGCCGCGCGGCGAGCGTCGCCCGCGTGTTGAAGTCGAACGTGCCGACCCCCACGAGCGATCGACCGTCGAGCTTCGCGATGCGGTCTCCGACCTCGAGAGACCCGCCCACGATCTGCGGAGAGAACCGCGCTTCCACCGCCGGGAATCCGTCCGCGGGCGCGGACGACACCCGCACGAGAATGTCGCGCATACCCCCCGTCGCCAGGCCCTGGTATAGCTGCAGCCCCAGCACGACGAGAAAGCAGGGCACCAAGGTCGCGATCAGGACCCGGTCGAGCGGCCGCAGGCGTCGCGCGCCCTCGTTCATGTGCCCAGGATACCCAGACCGCCAGAATACCGGCTCGGACCACAAGGTCAGCGCGCCGGTAGACTGTCTCGACGGGGCCTGTCTCGCTGCTCTCTCGACCCGAGCTCCGCCTGCGGGCGAGAGTTGCACGACCTGGTTGATCAGGTACTGGTTGTTCGAGACAAACAGGCTCTCGGCGCTGGCGGGGGCGGTGAGCAGCGCGGTGGCGAGCGCCGCGGCACGCAAATTCGCTGTAGTGGAGGTGCCCCCTCAAAGTGAAGCAAAAACTCAACGTGCCTTCGGGGAAGACGGCGCGCCGCGTCTTCGGCGCGCTGGCTCTGGCGTGGGTCCTCGCAGGCTGCGCCAGCCCGGTCGGGATCCGCACCGCGAACCCGCGCGAAGTGCAGCGCTATCTCACCCGCAGCGCGCTCACCGACAACACACCGAGTGACTTCTCGGAGAATCAGCTCAGGCGCTTCGACCTGCTGGACGAGTTCAAGGACCAGCCAGACGCCGCACTCGCCAAGCTGCACGATGCAGCGAAGGCGGAGAACTTCCCGGCGGACACCCTCTTCGCGTTGGCCGAGCTCTCCTTCTTGCGCGCCTCCGACACAGACCAGCAGGCCGGCTACGTCGCAGCCCTGGTCTACTCCTATGCGCTGCTGTTTCCCGAGAAGGGTGGCAAGCCGCTCGATCTGCTCGACCCGCGCGAGCGGATCTCCGCCGACCTCTACAACCGCGCACTCACCTTGGCGTTTCGGCGCACGGACAAAGGCACGCTGGCGCTGAGCGGCAGCGGCGAGCTCGACCTCCCGTTCGGACACCTGTCGGTCTCGCGTGCGCCCGACGTGCTGCAGATGAATGGCGCCCAGCTCTACGACCTGACGCCGGTGGCCGAGATCGAGATCACCGGTCTGCGCAACCGCTATCGCCGTCCGGGCATCGGCGCTCCGCTCGCCGCCAAGACGACGCCACTGCCGGGAGTGGTGCCGGTCGTGGCCGTCCCGTCGATCGTCAACGTGCCAATCACCGCGGTGCTGAAGATCGACGCGCCCCTCGCGGGACTGCGAAGCGGCGACATGCACGGCGATCTCAAGCTCTTCGCGAGCCTCGACACCGACTTCGTCGACATCGGCGGCATCGAGGTTCCCCTCGAAGCCGAGCCGTCGGCCGCGCTCGCGGCCTCTCTCGCCGAGTCACAGTTCTGGAAGAACGAGCTCCAAGTCTTTCTGGGCGACGCCATCGGCCTGCGCCGGAAGAGCTCCGTGGGCGCATTGCGGCCCTACAAGCCGGGCCGGATCCCGGTCGTGTTCGTCCACGGAACGGCGTCGAGCCCCGCGCGCTGGGCCGACATGGTCAACGACCTGATCGCCGACAACCGGCTGCGCGATCGCTACGCGTTCTGGCTCTTCACCTATGACTCGGGCAATCCGATCGCCTACTCCGGCTGGCAGCTGCGCGATGCGCTCGCGAAGGCCGTCGAGCGCGCGGATCCGAGTGGCAGTGACCCTTGCGTGCGCGACATGGTGGTGCTCGGGCACAGCCAGGGAGGCTTGCTCACCAAGCTCACGGTGATCGATTCCGAGGACAAGTTCTGGAAGGGAATCACCAACCAGGACTTCGACGACGTGAAACTCGCCCCCGACGACAAGGAGCTGCTGCGGAACGTCGTGTTCGTGAAGCCGCTGCCATTCGTGACCGAGGTGATGTTCCTGGCGACGCCGCAGCGCGGCAGCTATCTCGCGGGTCCGCAGTTCGTGCGCCGCCTCGCGGCGAGCCTCGTGCGCATGCCGAGCGATCTCGTGCGCGCGGGCACGAGTCTGGCGACCTTGGCGCCGCCGACGCCCGAGGGTGGCCTGCTTCGCCTGCCCACGAGCATCGACAACATGTCGCCGGGCAATCGCTTCATCAAAGCGCTCGCAGCGATTCCCGTGAGTCCGGGGGTGAGGGCGCACTCGATCATCTCGGTGGACAGCGACGAGCCGCTCGAGTCGGCCGGCGACGGCGTGGTGAAATACGAGAGCGCGCACATCGAGCCCGTCGAGTCGGAGCTGATCGTGCGCAGCCCGCACTCCGGCATGCAGGCCGCGCCCGAGACGGTCGAGGAAGTGCGGCGCATCCTGCTCGAGCACTCGGCGCGCTCGGCTTGTCCGGTGCCCCCGCGCTAGTCGGGCTTCTTCGCGGGGGGATGCGCCGGAGTCTCTGCCTCGTTCTGCAGGCCCATGGTCTCTAGAAACTTGTTGACGTCGGTGCGCTGGATGTTCAGAGCGCCGTCCGAAGTTGGGAAGAGCACGATGCGCTTCCCCGACAGCGCCTCGGCGATCTTCAGCTTCACCATCGTGCGGCCGCCGGCGCCCGCGTACGCGTCCTTCAGCTTCTGGATGCCCTTCGCGTTCGCCGTCTTCTCCGCGACGATTGCGTCAGCCTCCAGCTTGCGCGCCTCGAAGTAGGCGTCGGCCTCGAGATGGGCCTGTGACGCCTTGCCGGTTTCGGACGCGATCAGCTGGTTCACCTGTCCCTTCGTCGTCTCGAGCTCGCGCTCCCACTCCTTGACCGCCGCCTCTGCAGCGGAGCGGTTCTTGTTCACCGCTTGGTCGGCGACCTTCTTCGCGTCGATCGCGTCCTGATACGCCTTGTG
>JBIOJK010000184.1:0-5140 GCA_044450765.1 Myxococcota bacterium | reverse complement strand
GAAGTGATTCGCCTCCCGGGCTACACGCCCGAGGAGAAGGAAGTGATCGCGCGCCGCTATCTGGTGCCGCGCCAGGTCGAAGAGTGCGGGCTGACGGCGGACCGCGTCCAGGTGTCGCGCGCGGCGGTCCGCGAAGTGATCTCGGGCTACACGCAGGAAGCGGGCGTGCGCGGGCTGGAGCGCGAGCTCGGGCGGCTCCTGCGCAAGATCGCGCGGCGCATCGCGGAGGGCGAGACGGAGCACGTCTCGGTGACTCTGCGCAACCTGCGCAGCCATCTCGGGCCGCCGCCGCTGCTGGGTGAGTCGATCCCGCGCGCCGCGGAGGCGGGGCTCGCGCGCGGGCTCGCCTGGACCGAGGCGGGCGGCGAGGTGCTGGTCGTCGAGGCCACCATGGTGCGCGGGCGCGGCCTGTTGCTCACGGGTCAGCTCGGCGACGTGATGAAGGAGTCGGGTCAGGCCGCGCTGTCCTACGTGCGCTGGCGCGGCGGCGAGCTCGGCATCGCCGAGGCGCTCGCGAAGCACGAGATCCACGTGCACGTTCCCGCCGGAGCCACTCCCAAGGACGGTCCGTCCGCGGGAATCACGATGGCGACCGCGATGGTGTCGCTGCTGACGGGGATTCCGGTGCGCGCCGACGTCGCGATGACCGGTGAGGTGACTCTGCGCGGCCGCGTGCTGCCGGTCGGCGGCGTGCGCGAGAAGGTGCTCGCGGCGCTGCGCCGCGGCATCCACCACGTGATCCTGCCCGAGGCGAACAAGCACGACCTCGAAGAGGTGCCGCACGAGCTCGCGCGCAAGCTCCAGTTCCACTTCGTGCGGAACATGGACGAGGTGCTCGAGCTCGGGCTGCAGGAGCCGATCGTCGCCAAGCGCAAGCCGCGCCGCGCGCCGTCGCGCGCGCCCGCGGCGATCATCCGCTCGTAGTCGCTCGGCTCGACAGCGCGAGCCGCTGCGTGCCACGCTCGCCGCATGGCGCTCGAGATCGCCCCACTCACGCCGGCTCACCTCGGCGACTATCTCGCGCTCTTCGAGCGCGCGTTCTCCGACAACCGCTACTGGTCGGGCTGCTTCTGCGCGTTCTACGACGACCCTTGTCCCGACGCCGCCTGGAGCCCGGGGCCCGAGGCGGGCGCGGCGCACCGCGCGGCGCGCTCCGAGCAGGTCCGCAGTGGCCGCGCGCACGGCGTGCTCGCGTTCGACGGCGGGCGCGCGGTCGGCTGGTGCAACGCCGGGCCGCGGGCGGCGTTCGGGAATCTGCGCGCGTTCGGCGCGGCGGTCGGTGATCCGAACGAGCGCGTCGGCTCGGTCATGTGCTTCGTGATCGCGCCCGAGCGGCGGCGCGAGGGCATCGCGACGGCGCTGCTGACCGGCGCCGAGCGGCTGTTCCGCGCGCTCGGGCTCGCCGTGGCGGAGGCGTATCCGCGCGCCGCTCCCTCGCCGAACCCCGCGCTGCCCGCGAGCGCGAGTTACTACAAGGGCGCCCCCGAGATGTACGAGCGCGCGGGCTATGCGCTGCACCGCCGCTTCGAGCACTTCCTGTGCGTGCGCAAGTCACTCTAGGGCCGACGAGTGGATCCCCGCGAGCTCGGTGAGTTCGGCCTGATCGCCGCGATTCGCAGGCTCGCGGGCCGGCGTCACCCACAGTGGCGCGTGGCGATCGGCGACGACGCGGCGGTGCTCGCGCCGAAGCGCGGCGAGGAGCTGGTGCTGACCACGGACGCGCTCGTCGAGGACGTCCACTTCCGCTGGCGCACGACCGATGCGCGCTCGCTCGGTCACAAGGCGCTCGCCGTGAATCTGTCCGACGTCGGCGCCATGGGCGCGCGGCCGCTGGGCTTCCTGCTCACCCTGTTCCTTCCGGCGCGCGTCGACGGCGCGCGGCTCGACGGGTTCTTCGCCGGGCTGCTGCGCCTCGCGCGGGCGAGTGAGTGTCCGCTGGTCGGCGGCGACATCACGCGCGCGACTCACTTCGCGGCCAGCATCACCGCGATCGGGGCCGTCGCGCGCGGGCGCGCGCTGCTGCGCAGCGCCGCGCGGCCCGGCGACCGCATCTTCGTCACCGGCGAGCTCGGCGGCGCGGCGGCAGGCTTGCGCCTGCTCGAGGGCCCGGGCGCGCGCAGCGCCGCGGAGCGCCGCCTCGTGCGCCGACAGGTCGCGCCGCGGCCGCCGTGGGGCGTCGGCGCCGAGCTCGTGCGCCTGCGCGTCGCGCGCGCGGCGATCGACGTCTCGGACGGCCTGGCGCAGGACCTCGGGCACGTCCTGCGCGAGAGCGGTGTCGGCGCGCGGATCGAGCTCGAGCGCCTGCCGCTGGCGCCCGGCCTGGCGCGCGCGGCGCGCCGGCTCGGCGCCGACCCGCTCGCGCTCGCGCTGGCCGGCGGCGAGGACTACGAGCTGCTCTTCAGCGCGCCGCGCAGCGCGCCGAGCGCGGCCGTGCTCACGAGGCGACTCCGGTGTCGAGTCACGGAGCTCGGCGTCATCACTGCTCAACACCGCCTGGTGTTCACCCGGGCGGGACGACCGGTCGCGCCGCTCGCGCGCGGCTTCGAACACTTCAAGGCGTCTCCGACAGGCTCCGAGAAGTAACCGGGCGCTCCGCGTTTTCCCGGCGGAATTGCGCTCGGAAGCGCGGGCAGGGTGCCCGCGCGATCAATGGAAAGGCCTCGTGCGGCTCGACCTGTCGCAGAAGCTCGTGCTCGGATTCACCGCGGCGACGGCCGTCGGCGCGGGAATCACTCCGGCGCTGCACCTGCTCGGAGCGCCGGGCTGGGGCGCGTTCTTCGTCGCGATGCTGCTCGGCGTGGGCCTCGGCTGGATCTACGCGGGCCAGCTCACCGCGAACTTCCGCACGCTGCGCTCGTGCACCGACCGCATCAGCCGCGGCGACCTGACCGCCGAGGTCGACATCGAGGCCGGGCGCCGTTTCCCGGACGAAACGGTCGACCTGGCGCGCTCGGTCGACGTGATGCTCCAGAAGCTGCGCGAGCTCGTCGAGCACATCCAGCGCGCCGCGGACGAGGTCGCACAGAGCTCGCGCGACGTCGCCAGCTCCTCGCAGAGCGTGAACAGCACGAGTCACGCGCTCGGCGCCACCATGGAGGGGGTCGCCTCTGGCGCCGCGCAGCAGCAGAGCGACGTCGAGCAGATCCGCGGCCGCATTCGAGACATCGCGGAGTCACTGCGCGCGAACGCAGAGGCGGCCCGGCGCGCGTCGGCGCTCACCAGCGAAGCGAGTCAGCGCACGACGGCGGGCGTCGAGGTCTCGCGCCTGTCGCAGGCGACGATGCAGAGCCTGTTCGAGAAGATCGAGCAGGCCGGTCACCGGGTCGAGAGCTTCGAAGGCAAGATCCGCTCGGTTCACCGAGTCACCGAGATGATCACGAGCGTGGTCGAGAAGACGCACCTGCTGTCGCTGAACGCCTCGATCGAGGCGGCGCGCGCGGGAGACGCGGGACGCGGCTTCTCGGTGGTCGCCGAGGAGATCCGCAAGCTCGCCGAGAGCGCCGGCAGCTCGGCCGATCAGATCGAGGCGCTGATCCGACAGCTGGAGGACGAGTCGAAGCGCATCGCGCAGGAGACACTCGCCATGCGCGACGACGTGCGCGGCGGGCGACAGGATCTCGAGGCGATCTTCGCGGCGCTCGAGAAAGTGCAGGGCGCGGTCACGGAAGCGTCGCTGCGCGCAGAGGAGATCACGCGCGAGGCGAGTGGCCAGGCCGGTGAGTCGGAGCGCATCGTGGGCGACGTCGAGCGGATCTCGGCGGTGGTCGGGCAGAACGCGAAGGCGGTGAACGAGATGCGCAGCGGGCTCGGCGCGCAGACGCGCACCGTCGAGCAGATGGTGCGCCAGGCCGCGCGTCTCTCGGATATGTCGGTCCAGCTCGGCGAGGTCGCTCGCCGCTTCCGGACGCGGTAGGGGGAGCGGGAATGGACGAGTCATGGCTGCGCTTCGAGGTCGCGGAGCAGGGCTACGCGCTGCCGCTGGGCGCGGTCGTGGAGGTGACGGCCGCGCCGCGACCGCACCTGATCCCGCGCGTTTCGCTCGAGGTCGGCGGCGTGGTGAACGTGCGCGGCGAGCCGCTGCCCGCCGTCGACGGCGGCGCGCTGCTCACCGGCCGTCCGGCGCAGGGCCACCGACACATGTTGGTGTTGGAGCGCGGGAGCCTGCGGATCGGCGTGCTGGCCGGCGCGGTGCAGCGGATCGAGCGCGCGCCCGCGCTGCTCGAACGAAGCGACGCGCCGCGCGGCGGCGAGCTGGTGGAATGGGTGACTGAGGGTGACACGGCGCTCGGGCTGGTCGATCCCGACGGTTTGATCGAGAGAGGAATCCTGCTGCTGACGGAGCTCCGCGGCAGGGTCGGAGGACAGGAGCCATGGCAAAGCGGGTTCTGATTGCGGACGACGCGGCTTTCATGCGCGAGATGCTGCGCGACATCCTGACGGACGGCGGCTACGAAATCGTCGGAGAGGCGGCGGACGGGAACGAGGCGGTGTCGGCCTACGCCAAACACCACCCCGATCTCGTGACGCTGGACATCGTGATGCCGCGCAAGAGCGGGCTCGAGGCGCTGCGCGAGATCATCGCGGCGCATCCCGGCGCCTGCGTGGTCATGTGCAGCGCGCTCGGGCAGGAGGCGCTCGTGATGGAGGCGCTCGAGGCCGGCGCGCGCGACTTCATCGTGAAGCCGTTCAAGCCCGACCACGTGATCGAGGTCGCCCAGAAGGCCATCGCCAAGATCGGCGACTGAGCGTGATGGGCGGCGTGGGTGCCCACGCGATCAAAGGGCGGCGTGGCTCTTGAACCTCGAGAAATACAGGACGCTCTTCGTCGACGAGGCGAGTGACCACCTCCAGGAGATGGCGCGCGCTCTCTCGGCGCTCGCCGCCGGAGACGAGCCGGTCGCGGAAGCGGTCGACACGCTCTTCCGCATGGCGCACTCGATCAAGGGCATGGCAGCCTCGCTCGACTACGACGCCGCGTCGTCGCTCGCGCATCGGCTCGAGGACTGGATGGAGCCGCTGCGCGCGGGCGCGGCGGTCGATCGCGACGGCCTGTCACTCGTGGCCGAGGCGATCGCGGCGCTCGAGGAGATGGTCGCCTGCGTCGACGAGACGGGCGCCGCGCCGCAGCCGCGCGCCGACT
>JBIOJK010000183.1:0-5219 GCA_044450765.1 Myxococcota bacterium | reverse complement strand
GGCGTTGTTTCCCCGCGCGCGCCCGCCCGCCGCAGGGTGGGGCGGCGTTTCGGCGGTTGGCGGTATCCGGCCACCGCCCAGGACCACACCTATCACGTCGATCGCGCGCGCTTCGACGAGCTCCTGCTCGCACACGCGGCGCGCCGCGGCTCGGTCATCCGGCAGGGCGTCCTGGTCGAGCGGGTCGAGCTCGGAGACGGCGACCCGAGCGTGCGCGTGACGGGCGCGAGCGAGCCGCTGCGCGCGCGCGTCGTGGCCGATGCCAGCGGCCGCGCAGCGCTGCTGGGCCGCCAGCTGCACACGCGCCGCAGCGACCCGCGACTCACTCAGGTCGCGGTGCACGGCTGGTTCCGGCGCGTCGACCGCGGCGCCGAGGAGACCGCCGACTGGATCCACATTCACGTGCTCGACGCGCCGCGCGCATGGGCGTGGCAGATCCCGATCAGCGCGGACGTGACCTCGATCGGCGTCGTCTGCGAGGGCCAGGCCGGGCTCGGGCACGGCGACACGGCCGAGCGCTACTTTGCGCGGCTGGTCGCGAGTCACCGTCTGCTGTCGGCGCGCATGGCGAAGGCGGAGCCGGTGCACACTCTGCAAGTCGAGGGCAGTCAGAGCTACTTCGGCGAGCGCCTCGCGGGCCGCGGCTGGATCACGGTCGGCGACGCCGCGCAGTTCGTCGACCCGGTGTTCTCGTCGGGGGTCTCGGTCGCCGCCGAGTCCGCGCGCCTGGCGGCGCGCGCGATCCGCGACGCGTTCGCCGAGCCCGCGCGTGCGGCGGAGTGTTTCGCGGAGTACGACCAGATGCTGCGCCGCGGGGGCGAAGTCTGGCGCGAGCTGATCCTGCTCTTCTACCGCATGCCACCGCTGTTCTTGGGCCTGCTCGAGGATGCGGGCGCGCGTCCGGCGCTGCAGTCACTTCTCCAGGGCCGCGTCTTCGCCGCGTCCGACGCCGAAGCGCTGGCCGCGCTGCAGGCGCGCGCGCTCGAGCTGGATCGGGAAGCTACGCAGCGCTGAGCGCGCGCGCGGCGGCGACCCCGGAAGCGGCGGCCGCGGCGAACGCGACGCCGTCGTAGCCGACACCGCAGAGCGTCGGGCCCCGCGACTCGGCTAGCGCGGCGCGCAGCGCGCGCGTGCGCTCGGCGTGGTCGACGTCGTAGAGCGGAATGCCCTCCGGATAGCGCGAGGCCGCGAGCAACACCGGCTCGCGTGCGGCGCCGAGCAGCCGCCTGAGCACCGGAGCGAGCTCGCGCGCGAGGACCGCGTCGGAGGCACCGTGCAGCGCGCGCGCGGCGAACACGGAGAGCAGCAGGGCGCCTTTCGGCGCGCGGCCGGGAAACAGGTTCGCGGGAAACAGACAGCCGATCAGGGGCAGCCGCTCGCGCGGCGGGACGAGAAAGCCGAGGCCGCTCCAGCGCTCCGCGCAGGCGGGCTCTTCGAGGGCGAAGGAAGCCAGCAGCTGCGGCACCGCGCGATACTGGTCGAGCAGCGCGGTCACTCGCGGCACGTCGAGCGCTCGCGCGGCGGCGGCGGGCGGGATCGCGAGCGCGAGGCGCCGGCAGGCGAGCTTTGCCCCGCCTGCGAGCTCGAGCTCGAAGCCGCTGCCGCTGCGCCGCGCGCGCGCCACGCGCGTGCCGGTCCGCAGCCGCGCGCCGAGACGTGCGGCGAGCCGCTCGCACAGACCGCCGAGCCCGGTCTCGGTCGAGACGATGCCGGGCCGGCTCTCTCCGCTGCGCGCGAACAGGCTGCGCAGCAACATCAGCGAGAGGCGTCCGCCCGCACGGCCGAGTGACTCGGCCAGCGCCGGGAACGCGGACTCGAAGCCGACCTGGTCGGCCGTGGTGCCGTAGACGCCGAGCGTGACGAGATCCGCGAGGCGCTCCGCGGCGGCCGCGCCGAGCCGCTGCTCGAGCAGCTGGCGCACGCTGCGCGGGCCCGCGCGCGCCGGGCGCAGCGGCTCGCCGAGCAGCGACAGGAGCGCGCTCCACGGCAGCACGTCGCCGCGGAGCAGCGCCCCGAGCCCCGGCGGAAGCGAGACGACCGCGCCGTTCGAGACGAACGCCGGCGCGGCGCGCCGCGCGGCCAGCGGAGTGAGTCCTGCGGCGCGGATCAGCTCGAGCAGAGCCGGGTTCGCGCGCACGGTGAGAGGGCCGCGCTCGACGAGATACTCGCCGATCCGCGCGGTCTCGGCGGGGCCGCCGGCGCGCCCCGAAGCCTCGAGCACGAGCAGATCGTCGCAGCCGCTCGCGAGCAGCTCGGTCGCACAGGCGAGGCCGGCGATGCCGGCGCCGACGACGACCGTGTCGGCGCCGCTCAACCGCTCGCTTCCTGCGCCGTGCGCACGAACGTCGCGACCGCCTCGACCGGGGTCGACGGCAGCACGCCGTGACCCAGGTTCAGCACGTGGCCGCGCGCCTTGCGGCCCGCGCGCACGAGCTCGCGCACGGCGCGCGCGATCGCCGGCAGCGGCGCGAGCAGCGCCGTCGGATCGAGATTTCCCTGGAGTGACACGCGCCGGCCGACGCGCTCCGCGGCTTCGCCCAGCTCGACGCGCCAGTCGAGGGACACGACGTCGGCGCCCAGGTCCGCGAGCTCGTCAACCAGGTGCGCCGCGGCGCGGGCGAACACGATCACCGGCGGGCGATCGCTGCCGAGCCGCTCGAGCACGTCGCGCAGCGCCCGGCCCGCGAAGCGAGCGAAGCGCTCGCGGTCGAGCACGCCGGCCCAGGTGTCGAAGATCTGCACGCAGTCGGCGCCGGCCTCGATCTGCAGGCGCAGCGTCTCGGCGCAGATCTCGGACATGCGCTCCAGGATACGCAGAACGGTGTCGGGCTCGCGCCAGGACAGCGCCGACAGCACCTCGACGTCGCGCGAGAGCTTCGACTCGGTCGCGTACGCCGCGAGCGTCCAGGGCGCGCCCGCGAAGCCGATCAGCGCCGCGTGCGGGCCGAGCTCGCGGCGCAGGCTGCGCAGCGCTTCGCAGGTCGGCGCGATCGCGGGCGCGACGTCGCCCGCGAGCCGCGCGAGATCCGCCAGCCCGCGCAGCGGGTTCGCGATCGTGGGCCCAGGCGAGAACGCGAGCTCGAGATCGCCCGCGCGCAGCGGCAGCAGGATGTCGGAGAAGACCACCACGCCGTCCATGCCGAAGCGGCGCAGCGGCTGGAGCGACACCTCGACCGCCAGCTCGGGCGAGTCACACAGCTCGAGAAAGCTCGTCTTCTCGCGAATCGCGCGGTACTCGGGCAGGTAGCGCCCGGCCTGGCGCATCAGCCAGACAGGCGGCCGGTCGACGGGCTCGCCGCGGCACGCGCGCACGAAGCGCGCGCGCGGCTCGAGTGTGCCGAGCGTCTTCCCCACTTCCACCACAGACTCGCAGGATACGCGGCGTTCAGCGCGCCGTGCCAGCGGGGTCCGCAGGCGCGAGGTCTCGCGCGCGGCCATTCTGCGCCGCGCGCGTCACGTGCGGACTGTCGCGCGCGAAAAACCGGTAGGGCAGGTCGACCGCCTTGCTGATCCCGATGCGCGGACCGACCGCGATGGCGGGGGTGCGCGCCGCTCGCTCGCGCTCGATGCGCAGGGCGCCGCGCAGCGCGTCGGCGCCGTTGTGCGCGAGCTCGATCGCGAACGCCTGCGCGAGCTTTCCCGGACCGTTCGCGAGCTCGCGCCCGGCCCGGCCGCCGCGCAGCGCGCGCATGCGCGCCTCGCCCTCGAGCGGCTCGGCCGCGCGCAGCAGAACCGCGGCGGCGCGCCCGGCGGGCTCGCAGACGACGTTCGCGCAGAGGTGAATCCCCATGCTCCGGTACACATAAAAGTGTCCCGGCGGGCCGAACATCGGCCGGTTCCGCGGGGTCGACCCCCGGTGAGCGTGCGACGCGGCGTCGCTGCCATCGCCCAGATACGCCTCCACCTCGACGATCCGGCCGACCAGCCGCGCTCCGTCCGGCAGCTCGTGGATCAGGAGCAAGCCGAGCAGCTCGGGCGCGATCTCGAGACACGGGCGCGCGAAGAAGCGGCGGCTGAGTCTCATTGCGGGCGCGGCCGCTCGAGCCGGACGCGCGAAATCGCCGCGGCCTCGATGCCGCCCCAGTCGAAGCGCATCGGCGCGAGCCGCAGCTCCGCCCAGGCGAGCAGCTGATCGGCGAAGTGCGGGCTCGCAGTGTCTCCCGAGACCCCGTGCGGCACGATCCAGCCCGAGCGCTCCCAGTCCCCGAGGTCGAAGACGTAGCGCGCGACCGAGATCGTGGTCGCGCGCAAGCTGAAGCCCGGCACCGTGGCTCCACACAGAACGGTGTCGCCGTCGCCGCCCATCGGCAGCGACGGCGGCAGGCGCAGCACGCGCGCCTCGGGCAGGTCGACCGCGAGCGGATGCCAGCTGAAGGTGCGGTGCACGCGCGCCCAGCGCCACTCCGCGAGCCGCGGGCCGAGACGTGCCTCGAGAAACGCGAGCGCGCGCCCGAAGGCGTCTGCGGCGAGCGCCTTCCAGTCGAACGCTGCGCGCGAGCGCGCGGGGACGAAGCGGGCCGACAGCAGCGCGGGCAGCGCGCTCCAGACGAGCGCGAGCCGTTCCGGGGCGGGTGCCGCTTCGCCGAGCGCGCCGAGCGTCGCGCCCGAGAGACCGAGCGCCTCGCCCGCCAGCAGAGTGAGCTGCTCGCGAAACGCCATGTACAGCGCCGCCCCGACGGAGTCGCCGCGCATGCGCAGATCCCAGGCTCGCAGCAGCGCGAGCGCCTCGCGCGCCCGCTCGCCGGCGGGCTCGAGCTCCGCGAGCGCGGCCACGAAGCGCCCCGCGACGAGTGACTCGTCGTCGCCGTGGAGCGCGACCATGTCGTCGACCGTCGCCGCGCGGAGTGACTCGAGCCTCGCCAGGATCCGCCGCGCGCGGCTCGGCCCCGAGAAGTCGACGCCGAGATAGGGCGCGCTGGCGGGTCGGTTGT
Source organism: Myxococcota bacterium (assembly GCA_044450765.1). Taxonomy (GTDB): domain Bacteria; phylum Myxococcota_A; class UBA9160; order SZUA-336; family SZUA-336; genus VGRW01. Next base: position 288 of record JBIOJK010000183.1, on the reverse strand, counting down.
TCGCGGCGGCGAGCGCGCCGCCCGGCGGGTCGACCGCGGCCGGCAGCGCGTCGAACGGCACGCTGCCGCGCCAGGCGTGCTCGGCGCGCCAGCCCGGCACCGGCGTCCAGCGGTTCGCCGCGTCGCGCACCGGAACGCGCCCGCGGAAGCGGTAGCGGATCGAGCCGCCGACGTCGGCGCTGATCAGGTTGTTGCAGGGAGTCACCCAGTCGCGCATCGCGCGGTCGAGCTCCGCCGCGCTCGCCGCCGTGAGCATCGGCACGAAGCAATCGAAGGTCGTGTCGTGCG
>JBIOJK010000182.1:0-5436 GCA_044450765.1 Myxococcota bacterium | reverse complement strand
CGCTCGCAGGCGTGTTCGCGCGCTCGTGCGAGAGACTCGTGCAGGCGCTGCTCTACGTCGAGTCGGCGAGCCCCGCGTTCGAAGACGAGAAGCCCGCGGAGGTCCGGCATGGCCGCCCGCTCCCTGCCTAGCGGAGACGACGACGGCGGCGAGGGCATCGTCGCCGAGATCAACATCACGCCGCTGACCGACATCTTCCTGGTGCTCCTGATCATCTTCATGGTCACGACCAGCGTGATCTCGAATCAGGGCAAGGAAGTCGATCTGCCGAACTCCGCGGTCGCGTCGACGACACCGACTGGTGTCAGCGTCACGGTGACTTCCTCGGGCGAGATCGAGGTCGACGGCAAGGCGGTCAGCGAGAAGGAGCTGCCGGCCAGGCTGAAGGCCGCGCTCGACGCCGCGAAGGAGAAGATCGTGATCCTGCGCGGCGACAAGAAGGTGCTGCTCGGCCAGGCGGTGAACATCCTCGACCTCGCGCAGGAAGCGGGCGCGAAGGGAATCGCGCTGGCGACCAAGCCCCCGGCGCCCGGCGAATCGTCGTAAGATCGCGCCCCGAAAGGGGCGGGCATGTCGATCGCGAAGCGCGCGCTGCTGTATCTCATGGGGGCGTTCTACGTCTTCGCGGGGCTGCAGCACTTCCGGGTTCCCGACAACTACCTGCCGATGATGCCGGACTATCTGCCGTGGCACGCCGGGCTGATCCTCCTCTCCGGCGTGGCCGAGGTGCTCTGCGGTCTGGGCGTGCTGCTGCCGCGGACGCGCCGACTCGCCGCCTGGGGAACGATCGCGCTCCTGATCGCGGTCTTCCCGGCGAACATCCACGTCGCGCTGCACAACGTCGCGCTGTTCGGCGCGAAGGAAGGCGCGGGCGCGCTGAACTACGTCCGCCTGCCCCTGCAGCTGCTGCTGATCGCGTGGGCCTGGTGGTACACACGCGAAGAGCCCCGGACCGGCGCGCGGTCCGAGGCTCCTCTGGTGACTCGCGGCTAGCGAGTGACTCTAGCGGCCTCTGTTCAGCCGCCCGATGTCGATGTAGACGCGCATCTTGCCCTTGGTCTCGAGCGGCGTGCCCTCGTTGTTCCAGAATTCGATCCGGTTCCCGGTGCCGGTCTGCACGTTGACGATGATGTCCGAGACGGTGCGCAGGTCCTTCGGCTCGGGCACGCCTTCCCAGCCGGCGTACCAGACGCCGTCGCCGGCCTTCGGGTCCCTGTTCACCTTGCCGTTCCAGTCCTCGCTGTAGCGGTGGTTGTGCCAGATGATCTTCCAGAGCTCGTCCTTGCGATCGTACGCGAAGCTATAGAGCGGCTCGTAAGTCTCCTGGTCGATGTAGATGTCCTTGTGGTTGTACGGGTGGTCTTCGTTCTTCGGCGTGAAGCGGATGATCCACGCCTTGCGCACCTCCCACCGGTCACTCGCGTAAGAAAAGCCGTACGGGCCGAAGTTGTAGGTGTCGCTGTAGGGATAGGCGAGTGTCTTCGTGTTCGTCGGCGCGATCACCGTCTGCTCGCCGAGACACTGCCACTTGTACTGTGGCGGAATGCCGGAGAAGCTCCGCAGATCGTCCATGGTGAAGTCGGTGCCCTGCACCGAGTCCGTGCGCTGCGCCGACGAGATGCGCCGCACGCGGCGCAGATCGGGGACGTACACCCAGGTGTCGTCGTTCTTCATCTGCTGCAGCGGGCCGTCCGCCGACTTGTAGCGGTACGTCAGGACTTGAATGCCGCGCGCGTCGAACGGCGCGTCGACCTCGATCCCGAACGCGTTCTGGCGCTTCTCGCTCGGGAAGATGTCGCCGTCGTTCTGCGCGTACTGCGGCTCGACCCGGTTCGCGAGCGAGATCGTGCGCGAGGTGCCCTCGTAGTACAGCGGTAGCTGCTCGCCGCGATCCCAGTAAGTGTACGACCACGACGCGGCCGCGCCGTCGCCGTTCCAGGCCTTGATGAAGTTCCAGATGATCTTCGTGCCCGAGTCGGGATCGCCCTTGCAGTCGATCGACGCGTTCGGGAAGGGCTGACCCGCGGCGTAGTCCACCAGCGCGCCCTCCTGGCCGATCTTCGCGCGGCCCTTGTTCTTCTCGGTCGCAGCGTCGTACGCGTCGGCGGCGCCGTACTTCCGCAGGCTGGGGCCGATCTCGAGCTGCATGCCTTCGTAGAAGAAGAACTCGTGGTTGTCCCAGAATTGCGGCGGGAGATACGACTTCAGCTTGTCGAGGTCGGCGAAGCCGATCACGTCGCCTTCCTTGAACGGAGTCGTCGGGACGGCGTCCTGCGCGCTCCGCTCTGCGGCCAACGCCGGCGCCGCGAGCGCGAGACCGAGGATCCAGGCGAGCTTGCGCATGAGGTCACCTCTCCGTGCCCGTCGTGGGCTGAGCGTGATACGCAGACCGGCGCTGCGCGGATGCAGGGCGCGGCGCGGGCGCGCGCTTCAGCCTTCCGAGAGCACGAGCGGGCCGGTCGGGGCCGGGGCGCCGCCCTCGGGCTCGAGCGTCACGGCGACCGAGACCGACTTGCCCTGACTCGGCAGCCGGCCCGTGTCGTACTTCGCGTCGCCCTGGGCGTCGGCGCGCAGCAGCCCGGCGCTGATCGGCTGTTTGTCGATGATCACCCAGAGCTGATACGTGCGGCCGTCGGGCACGGGCGGGAGATTGTGCGCGTACACGATCAGCCGGCCGCTCTCGGGCTCGACGTACGCCTTCGCGATCGCATTGCGGAAGTCACCCTGACCGGCGAGCGCCAGCGTGCGCACGAGCGGTGCCTCGATCGCGGCGACGATGCGAGACACGTTCGAGAGTCGGTCCTCCAGAGCGATTCGCTGGCTGCGCTCCGTCTCCACCTGGCGCATGAGTGACAGAGAGATCTCCTGCTCGTACTGGAGCGCGTCCTCGACGTCGCGGCGCGCGGCCGACTCGCGCCCGAGCCGCGAGGCGAGCACCCCGGCGAGCGCCGCCAGGCCGACCGCGAGCAGGACGCCCGCCGCCGCGGCGAGTGGCGCGCGCAGCGAGGCCCGCGCCCGCGCGCCAGCTCGGATCTCCGGCGCGGCCGAGTCACTCCCCGGCGCGAGCTCGCGCGACTCACTCCGCACGCGATCCATCAGCCGCTCGCGCACGCCGGGCGACGGCTGCACCGGCGAGACGGCGAGCGCGAGCTGGTCGGCGACTCGGGTGTTCGCGCGCAGCACCTCCTCACACTCCGCGCAGCCGTCCGCGACGTGCTCCGCCAGGCGCATGCGCTCCGCCGGCGCGAGCCCGCCGACCGGATACACCGCGGCCAGCTCGAGCAGCTCTTCGTGCTCGGTCATGGGCGGGTCTCCGGCGCGCACTCGAGCCCCTGGCGCAGCCGCAGCAGCCCGCGGCGGATCCGACTCTTCACCGTGCCGAGCGGCTCGCCGATCGCCGTCGCGATCTCGCCGTGCGAGAGCCCGCGAAAGAACGCGAGCTCGATCGCGCGGCGCTGGTCACCGGGCAATTGCTCGAGCTGCGCGCGGACCTCCTTCTGCCGTTCGACCAGCGCCGCCTCGCCCTGCGGATCCTCGGGCGCGCGCAAGAGCCCGAGCTCGGCGGCGTCGGCGCGCAGCGGCGCGCGGGCGCGCGAGCGCAGTCGATCGATGCAGCGGTTGCGAGCCACGGAGAACAGCCAGGTCGAGAACCGGCCGCGCGCCGGGTCATAGCAGAGCGTCGACTTCCAGAGCTGCCAGAAGACGTCTTGCACGACTTCCTCCGCTTCCTCGCGCGCGCCCAGAATGCGCAGCGAGATTCCCATCACGTACGCCGAGTAGCGCCCGTAGAGTGCCTCCAGCGCGTCGGACTCGCGCGCCTCGAGGCGGCGCAGAAGCTCGCCGTCGCTGAACGCAGCGACCGGTCTGACGGAGCTCCGCGTCAACCGTGGCCTCCTTGGCATGGTACGAACGAGCGCGGGATTCGGATGCGCTGGCGGTCGCCCTCCCGGGTATGCGACAACGTCCGCCTAGGGGAGGACGCGATGCGCTTCGGACCGATCGGCGTTTGGTATTTCACGGAGTCTCTCACGGCCAGTCAAGCGGCGGAGGCGGCGCAGCGGATCGAGTCGCTGGGATACTCCGCGCTCTGGATCCCGGAGGCGGTCGGCCGGCACCCGTTCGCCCACTCCGCCTGGCTGCTCGCGAAGACCGAGCGCCTGATCGTCGCCACGGGCATCGCGAACATCTACGCGCGCGATCCCGCGGCGACGGCGGCCGCGCAGAAGACGCTGGCCGAGCAGTCGGGCGGGCGCTTCCTGCTGGGCCTCGGTGTCTCGCATCGACCGATGGTCGAAGGCGTGCGCGGGCATGTGTACGCGAGCCCGGTAAAGACCATGCGCGCCTATCTCGAGCGGATGCAGAAGGCGCCGTACATGGCGCCGCAGCCGCCGGAGCCCCCGCCCACCGTGCTCGCGGCGCTCGGACCGCAGATGCTGAAGCTCTCTGCGCGAATGACTCAGGGCGCGCACCCGTACTTCACGACGCCGGAGCACACGGCCTTCGCGCGCAAGCAGCTCGGCCCGGACGCCTGGCTCTGCGTCGAGCAGAAGGTGTTGCTCGAGACCGACCCCGCGAAGGCGCGCGCGCTCGGCCGCGCGGCGGCGGGCATCTATCTCGGCCTCGAGAACTACCGCAACAACTGGAAGCGGCTCGGCTTCGCCGACGCGGATCTGGCGAACGGCGGGAGTGACCGGTTCATCGACGCCACGATCGCGTGGGGCGACCTCGGCGCGATCCAGAAGCGGATCCGCGCCCACCAGGACGCGGGCGCGTCGCACGTCTGCATCCAGCCGATCAATCCCGCCGGCGTGCCGCTGCCGGACTGGAAGGTGCTCGAGGCGCTCGCACCGTCTCGCGCGCACTGAGCACCCGATGGCGCGCGAGACCGTGCTCGAGTCGCAGGCCGGCGGCGTGCTGCGGCTCACCCTGAATCGGCCGGCGCAGCGGAACGCGTTCAACACCGTTCAGTGGCGGGAGCTGCGCGCGGCGCTGGCCGACGCGCGGGCGAGCGGCGCGGTGCGCGCCGTCGTGCTGACCGGCGCGGGCGGCGCGTTCTCGGCCGGGCAGGACCTGTCCGAGATGGCGCAGTCGACGACGGCGCCCGCCGGCGGCGCGCACCCGTTCGGCGCGTTTCTCGAGGAGCTGTGCGCGTTCGACAAGCCGCTGGTCGCGGCCGTGAACGGTGTCGCGGTCGGGATCGGCCTGACGATTCTCCTGCACTGTGACTTCGTCTACGTCGCGGAGGGGGCGCGGCTGCGCGCACCGTTCATCACGCTCGGCGTCGTTCCCGAGGCTGCGTCGAGCTACCTGCTGCCGCTCGTGATCGGCTGGCGGGGCGCACAGGAGCTGTTGTTCGGCGACGGCTGGCTCAGCGCGGAGCGCGCCGCCGAGCTCGGGCTCGCGACCCGCGTCTGCGCGCCCGGCGAGTTGCTCGCG
>JBIOJK010000181.1:0-5502 GCA_044450765.1 Myxococcota bacterium | reverse complement strand
GGAGGACTACGGGCGTCTGATCACGGCGGTCGAAGCGGGAGACGCCGGCGCGGTCACTGCCGCCGGAGTGGCGCTCGAGCGCGCGGTGCGCCTGAACGCGCAGGACATCCAGCGAAAGTACGTCGCGCCGCCGCACACCACCGACTTCGCGATCCTGTTCGTCCCGACCGAAGGCCTGTACGCGGAGCTGCTGCGGCGCGCCGGCTTCGTCGAGTCACTGCTGCAGGATCAGCGCGTGCTGGTCGCGGGACCGACGACGCTTTCCGCGCTCCTGAGCAGCCTGCGCCTCGGCTTCCGCACGCTCGCGATCGAGAAGCGCGCGAGCGAGGTGTGGAAGGTGCTTTCCGCCGTGAAGACCGAGTTCGGCCGCTTTGGCGAGGTGCTCGACAGGGTCAAGAAGCAGCTGCAGAGCGCGAGCAACACGATCGACGAGACCGGCGTCCGCTCGCGCGCGATCGAGCGCCGCCTGAAGGGCGTCGAAGAGCTGCCCGCGGGCGAGCGCACGCTCTTCGACGTCGCCGAGCCGCCCGCCGACGACCAACCGCGATGAAGCCGGCCCCGCGGTGGTTGGCACCGCGTGCAGCGCGCGTGGGATGATCCGCCCATGAGCGTGCGCACGCTCCGCGGCCGGGTCGCGATCGCCGGGGTCGGCGAGTCGGAGTACTCGAAGCGCGGTGAGGCGAAGGAGCCGGAGTTCGCGCTGGGGCTGCGCGCGATTCTCGCGGCGTGCGCGGACGCGGGCATCGATCCGCGCGACGTCGACGGCTTCGCGTCTTACTCGAACGACCGCAACGAGCCGTCGCGCATCGCGGCGGCGCTGGACTGCCGCGAGCTGCGCTTCTCGAACATGCAGTGGGGCGGCGGCGGCGGCGGCGGATCGGCGGCGGTCGCCAACGGCGCGGCGGCGATCGCGACCGGGCTCGCCGAGGTCGTGGTCGTCTACCGCGCGCTCGCGCAGGGTCAGTTCGGGCGTTTCGGCGCGGGCGCGCGGCGCGAGCGGGTGTCGGGCGATCCGGCGCTCTGGCTGCCGTACGGCTTGATGTCGCCGGCGCAGATGTTCGCGATGCGCGCGATGCGGCTGATGCACGAGCACGGCATTCGGCAGGAGGCCTTCCGCGCGGTCGCGCTGGCGTCGTATCGCCACGCTCAGTCGAATCCGCGCGCGGTCATGTACGGGCGGCCACTCACTGCCGAAGCGTATGACTCGTCGCGCTGGATCGCGGAGCCGTTCCACCTGTACGACTGCTGCCTCGAGAACGACGGCGCCGCGGCGCTCGTGCTCGTCTCGGCGGAGCGCGCGCGCGACGGGCGACACCCGCCGGTGGTCCTGCTCGGTGCGGCACAGGGCTCGGAGCGGCGCGCGGGCGCGGGCTCGCACAACAACCCGGACTACGCGACGGCGAGCTTCAAGACGGTCGCCCCGCGCCTCTACGAGATGGCCGGCCTGAAGCCGGCCGACGTCGACGTGGTCCAGAGCTACGAGAACTTCACCGGCGGCGTGGTGATGAGTCTGGTCGAGCACGGCTTCTGCGCGTACGACGAGGTCAACGAGTTCTGCACGCTCGCGAATTTCTCGGCGCCCGCGGGCCGGCTGCCGCTCAACACCAGCGGCGGGAACCTGGCCGAGTGCTACATGCACGGGCTCGAGCTGCAGCTCGAGGCGGTGCGCCAGATCCGCGGCAGCTCGACGGCGCAGGTGCCGGGCGCGCGGGTCGCGCTGGTCGCTTCCGGGCCGATGGTGACGCCGGTCAGCGACATGATCCTCGGCGCCGAGGAGACACTGTGACTCCCGCGCTGCCCGAGGGACTGCCCGCGCCGGCGCCGCTGGCGGACGGCCTCGACCGGCCCTACTGGGACGCCGCGCGCCGACACCGCCTGGTGGCGCAGCGCTGCAATGCGTGCGCGGCCTGGCAGTGGGGGCCCGAGTGGATCTGCCACGCGTGTCACTCGTTCGACGTCGGCTGGGCGGAGGTCCAGGGCGGCGGGCGCATCTTCTCGTGGGAACGCGTCTGGCACCCGGTGCACCCGGCGCTGGTCGGCGCGCTGCCGTACGTCGTGGTGCTCGTCGAGCTGCCCGGCGCGGGCGGCATCCGCATGATCGGGAATCTGCTCGGCGACCCGCGGGCGGCCATCGCGATCGGCGCGCCCGTCGAGCCGGTGTTCGAGGACCACGGCGACTACACTCTGATCCAGTGGAGAAACTCATGACGAGTCCGGCAGTCACGCCTCATTCGAACCCGGCGGACGCGAACGCCTGGCGCACGGCCACGCCGGGTTGTGACTCGTGGCCGCGGAGCGCGCGTCCGGGCGCCGAGAACAAGTACTTCATGGTCTCGGCGGACACGCACGCGAACGAGCCCGCGGGGCTCTGGCAGGAGCGCATCGACGCGAGATACAAGAGCCGCCTGCCGCGCATCGAGACCGATGCGAACGGCGTGCGCTGGAGCGTGATGGAGGGCTTCCGCCCGCAGAAGCTGCGGGACTCGAAGTTCGCCGGCGAGGACCTGATTCGCTCGAAGGCGGGCGCGGACCCGGCGCAGCGCCTGCGCGATCTGCACGCCGACGGGGTCGACGCCGAGGTGATCTTCCCGAACAAGGGTCTCTCGATGTGGGCGACCTCGGATCCGGTCTTCGCGAACGCGATGTGCCGCGTGTACAACGAGTGGGCCTGGGAGACGTTCGCGGCGTACAACCACGTGCTGTCGCCGGTCGCCGCGGTCGCGACCGGCGACCTGGACGGCGCGATCGCCGAGATCGAGCGCACGGCCGCGCTCGGCTTCCGCGCCTTCACGCTGCCGTGCAAGCCGAACTGGGGCGCGCACGACGCCGAGGCGCGCAACTACAACTTGCCGGAGTTCGACCGGCTGTGGGCCTGCGTGCAGGCGACCGGCAAGCCGATCACGTTCCACGTCTCGACGGGCCGCGACCCGCGCGCCGCGCGCGGCGACGGCGGCGCAGTCATCAACTACGTCGCGCACTCACTCGCCCCGACCATCGAGCCCGTGGTGAACCTGTGCGCGTCCGGCGTGCTCGAACGCTTTCCCGGCATTCGCTTCGCGGCCATCGAAGCCGGCATCGGCTGGGTGCCGTGGGCGCTGGTCGCGATGGACGAGGGCTACAAGAAGCACCACATGTGGGCCTTCCCGAAGCTGAAGTCATTGCCCAGCGAGGTTTTCAAGCGACACGGATTCGCGTCGTTCCAAGAAGACGCCCCCGGTCTCGAGCTGCTGGACCGCTTCGGCCTCGAGGACTGCTTCCTGTGGGCAAACGACTATCCGCACCACGAAGGCACCTGGCCGCACTCCGCCGCGGCGATCGAGCGCACGATGGGCGGACTCACGGACGGTCAGCGCGCGAAGGTGCTCGGTCTGAACGCGGCCCGGCTGTTCGGCTTCGAGGTCCCGCGCTAGAACGGCACGCCGACCCCGACGAGATAGGTGAAGCTCTCGTGCTGCTGGCCGAACAGCTGGCCGTCGCCGAGCGGCATGCGCGCCGCGAGGCGCAGCCACGGAGCGCGTTCATCGGCCTGGCGCGAGAACGGGATCTCGACGAACGGAGTCACGTTGAAGATCGCGCCGCCGCTCGAGCGGTAGAAGTCTTCCTCGAACTGGTCGTGACCCGAGTAGCGGAAGTTGAGCTCGACTCCCGGCCGGAGCAGCACGCCTCCGAGCGCCGAGACCGGCAGCGCCTCACTGGTCGCGATCAGATTCGCGAGGAAGGCGTCGCCGTACTGGTAGTGGAGCGCCCCGAGTGTGTTGATGCGGTAGAAGACATTCGAGTACAGCGCGAAGTGCTCGAAGTGATGTCCGGCGGAGAGACCGAAGCCGAAGTCCCAGGAGCCGGTGCCGACCTGGATGTGCGGGTCGGCCGCGCCGTCGATCTTCTTGTCGCTCTGTCCCGTCGGCGCCTTGACCATGCCGCGGATCTCGAGCCAGGTCGTCGGGTGGTGCTCGAGATCGCGCCAGAGCACGGTCGTCAGATAGAACGCCAGGTCGCCGAAGCCGCGGTTGTTGGCGGTGTCGCTCTCGCCGTCCGCGAGCTTCGTGTCGATCGTGATCCAGCGGAACGGCACGCTCGCGGTCAGAGTGACTCGCGGCGCGGGCGTCCAGCTCCCGTACAGCGTGAGCGAGCGGTCGCTGCTGTGGTCTCGGTCGCCCGGAGCGGGCACCTCTCCCGGGGTGTCGGCCAGGACCCCGCTGCTCTTGGTGAAGGCGGAGCCTTCGAGATAGAAGTTGAAGCTCTCGGCGCCCTGCGAGCCGGCTCCCTGCTCGTTGTAGAGCGGATCGCCGCACTGACACACGGAGCAGGCGCGGCTCGTGGAAGGGGAAATGAACGCGACGCACGCGCCGGCGAGCGCCGATGCAATGAGACTCGGACGCGAGGCCATGCTCGCACCTCCCTGACTGAAGACGAGTTCGGAAGTCGACTTCGCTTCGGCTCAGGCGAGTGCGATCGGGACGTGGTCGATGCTGTGGGCAGGCGCGTGCGGCAGCCGCGCCTCGGGCGCGAGCGGCGGCCGCGCGCGCTCGGGGGCCGGCAGCGCCGCGACCCCTTGGGGCGCCGCGGGCTGCGACAGGCCGACACCGGCCAGTGTCGCTGCGTGTTGCGCGCAGCCGCAGGGACAGGGCGCGCGGTAGGCGAGCTCGCTGGGCGCGCCGGCGCTCGGCGCGGAAGCGAGCGCGACGAGACACGCGTTCGCGTCGCCGAGCACGGCGACCAGCGCCAGCAGGGCGAGCAGGCGAGCGGCGGCCCCGCGCATCAGCCCGCGCCCGCTTCGAGCGCTTCCAGAACGCGCGCCGGGTGCTCGTCGGCCTTCGGCACGCGCTTCCAGTGTTTGCGCACGATGCCGTCGGGCCCGATCCACACCGTCGAGCGAATCACTCCGCGCGTCTTCTTGCCGTACAGGACCTTGTCGCCGTAGGCGCCGTACTTCTCCATGACCTCGTGATCGGGGTCGGAGAGCAGCGGGAACGGCAGCTTGTACTTCGAGCGGAACTTCTGATGGGCCGCGCCGCCGTCGGGCGAGACACCGAGCACGACGGTGTTCCGCTTGCCGATCTCGGCCCACAGATCGCGGAAGCCGCAGGCCTCCTTCGTACACCCCGGAGTGTCGTCGCGGGGGTAGAAGTAGAGAATCACGTTCTTCCCCGCGTAGTCGGCGAGGCGAACCTTCTTTCCGTCGCCGTCCGTGAGCGCGAACGCGGGCGCCTTCTTGCCTTCCTCGACGGGCACGCGCCGATGCTACCTCAATCGACGCCGCGCCGGGAGGCCGCCGCGCGCGCCGACCTGTGACCCGGTCATGTGCCAGCGCTTCTGCTGCACGACCAGCACCGCGATCGCGATCTTCGGCCGGTCCGCCGGCGCGAGCCCGATGAACCCCTCGTAGCGGCCCGGCGGCGTCGTGCCCGAGAGACTCCCGGTCTTCCCGGCGATCGTCATCTCGCGCAGCAGCGGCCGGCCGAAGCTGCCGTGGAAAGCGCGCCGCGCGGTTCCGCTCTGCGT
>JBIOJK010000180.1:0-5526 GCA_044450765.1 Myxococcota bacterium | reverse complement strand
GGATCGCGCCGCTGCGCCGCTCGCGCGCGCGCGGGCTCGCCGCGTCCTTCTGGCCGGCGCGGGCCAGCGCCACCACGCGGTCGATGCCCATCGACACGCGCGTCTCGCCCGGATCGGTGCGCGCGATCGCCTGCGCCAGAGCATCGGCCGCGAGCGAATACTGGCCGGTGTAGTGGTAGAGGCCGGCGAGCTCGGTGTAGTTCGCGGGATCCTCGTCTCCGTTCGCGACGAGCTCGTTCATCTTCACGATCGCGCGCTGGTAGGTCTGGAAGTGCCAGTCGCGCTGCACGTCGATCATGGTGCGCGCGTACACCGGATCGGCGAAGATCCGCCACGAGAGGTACCAGCTCGAGCGCGTGTTCTCGCCCGAGAAGCGCAGGAGTATCTCGAGCTTGGTGCGGTCGAACAGCTCGCTCGAGCCGAAGCTCTTGTACGCGAGCTCGAGACTCTCGGGCAGGGTCGCGCCCGGAAACGCGAGCGGTTGGCCGGTCTGCAGGATCATCGTCCGCCAGCTTCCGTCCGGGAGCGGCTCGGCCCAGGCCAGCGCCGCGTGCGCGGGCAATCCGATCATCTGCGCGTTGCGCCCCTGGCGCACGGCAATCTCCTGGTCGAGCTCCGACAGGTCGTCGCAGTCGCCACGCATCATGCCGCCGGTCGTCGTGGCGAGCGTCTCCGGCCCCGTCTGGTGGATGTCCCCGCTCACGACCCGCGTGCCGAGCAGCGCCGGATTCCGCGGGTCCGGGCTGTCGTAGGCGTACATCAGCAGATACTCGCCGATCAGGTCGAGGTGCGCGGCGTCCGGCAGCGCGCTCGACGCCTCGCGGTAGAAGCTCTCGGCGTCGGCGGGGCGCCCGCTGTGCGCCGGATGGATGACACCGAACTGCGTCGCCAGCGCGAGTATGTCGCCGTTCGGCGCGGCGATCACGACGTGCGGCGGCAGCGCGTCGGGCAGGGCGGCCCACTCGACCCCTTCGCCCTTGGTCGGGAACGCTCCGCGCCACGCGCCGTCATCCGATTGCAGCCCGCTGGCCGCGCTCCAGACCGCGATCCGGTCGGCGCCCGAGTGGAGCTCGGCCGACTCGAAGCGCGCGGCGTCGCGCAGCGGATCGCTGCCGCGCGGCAGGCGCACGACGAGGCGCGTCGTGGCACCGTTCGTGTAGTACGCGGGCGGCGCGGCCAGCCGCGAGTAGCCGACACGCTCCGGTGTCGCCAAGGTCCAGACCCGCGCGCCGTACGCGTCCTCGACCAGCTCGAAGCGCGAGTCACTCCCCGTGTAGCGGGCGACCGGCCGCAGCCGCTCCGCCTCGAGGACCGCGCTGCGCAGCTCTTCGCAGGGCGCGCGGGGCGCACCGAGCGCCGCGAGCCAGCCCGCGCGCACGAGCCGGCGCGCGAAGCTCGGCGGCACGTAGTCGAGGTTCGCCTGCGAGTCCTCGAGCGGGATCTGCGCGAGGATGCCGGCGACCGCGGGCCGGCTCTCCTCGGAGAGCTTCGCGCGCGGCAGCGCATCCGTCAGAGCGGCGACCGCGCGCTCGACCCGCGCCCGGGCGCGCGCGTGCGCCGCACGGGAGTCCTTCGCGAGGTCGGCCCGGCCGACTTCCCGCAGCACGCCCTCGCGGATGACATAGAGATGGGGCCCCACGAGATAGCCGCCCGAGAGCTCCTCGTCGTAGAAGACCAGGTCCGCCGCGCGCAGGCCGGCGCCGCGCGCGTGCTCGAGCATGCTGGCCAGATCGCGCAGCGGGTCGGCGTTGGTCGGCGCCAAGAGACCCCAGCTCGCGCGGAGCGGGCCGAGACCGGTCTCCAGCTCGAGCCAGTCGCGCTCGCGGCCGCGCGCGATCGCGTACTCGCGACCGGAGCGCGCGCGCCAGTAGATGCGCCCGTCGCGCGCCGACAGGTCGTCGCGCTTGGGCAGCGCAGCGAGCAGCTCGGCGCCTTCGAGCATGCGCGGCGCCGGCGGCTCGCTCGGCCCCGCTTCGCGCGAGGTCGCGGGCGGCAGCCCCGGCGGCGCGTGACCGAACGGGTTCGCGCAGGCGACCAGAAGTGCTGCAAGCGAGAGGGCCCAGCGGCGCATCGCGCCGGGTACCTTACTCGCTCCTCGTGAAGTAAGCTCCGCTTCGCCCGTGGCTTCCCCCGCGAGGAGACGATGGCGGTTCCCGGCCTCTCGCTCTACCACTTCGATGGCTGCCCCTATTGCCGGCGTGTGCGCGATGCGATGAGTCGCCTCAAGCTCGAGATCGAGCTGCGCGACATCCACCGGCAGCCCAAGTATCACGACGAGCTCGTCGCCGCGACCGGGAAGCAGATGGTGCCGTGCCTGCGCATCGAGCACGTCGGCGGCGCCCGCTGGATGCACGAGTCAGCGGACATCGTGCGCTATCTCGAGACGGAGGTGGCGGGGAAGGGCTAGCTGCCCTGCCCTCGCCCGCGCGTGCTCGACTCCGCTGCGCGCACCCAGTTCGGCCGGATCGCGGCGCTTCCGGAGGCGCGCATAGACCTCGCCGAGGGCGCCCTCTGGATCGCGGCGGAGGAATACCGCGAGCTCGACGTCGGCCACTATCTCGCGCGCCTCGCGGACCTGGCCGCCGGCGCGGCGTCCCGACTCCGCGGCGCGCGTGACCTGCGCGGTCGGGTCGAGACACTCAACGAGTTCCTGTTCCGCGAGCTCGGGTTCGCCGGCAATCGCGACGACTACTACGACGCCCGCAACAGCTTCCTGAACGAGGTCCTGGAGCGGCGCTCGGGAATTCCGATCACGCTCGCGATCGTCTACGTGTGGATCGCGCGGCGGCTCGGGCTCCCGGCGGAAGGGGTCGGCCTTCCGGGACACTTCCTGGTGCGCCTTGCGGGCCCGGACGAGATACTCATCGACCCGTTCGCCGGCGCGGTCGTGACTCGCGCGGAGTGCGAGGCGCGCCTGCGCGCGGCCGCCGGGGCGGACGTCCGCCTCGACGAGCGCATGCTCGAGCCGGCCCCGGCGCGGCAGATCCTCGCGCGCGTCCTGCGCAACTTGAAGCAGATCTGGCTCGCGCGCGAAGACTGGCAGCGCGCGCTCGACTGCGCCGAGCGGATCCTGATTCTCACTCCCGACTCACCGCTCGAGCTGCGCGACCGCGGTCTGCTGTTCGCGCGGCTCGAGTGTTTCGCCGCCGCCGAGGCCGATCTGCGCAAGTTCCTGGCGCTCGCGCCCGGGGACTCCGCCGCCGAGGCGGTGCGCGCGCAGCTCGTCGAGCTCGCGCGCAGCGCGCCGCGCCTGCACTAGCCTACTCGCGAGTCGAGCCGCCCGCGGCCAGCTCCGCCAGGCGCGCCTGCAGAAACCGAGACTCCGCAGGCTGGCGAGTCAGTGCCAGGGCGCGCTGGTAGGAGGCCCGCGCCGCATCCGCGAGCCCGAGCCTGCGCTGCATCTCGGCGCGCGCGGCGTGCGCCAGGTGGTAGCCGTCGAGCGCGCCGGCGTCCAAGACGGCTTCGATCGCTGCCAGCCCGGCTGCCGGCCCGTCTCTCATGCCGAGCGCGGCCGCGCGGTTCAGCGCCACCACCGGCGAGGGGTCGATCCGCGCGAGCAGATCGTAGAGCGCGACGATCCCGACCCAGTCGGTCCCGGCGACGCTCGGCGCCGCGGCGTGAACTGCGGCGATCGCCGCCTGGACCGCGTAGGTTCCGACACGCCCAGCGGCCCGCACGCCTGCGAGCAGGCCCTGTGCTTCTCGGATCTGCGCGCGGTCCCAGAGCGCTCGATCCTGATTCTCGAGCAACACGAGGTCACCCGCCGCGTCGCTGCGCGCGGCGCGCCGCGCCTCGTGCAGGAGCATCAGCGCGAGCAGCCCGCGCGCCTCGGGATCGTCCAGCAGCGCGGCGATCAGTCGGCCCAGGCGGATCGCCTCGGCACAGAGGTCGGCCCGCAGCAGGCCCGGTCCCCGGGTCGCGGCGTACCCCTCGTTGAAGATCAGATAGATCACCTGCAGGGCGCTCGCGAGCCGAGCGGGGAGCTCGGCGCCTCGCGGGACCTCGTAGACAGCTGCGTTGTCCCGGAGCTTCGCCTTCGCGCGCACGATGCGCTGGGCGATCGTCGGGGCAGGGGACAGATACGCCCGTGCGATCTCCTCCGTGGTCAGCCCGCCGACCTCCCGCAAGGTGAGCGCGATGCGGGCGTCCGGAGGCAGGTCCGGGTGGCAGCACATGAAGATCAAGCGCAGCTCGTCGTCTTGAATCTGCTCTGGCATCTCGGGCTCCGGCATCGGCTCCGCCTGTGCCGCGAGCTCGGGCAGCGCGCTCGCGAGCCGCGCCTGCCCGCGCCAGCGGTCGATCGACTTGAAGCGGCCGGCGGAGACCAGCCAGGAATAGGGGTTCGCGGGGACTCCTTCGCGGGGCCAGCGCTCGGCGGCGGCCGCGAAGGCGGCGTGCAACGCCTCCTCGGCCGCGTCGAAGTCGCGGAGCAGGCGGATCAGGGTCGCCAGCACGCGCCGAGCCTCGGCGCGGTAGACCGCCTCCAGGGCGTCGCGCGCGCTGGAACTCACCGCGCCGCGCTCACAGCTTCGGACGGGGCTTGCTGAAGTCCGGCACCGGCCGCACCTCGACATAGCCCAGCTTCGCGAACGGCATCGCGCCTGCGAGGCGCACGGCCTCGTTCAGGTCGCGCGCCTCGATCAGCGCGAAACCCGCGAGCATCTCCTTGGTCTCCATGAAGGGGCCGTCGGTGGCCGACATCTTCCCGCCGCGCACCTGCACGGTGATGGCCTCCTTCGGCATGGCCAGCGCCTGGGCCATCAGCAAGTGGCCGCTGCGCTCGAGCTGGGCGTCGTGCGGGCCGACCTCGGCGAGCACCGCGTTGGATTCGGGGCTCTGGTTGAAGACCTGGCTCGGGTCGAAGTAGATCAGACAGACGTAGCGCATGAGCGGACTCCTCGTTTGAAGCGGATTCTGCGACTTGTCGCTCGGCGGGCCCGGAATTCGACATCGCGGAGCTGCCTCCAGCCCGCGCGCTCACTCCCGGCCGCGAAAGCGGGCGAGGTCGCGGCGCTCGCGCTTGGTCGGCCGACCCGCCCCGGGCTCGCGGCGCGGCATGCGCACCGGCCGCGGCTCCGGCGGCGGCGAGTGGTCGGTGAACAGCGCGCGCGCCAGGGTCGGCGAGAGCCTCTTCTCCGCGAGCGCGACGACTTCGAGCAGGCGCAGGCCGCGCTCGCCCTGCACGCGGACCCGGTCTCCGACGCGAAGCGCGAAGTGCGGCTTCACGCTCTCGTCGTTCACCCGCACCCGGCCGCCTACACACGCTTGTGTAGCCTGCGTGCGGGACTTCAGCACGCGCGCGGCGCACAGCCAGCGGTCGATGCGCACGCTCTCCACGCTACGCCGGTGCGGCAGGGCCGCCGAGCTCGAGCTCGAAGCGCTCGAAGAGTCCGCGCGCGCAGACGGCGAGGCTGGGCTCGACCAGGTAGACCTCGATCCCGGGGCGGTCCACGAACACCTTGGCGTTGGGCAGCTTGGCCAGGTAGATCGCGAGCAGCTCGTCGCGCCGTGCGCCCGCCGCCACGC
>JBIOJK010000179.1:0-5536 GCA_044450765.1 Myxococcota bacterium | reverse complement strand
CGAGTACCGCGCACGAAGTAGTTGACCGTGGAGTGGGTCCCAGTCGCGAGCCGCCGCGGGGGATTCCCGGACGCGGCTCGGCCTTCACGAGGGCTTCCAGCCCGCCCATCCCCGCAGGCGCGGCTCGGGGAGCGGCGGTGTCTCCGGCAAGTCACCGGGCGGTCGGGGCCACGCGATTGGAGTCACTGGGCCGTTCACGAGCGCTCCGGGCAAGATTCCGTCCCGGTCGACGCACGGATGGCGCTGTTTGCTCGAGGTCCGTGTCGATCCATCGGCGAAGTAGATGATCGTGTGCGTGCGGCGCGTGCGCGCGCTCCGATTCGGCCGGGCGGCGTGAATCGTGAGCCCGTGGTGGAAGATGACGTCGCCGGGCTCCGCGGGCGTCCACTCGGGCGGAACGCCGCGCGCTTCCTCGCCGTGCTCGAGATCGAAACCGGTCGACGTGAAGATGTTCGAGAACGCCTTCACGTTGAAGTGATTCGAGCCGGGCACATAGCCCATGCAGCCGGACGTCTCGTCCGCGCCGCCGAAGGCCATCCAGGCGGTGATCGTGTTCGCCTGCGCGAGCGGCCAGTACGGCTGGTCATGGTGCGCGTCGGTCTCGCGCCCGCCCGGTTCCTTGTAGAGCGCCTGGTCGTGCCAGATTCGCAGCGCGGGTTGATCCAGGAGATTCGCGGCGATTTCCGCGATGCGCGGATGGCAGTCGAGCGCGCGCACCTCGAGAGAGTCCTCCCAGAGATTCAGCACCTGGTGGAAGGACTGCTCGTAGAGCGAGCGTTCGGCGAGCGGGCGCGTCTCGTACTGGGTCCGCTCGGCGACGCCGCGGTCGACGGCGGCGCCGAAGCGCTGCACCTCGTCGGGGCGCAGCAGGCCGCGGAATATCAGGAAGCCGCGCTCGTCGAACTCTTTCTTTTGTTCTGGCGTGACGATGGCCATGACTCAGTATACGCGAGCGAACGTCCGGAGCTCTCCGCGTGGAGTCGAAACTCGGCGTCACGCGGGCCGCTCCTGAGTCGCCTACCATGCCAGTGCCCGTCCCTGTCGGCACTCGATGTGAGGAGGAATTCTGCTTGAGCACTTCGCGAACTGAGTCGGCGCTGCCCCGCGCGCTCGCCGCCGTGGCCGTGGCCTGTGCGCTGCTCGCTCCGGCTGGCTGCGACCGTCCCGCCGCTCCGCCCTTGCGGATCCAGCGCATCCTGAAGTCGGGCGAGCTGCGCGTGGGCACCAGCGCGGACACTCCTCCGCTGGCCATGCGCGACCGCGAGGGGAAGCTGATGGGACTCGAGGTAGACCTGGTGCAAGCGCTCGGAGAGAACATGAACGTGAAGGTGCGCTTCGTGGAGATGCCCTTCGCCCAGCTGATTCCGGCGCTCGAGCGCGGCGACGTGGACCTGGTCGCCGCGGGCATGACGATCACGCCCGAGCGCAACGCCCGGGTCGCCTTCGCAGGCCCGTACTACGTCTCGGGGAACACGCTGCTCGCGCGCAAGCGCGAGCTGGCCGAGACCGACGACCCCGCGCAGCTCGACGATCCGAAGCTGTCGTTCGCAGTGCTCGACGGATCGACCAGCGCCAGCTTCGTGCGCGCCCACTTGCCGAAGGCCAGGATCGTCGCGGTGCGTGACAACGACGCGGGCGTGAAGGCGCTGCTCGCGGGCGAGGTCGATGGCATGATCTCGGATCTTCAGGTCTGCACGATCGCGCGCTGGCGCCACCCCGATGCCGGTCTCTACGTGCGCCATGCGCCGTTCACGACCGAGCCTCTGGGCCTCGCCTTGCCCCCCGACTCGATGCTGTTTCTCAATCTGGTCGCGAACTACTTGAAGACGCTCGAGGAGACCGGCGAGCTGGCGCAGCTGAAGGCCAAGTGGCTCGGGGACGGCGCCTGGCTCGAGCGGCTCCCGTGAGTGGCGGCAGGCTTGCCGCGCTCGCCCTCGCGCTGCTCGCGGCCGCGCTCGCGCCCGCCGCGCGGGCGGAGCGCACGGTCCTGCTGGACTCCACTTACGACGACAGCGCAGCCGGGCGCGAGGGTGCCAAGGGCGTCGAAGCCCAGATCGGCCTGCTCGGCGACCCTGCGATCGACGCCTACGTGCAGGGCATCGGCGAGAAGCTCTTGCGCGCCATTCCGAATCGGGCGTTCGAGTTCCAGTTCCGGGTCGTCGACCAGGTCGAGGCGAACGCCTTCGCGCTGCCCGGTGGACACATTTTTGTGTCGCGCGGCCTGCTGGCGCTGGCCAACGACGAGGACGAGCTGGCCTGCGTGATCGGCCACGAGATCGGCCACGTCGTCAAACGCCACGCCGCCGCTCAGCAGGAAGGCACGGGCGGCATGTTTCCGCTGCTCGACCCGATGCTGCGCGCAGGGCGAACGGCCGCCTTCTCGCGCGATCTCGAGCGCAGCGCGGACCACGATGGCCAGATCCTGTGCGCCGCCGCCGGCTACGACCCGCTCGGCCTCGCGCGCTTCCTCGAGGCGCTGATGAACTACGAGAAGCTCCAGACCGGCAGCACCCGCAGCGCCAGCTTCTTCGACACGCACCCTCTGTCTTCCGAGCGCTCGACCGTGGCGCGCGTCGAGGCGAGTGAGCTGCGCTGGAAGCGCGATCCCAAGCTGACTGACCCGCGCGCCGCGCTGCTCGCCCACATCGACGGCCTCCCCGTCGGACCGCGCCCCGAGTCGGGGGTGTTTCTCGGCGACGTCTTCCTGCATCCGGGGCTCGGCTTCAAGCTGCGCTTCCCGCGCGGCTGGGCGAAGTCGAACACACCCCAGCTGGTGGGCGCGCAGGCTCCGCGCGGCAATGCCGTGGTGTACATGACGAACGACGTGCCGAAGGGCGAGCCGCGCCAGGTCGCCGAGGGCTGGGCCTCCGAGAACCTGCGCGGCAAGGGCGAGGTGGAGAAGGCGGCTCCCTTCGCCGTCGGGGGACTCCCGGCCTGGCGCCTCTACGTGGTCGCCAGCTCGGGTGGCGTGCGCTCGTACATCACCTTCATCCCCTTCGCGAGCGCAGTTTGGCGGCTGACGGGCGCCGCGGTCGAAGACAAGGACCTGGAAACGACGCTGGTCACCACGCGCAGCTTCCGCGAGCTCTCCGACCAGGACCGCGCGGCCATCCGCGAGACGCGCCTGGCCGTCGTGCGCGCGGAGAAAGGCGAGGACTTCAGCGCCCTCACGGCGCGCACCTCCAACGCCTGGGGCTCCTACGAGACGGCGATCTACAACGGGCTGCCGCCGAGTCACCGCTTCGAGGGCGGCGAGACGGTGAAGATCGCGCGCGCGGGTCCGCCGCGCGCGCCCGCTGGGAGCTAGTTCACGGATAGCCGTCTTCGGGATGGACCCCGTAGTGCTTCTTCTCGAAGTCGGTCTGCTGGTCCCACTCCGGCTTCCAGTGATTCCGCTTCTGGACGATGCTGTCGACGTTCTCGCGCACCCAGCGCACGCAGTCGGGGCCCTGGGCGAGCATCTCGACCGACTCCCACTGCGTGAACTCCGGCGTGCCGATCTGATTGTGGCGCACGGGGAGGAGTGAGAAGCGCGACTTGAACCAGCCCACGCGCGGGTCGACGAGCACATAGTACGTCTTGCCCTCGAGCAGCTCGGCGTAGAGGAAGTCCGCCGACTCGCCGACGACCATGAACGTGTGCGGTCCCGCGTGAGTCATGTAGGCGACGCGCGTCGAGCCGGACAGCACTCCGACGAAGTGGTCGCCGTCGGCCTGGATGTCGTAGACGGTCGACTGAGTCCACGAGTTGTCCTCGTTGGGCCGCAGGAACTCGACCACCGCCTGGCCGTACAGCGGCACCGGCGTGCGCGCGTCCGTACCCATCTTCACCATCAGCTCGCTGATGTTCGAGCCCGCCGTGACGCACCCGCCGAGCGCGAGCAGCGCCAGCGTCGCGAGGAGTCGTCGTGTCATCGCCCGATTCTAGCCGGGGAATGACTCGTCTCGACCGCAAGAAATCCAGCTCGCGCGGCTCCGAACGGGCCAAAATGCCGGTTCTAATCTGCTGGTGTAGGATCAACGAGGGAGGGTCGGATGCTCGGCCGCGCGTGGATGGGGCTCGCGTTCTTCTGCGCGCTGGCGTGCAGCTCGACGGATGCGGCGAGGGCGCAGACCCCGGCAGCACAGCCGGCGCCGCAGTCTCCTCCTGCAGCGTCCGCTGAGCCATCGACCGCCGCAGCGTCCGCGTCGAGCGAGCCCTCTAGCAAGCCACTGAGCTCCGAGGAGCTCGAGCAGCTGGTCGCGCCGATCGCGCTCTATCCCGATCCGCTGCTCGCGAACGTGTTCATGGCGTCGACCTATCCGCTCGAGGTCGTCGAGGCCGCCCGCTGGGTGAAGCAGCCCGACAACGCGAAGCTCAAGGGAAAGCCGCTCGACGACGCGCTCGCGAAGCAGAGCTGGGACGACAGTGTGAAGGCGCTCGCGCCCTTCCCCGAAGTGCTCGAGAAGATGGACGCGAAGCTCGACTGGACCCAGAAGCTGGGCGACGCGATGCTCGAGCAACAGAAGGACGTGATGGACGCGGTCCAGCGCCTGCGCAACCGGGCGTACGACGCGGGGAACCTGAAGACCAACGAGAAGCAGACCGTGACCGTGAAGCCTTCAGGCAGCAAGGCTGCGCCTCCGCCGCCGCCCGCGCCCGAGGGCCAGAGCGCCGAGGCTCCGCCTCCTCCGCCTCCGGCGCAGACGACGACGACGCAGACGATCGTGATTCAGCCCACGAATCCGCAGGTCGTCTACGTGCCCACGTATCAGCCCGCAGTCGTGTACGGCGGATGGCCCTATCCGTCGTATCCGCCCTACTACTGGCCGGCTCCGCCGGGCGCCTACTTCGCAGCTGGCATGTTCTGGGGCGCCGCGATCACGGCAAGCGCTCACTACTGGGGCGGCGGCTGCGGCTGGGAAGGCGGTGACGTCAACATCAACAACAGCACGAACATCGGCACCGGTGACAAGACCGAGATCGGCAACGGGGATCGCGGCGACCGCGGAGATCGCGGCGATCGTGGGGATCGCGGTGATCGCGGGGACCTGGGCGATCGAGGCGGCCGCAACGACAAAGCCGGCGATCGCGGAGGCGGCGGGAGCTCGAAATGGCAGCACGACCCGAGTCACCGCAAGGGCGTGAACTACAAGGACAACGCGACGCGGGACAAGTACGGCAAGGGCCAGGCGAAGAACGCCCAGGCGCGCCAGGACTTCCGCGGGCGCACGAGCGGTGGTGAAGGCTTCGGCGGCCCGAATGCGAGTAACCGCGCAGGCGGCGGCAGCGGCAATCGAGCTGGAGCGGGAGCGGGCGATCGTGCGGGCGGTGCCGGAAATCGCGGGGGTGCCGGGGCTGGCGACCGCGCGGGCGCGGGCGGAGACCGCGGCGGAGGCGGTGCCGGCGGCAGCTCCGCTGGCAATCGCGGCGGCGCATTGGATCGCTCGGGCGGCGGCAGCGGTGCGCGCGCGAGCTCCACGCGCGGCAACTCGAGCCTCGGCGGCTCGGGCGGTGGCTCGCGCAGCGGCGGCGGCAGCCGCGGCGGTGGCGGGGG
>JBIOJK010000178.1:0-5546 GCA_044450765.1 Myxococcota bacterium | reverse complement strand
GTCATGAAGCCGTGCTGCTCCTTGATGCCGCGTTCGCTGAACCGGCCCGTGTAGCAGAAGTCCTGGCGCGACTCGCGGCAGGCGCGGCAGTCCGGCTCAGCGCAGGGACGGCGCACCATGGGCACCACCAAGTCACCCGGGCGCACGCGGGTCACTGCCGAGCCGACTTGCTCGACCTGGCCGAGCGCCTCGTGACCGATCACGAGCCGTTCCGAGCCGCCGGGCGGGGTTCCGTATTCGAACGCGCAGATCTCGCGGTCGGTGCCACAGACGCCGACGTCGAGAATGCGCACCAGCACCTCGTGCGGGCGCACCGGGCGCGGCCGCTCGTGATCGATCAATCCCAGAGCTTGCGACTTCGGGGCGACAGCGACGGCCTTCATGCGGTCTCTCCTTGCGGCGCGCGGGCGCCGAGCTGAGTGCTGGTCGCCGCACGGGCTTCGCCGTTACGCGGGCTGCGCGCGCGGCGGCGCCGGCGCAGCAGATCGCGCAGGTCGGACAGGCTCGCCGGGGCTGCGCCGCGCGCGCGGTTCGCCGCAGCGATCTCGAACGCGAGCCGCCACTGCTCGAACAGCACCCGATAGGCGAAAAAGAGGCCGTGCTTCGGGTCGTAGATGTGCGTGGCCTCGGCGGTGAGGCCGTTCAGCTCGACGACTTTCAGGTGCCGGCCGGCGCGCAGATCGGCGAGCGAGGGCACGCGCACGTCGTAGCGCCCGAAGTAGAAGCCGGGCAACGCCTGAGAGAGGCGGTCGATCGCGGCTTCGAGCGCGGGGGTGACGTGCTCCGCCGCGTCGAGGAACAGCGCGCCCTGGCTGTGAGTGCCGACCTCGACCAGGCGCACGGACTCGCCTGCCGCGGGCACTTCGTCGAGCCGCGCCGCGAAGCGCGCCAGAAAGCGCGGCGCCATGCAGACCGCGCGCGCGTCGTCGAGGATCAGCGCCTCGAGGTTCCGGCGGCCGTCACCCGTCACCGAGATGAGTCGCTTCTCCGTCAGCGAGAAGATGCGTCCCGCGGCTGCATCGGGATGGCGGAGGTAGAAGATCCCGAACTCGAGCCCGGGCGAGTACTCTTGCAGCAGTGAGTCCGTCGAGAGCTCTCGCGCCATGCGCGCGAGCTCGCCGGAGCTCGCGGCGAATTTCACGCCGGAGCCGCGCTCGCCGACGTCCGGCTTCAGCACGACCGGAAAAGTCAGTGACTCGCGCTCGCCTTCGCCGCCGAACCCGCGCAAGATCTCGCTCTTGCTCTCCCCGGCAAAGCCGCCACCGGGAATGCCTGGATCCACCGCGGTGACGAGCAGCAGACTTCGGTACTTCAGCGCGAGCCCGGCCACCCGGAACGCGATCGGAACGTAGAAGAGCCAGAGCGGCCAGAACTCCCAACGAGTGATTCGACGCACCCGCCCGAGCAGCAAGCGGCGGCCGCGGTGAGTGAGCGCCCCCGCCGCGATCCGCAGCGCAGCGACGAACCCCAGCCCCGCGAGCGAGACCAGCCAGCGATGCGGGCCGAGCAGCACGCGCACGCCGTCGGCCCAGAGCGCGGAGACGCCGACGAGCGCCGGTGTCCACGCCGCCGCCGCCAGCCCCATGTACAGCGCGAACGAGCCCGCCGGCGTCTTCAGCACGCCGGCGGCGAGATAGGTCGGCAGTCGCGTGCCCGGCGCGAGCCGCGCGACGGCGATCACCGAGGCGCCGTTGCGCCTGAGCCAGGCAGAGCCGCGCTCGAGGGCGTTCGCGTCGACCAGCCAGCGGAGCGGCGCGCGAGTCAGCGCGGCGCGGCCCAGGGTCCGACCCGCGGCGAAGAGCAGCAGGTCGCCCATGAAGATGCCGGCGAAGCACGCGAGCGATGCGGAGACGAACCCGAGCTCACCGGCGGCGACGAGCGCGCCGGCGGCGATGCAGGTCAGGTCTTCCGAGACCAGGGTTGCGAGCGCGAGCCAGCTAAGCACGGGCGAGCTCGAGCTCGCGGCCGAAGCGGGCGCGACACGGAGATCCGGCGGCGTAGGAGAGCGCGACGCGTTCCCGCGTCACGCGAACGCGCGAGAGACTCACCGTCCGCGCGTCGGCGCGGTGCATGCACGGAGAGAGAGCGCCGCGTGCGGGCGCGTGCTCCCGGTGGAACGCCGCGAGCGAGTGAGTGGTCGGCGCGCCGCTCGCGGCGCAGTGCTCGGCGAAGCGCGCTCGCCGCGCGGCGCGCGCCTCGGAATCGGCCACCGCCGACGAGCAGAGCGGAGCGCTCGCCGCTCGCTCGAGCGTGAGCACGCGCCCGTCCCAGCCGATGCAGGCGACGGGCCGATCCGGCTCGAAGACCGCGAGGTCGAAGGGCCGCACGCGACCGAGCGAGCGCCCGCGCAGCTGCGCCTCGACCGCGCGCAGCGACCGTGCCGACGCAAGTTCGAGCACGAGCCGCCCGCGACTCTCGAAGTCGCTCCCCGGATGCGTGACACCGTACCGGTTCAGCAGCGCGAGCGTCACTCCGTGCTCGTTGGCCGCGAGCCAAGTGCCGCCGGCCTCGGGATCGCGCGGCGCCAGAAAGCGGGCCTCGGCAGCGCGCTCGAGCCGAGGCGGGCGGGCAGCCGCCCGCGAGCGCCGCTCATCGCGGCTGAAGAAGAGCTCGTAGCCACCGGACTCGAGCAGGAAGCTCAGCGTGCACACGGCTTCGCCTCGTGCGCCGCGGTCGACGGCGCGAGGCCGAAGTGGCGGCCCGGGTCACGGCCGCGCGCGCAGAGTCTCTCGCGCACGAGGGCGTGATGGTGGACGGTGTGCGAGAGCAGCACGAGAAGCTCGCGCCGAAGCGAGCTGCGCGACCACGGGTCGACCTCTGCCGGTAGCACCGTCGACTCGCTGCGCACCCAGAGCTCGCAATCGCGGTCGTGCCGGTCGAGCGCGCGCAGGCGCTCGGCCAGTGACTCGAGCTCGCCGATCGCGTAGGCTCGATTCGCCTCGAAGAGCGCGTCGCGCTTGCGCGCGTCGTAGTCGACGCGCCCGGACTCGAGTCCGTCGAGTAGGGAGCGCGCGAAGTCCGCGCAGTGGCGCAGCTGCGGCCCGATGCCCGCGCCGCCGGGCCGAATCTCGGCCGAGCAAAACGCCGCGTCGTCGAGCTCGCGCACCAGCGCGGCGCTCGCGTCGAGCAGCGCCGCGTTCGTGTCTCCCAGTCGGTCGGTCGCGCTCATCGGTTCGCTCCCCCGAGGACGGGTTGCCAGTGCTTGCGAATCGCGTCGTGCGCCCGATCGGACAGGCGCTTGCGATCGTCCTCCCAGAGTGTCTCGGCAGGGAACGAAACCGTTGCACGCACCCCGCGAAGCTTCATCAATGCGAACAGGTGCGAGACGAACGGCATCTCTCCCCACCAGCAGACCGCCAGCGACGCGTGGGGGTCGCGCGCGTCCGTCTCGTAGTGAATCGCGGCGCACGCGACCGGGCGCGAGGCGCGGACCGGGGCGGCGAACAGCGAGGAGCGGAAGCGCAGGATCTCGGCACCCGCGGAGCTGGTGGCCTCGGGGAAGAACACGACCGTCTGGCGAGCGCGCAGCTCTGCTTCGACGAGCGGCAGCACCCGGACGAGGTCCCGCTTGCGCGCGCGGTCGATGAAGATCGTGCCGATGCGCTGCGCGAGCGCGCCGATGCCGGGCCAGCCCGCGACGTCCGCCTTGGCGACGAAGACCGCATCGACCAGGGCGCCGAGCACCGGGATGTCGAGATACGAGAGGTGATTCGTCACCAGCGCCACGCCGCGCGGCGGCGGCGTGCCGCGCACCTCGAGCGAGATTGCGAGCAGCCGAAGGAGCGAGCGCGACCAGAAGCGCAGCAGCAGCCCGCGCGCGCGCCCGCGCCCGCGAGTCGCCAGCAGCGCTGCGCCCACGAGCCCGGTCAGCGCGAGAAATCCAGCGGTGCGGAGCGCGGCGATCACGACCCTCATCGGCCGTGCCCCAAGGCGCGCGCGATCGCGCCCTCCGGCAGCGCCGCGATGTCGAGCAGAACCAGGAAGTCGACCGTGCCGAACTCGCGGTCGAGCGCGGGCTCACTCGCGACGCGCGCGCCCGCGCGGAGATACATGTCGAGCAGCGGCGGCGCGGCAGGTGCGGTGATCGGATCGCCGGCGTCCGGCCGCGGGCAGCGGAAGCCGGCGCGCGCCGTGACGGAGAGTTGCGGGTGCAGCGCGCCCCTGCGCATGAGCTCCGCGTGCAGTGCCCAGCCCTCGGCCGGCGACTGACTCGTGAGCGAGCAGCAGCCGAACAGAAACCGCTGACCGGTGAGCCGCACGTACTCGGCAATGCCGCGCCAGAGCGCGAGCAGCGCGCGCCCGTGGCGATGCGGGCGCGCGACGCAAGCCCGCCCGAGCTCGACCGAGCCAGCGCGGATTTCGCGAGGGAGTGAGTCGAGCGCGAACTCGCGGTCGGAGTAGAATCCGCGGCCCGCCGCGGCCATCGCCGCTGTTTGCATCCGGTACGTGCCGACGAGCTCGCTCGAAGCGACGTCCTCGACCAGCAGATGGTCGCAGATCGCGTCGAACTCGTCCGCGTCACGCTGCGTGCGCCAGGACTCGGCCAGGCCCTCACCGAGCTCTCGGTTGAAGATCTCGAAACGCAGGCGCAGAGCTCGGTCGACGTCTTCCAGCGTGCGCGCGAAGCGCAGCAGGTAGCGACCCTGGCGCAGCTCGAGGTCGGGAACGAGCCGCTCGAGCGGCCGCACGTCGAGTGAGACGCTCATCGCGCGCCTCCGGCATCGGCGCCACCGATGCGCCGGATCGCGCGAGGATCCGCGCGCAGCACGTACATCGAGTCGTGTCGCTCGACCGACCCGGTGATTTCCACCGGCTCCGCCACGAACCCGAGCAGCTCGCGACCGAGAGATCTGCCGTCGGGGCCGGTCAGCAGGAAATAGCGAGTCTCGCCGCCGCCATCCGTCGCGCGCAGCAGCGCCGGCGAGCCGCCACTGATGCAGCGGATTGCGCACTCCTTGTGCGCTTTTCCCTCGCCCGGGTTCATCACGCCGAAGTGACACTTCGAGTCGACGATTTCGCCGCGCAGGGTCAGGCTGCCGAGGGCGGTCACTTCGCGCGCGCGGCCGCCGGGGCCGACGACCGCGAGGCTGCCGGGTTCGACCTCGAGCTCGGTCTCCGGTCCGCGCGAGATCGCGGTTGCGCGCAGAGTGACCTGCCGGCCGGCGTATGCGGCGACGAGCTCGCGCGCGCCGTGTTTTCCGGGTCCGACGAGCAGATAGCGCGAGACACCCGAGCCGAGACCGGGGCGAGTCACGACGAGTGACGGCTCCGGATCGAGCGCGATCTCGCCCGCGAACTGGCGCGGGTTGCCAAACTCGAAGAGCCGGCCGTCGAGCCGCCGCTGGCCGGTCACGAGCACGAGCGCCAGCGCAGCGGCGATCGAGAAGATCGCGGCGACGGCCGCGCGCACGCGTTTCGCCACTGGCGGCGGCGCCGAGGGCCGATAGCCGACATAGAAGTCGTCAGCCGGCTCGTCGGACATGGGGCTCCTCGATCCGCGCAGGCTCGACCCGCGTGCCGGGCGGATTCGGAATTCGGTGTACTTC
>JBIOJK010000177.1:0-5600 GCA_044450765.1 Myxococcota bacterium | reverse complement strand
TCACTGCCGACTCATGAGAGTAGAGTGACCGAAAATACGTGGGTGTCTTGCCATGCGTCGCTCAGTGACTTTCGCCGCGATCCTCCTGGCCTCCTTCTACCTCGCCAGGTCAGCCTCCGCGCTGATCATCGTGGACTACGGTTTCAGCTCGACCGCCGCCAGCATCTCGACTTTGACTGCCTCGTTTCCCGGTATCGGCACGGCCTCGATTCCGCCGGAAGGGGACCTCGTCGGCGAGATCGCAGTCACCTTCACGTCGGACTCTTTGGGCAACATCATCGACGGCCCGGCGACGCTCGATGTTCTGAATCTGGCCGCCACGAATCTCGACATCGTCTTTACCGGAATCGGGGCGACGATCACCGGCAACGCGAGCGCTGCTCTCCGGAGCCCCGTCGACGGAGACCTGAACGGCAACCAGCTCTCCTTCAACAGCGCGTTCGGCGTGTTCGATACGTCCGGCGCGATCACCTGTGCCGGCGCGATCTGCGCCACCGGCGGATTCACTCCCGGAGTGTCGAAGCCCTTCAGCGGCGCCGCGGTCGTTTCGGTGCCGACGCTGACCCTGGCGTCGATTCATGGCACCCTCACCGGACTCACCTTCGCGGTCGGCAGCTACGTGATCACTGCGTCGCTCGACCTGAACGGGGAAGAGACGGGGCGCACGGCTCCCGAGCCGGGCAGCGCGCTGCTCGCGGCGCTGGGCGCTCTCGCAATCGCTGTCCGCGCGCGCTCGAAGGCCTGAAGGGCGCGATCCAGCGATCCGCGCTGAGACCGCTGCTCGCTGCGGTCACTGCGCTCCCCGGGCCATGATATTCATCGGCTAGCCGCTTGCGACTCCCTCGCGATGGCTGGCGTCCCAGATGAAGATCCAACAGCTGTCGGTAAACCACGCCGTTGCCAGCCTCCTGAGCGATGCCCGGGGACTGTCGCACTCCGAGGTCCAGCGCAGGCTGCGCGAGCACGGGCCGAACGCAGTGCAGGAAGTCACTCGCGACCCGCTGTGGCGTCGGCTGCTCGGGGAGTTCGTCCAGTTCTTCTCGCTGATCCTGTGGGTTGCCGCGGCGCTCGCGTTCATCGCCGAGTGGAGCGCCCCCGGCCAGGGCATGGCGAAGGTCGGCATCGCGATCGTCGCCGTGATCCTGGTGAGCGGGCTGTTCTCGTTCTGGCAGGAGCACCGGGTCGAGCAGACTCTCGCCGCGCTGCGCGAGCTGCTGCCGCAGCAGGTCAAGGCGTTGCGCGGTGGCAAGGTCGTGCAGGAGGCGGCCGAGAGCCTGGTGCCGGGCGACATCGTGCTCCTGGAGCAGGGCGACAACGTGCCTGCGGACTGCCGCGTGATCGAGGCCTTCGGGGTCCGGGTCAACAACGCCTCGGTCACCGGCGAGTCGCTGCCCCAGTCGCGCGACGCGGGCCCCTCCTCCGCGGACGAGCTCAGCCGTGCCAAGAACGTCCTGCTCGCCGGAACCTCGCTCGTGTCTGGTCAGGCAAAGGCCCTCGTCTTCGCGACCGGGGTGCACACCGAGTTCGGCCAGATCTCACATCTCACGCAGACGGCAGGGGAGGTCGTCTCGCCGCTCCGGCGCGAGCTCGCGCACCTGAGCCGTGTGACCGCGCTGCTCGCGGTCTCGATCGGGCTCGTGTTCTTCGCGATCGGGCAGGCGATCGGGGTGTCCTTCTGGGCGGACTTCATGTTCGCCATCGGCATCATCGTCGCGCTGGTGCCCGAAGGCCTGCTGCCGACCTTGACCCTGTCTCTCGTGCTCGCCACGCAGCGGATGGCGCGGCGAAATGTCCTGATCCGCTATCTCCCCGCGGTCGAGACACTCGGCTCCACGACGGTCATCTGCACAGACAAGACCGGAACGCTCACTCAGAACCGCATGACCGTGCGGCAGCTCTTCCTCGGAGACGCCGTCGCCTCGCTCGAGGACGCCGAGCGGAGCGGCCGGCTTGCCGAGCACCAACCGTTTCTGCTGACGGCGCTGCTGTGCCACGACCTCAAGGAGACCGACTCACACGGCAGCGCGCGCTTCCTGGGCGATCCCATGGAGATGGCGCTGGTCGAAATGGCCAAGCGCGCCCTCGCGAGCCCCCTGAACGGGCCCCGGCTCGACGAGATTCCGTTCGACGCCGACCGCATGCGGCTCTCGGTCCTGCACGCCATGCCCGAAGGACCCACGCTCTACTGCAAGGGCGCCCTCGAGTCGATCTTGCCCCTCTGCAGCAGAAGCCTCGTGAGTGGCCACGCTCACCCGCTCGACCCGGCTCACCGCCAGCGGATCCTCGCAGCCCAGGAGGCGATGGCGGAGCGGGGCTTGCGCGTGCTCGCGTTCGCCTATCGGCGGGCCGAGAGTCAGTGGGACCGGGAGAGTCTTGAACGCGATCTCACCTTTGCCGGCCTCGTCGGTCTCGAGGACCCTCCCAGGCCCGATGTCCGCGAGGCCGTGCGTACGTGCCACGAGGCCGGAATCCGAATCATCATGGTCACCGGAGATCACCCGCGCACGGCCAGAGCGATCGCCCGACAGGTCGGCATCGTCCGCTCGGACGATCCGCTCGTCCTCACGGGCGACCAGCTCCGCAGCCAGAGTGAGGCGCAGCTGATCCTGACCCTCGACATGCCGGAGGTCATTTTCTCGCGCGTCAGCGCCGACCAGAAGCGGCGCATCGTCGAGGCGCTGAAGAACAAGGGCCACGTGGTCGCGGTGACTGGCGACGGGGTCAACGACGCGCCGGCCCTGAAGAGCGCGCACATCGGCATCGCGATGGGGATCGCAGGGACCGACGTTGCCAAGGCGGCGGCCGACATGGTCCTGCTCGACGACCACTTCGCGAGCATCGTGAACGCCATCGAGGAGGGGCGCGCGGTGTTCGAGAACATCCGGAAGTTCCTTACCTACGTGCTGGTCCACAACGTCGCGGAGCTGGTTCCATACCTGGGCTTCGTGCTGTTCGGGATCCCCCTGGCGCTGACTCCCGTGCAGGCGCTGGCGGTCGACATGGGGACCGACTCACTCACCGCGCTGGGGCTCGGCAGCGAGAAGCCCACGCCGCGAGTCATGGAACGCCCGCCGCGCCCGCAGGGGGACCGCCTGCTCAACTGGCGCCTCGCGCTGCGCGCCTACGCGTTTCTCGGGCCGATCGAGGCCGCCGCCGCCATGGCGGCGTTCTTCTTCGTGCTGAAGCGGGGCGGCTGGAAGCTCGGTGAGCAGCTCGGCATCGGCGATCCGCTCTACCTGCAGGCGACGACCGCCTGTCTGAGCGCGATCATCGCGATGCAGATCGTGAACGTGTTCCTGTGCCGCAGCACGACGCGCTCGATCGCTGCGACCGGCATTCTGGGCAACCGGCTGATCCTCGCGGGAGTCGCGCTCGAGCTCGCCCTGTTGCTCGCGATCAACTACACGCCATGGGGCAACGCGCTGCTCAGCGCCGCGCCCGTCGCGGGAGCGGTGTGGCTCTTCCTGATGCCCTTTGCCGCCAGCATGCTCGTGCTCGAGGAGCTGAGAAAGGGCATCGCGCGCGGAGCAGCGACCCTCTCGCGCGGGCGCCCGTACCGGAGCGGGCGACCTTGACCGCTCACAGGCCGGGCACTTCCGCGTCGTGGGCGTGGCCGATCGCGCGGCGCAGCGACGCGTCGAGCTTCTTGCAGTCGAAGATCACCTTCTTCGAGTGCACCGCGCTGACTGCCGACAGCGGAATCCGGAACTCACCCGAGTTCTCGACGTAGACGATCACGGCGTTGGGCGTGACGTGCCGGACCGCCCCGAACTCCGCCTCGCCGTCGGACACGAAGGTTTGATCACCGACTTCGATCTTTTCCGGCACGGTCCGTCCTCCTGCAAGAGAGTTTCACACACGCCGCGCGCGCAGGTTCCGGATCTCGCAGGCGCGCAGCTCGATCCGGGCGCGCGCGCCGTCGACTTGGATGCGCGCGGCAGAATCCGGGTGTTCGGCCAGGTCGATCGCTTCCCAGGTCCAGCGGCCGGGCGCGTTCCAGGCGAGTGACACGCCGCGCGCGCGGCCGCTCGACTCGTAGAGCCGGACGACGGTGCTGCCGTCCGCGCGCGGCTCGATCGCGGAGACGACGACTCCCGGGTCGTCGAGCTCGACCAGCCGCGCGCCGTCGCGCAGCGGCGCATCCGCGGGGCCGCCGCCGGCGACGACGAGCGGCGGGTACACGAATCGGTGTGCGTGAGCGGCCGCGTCGGCGTCGTCCGCGCCGTGCAGGCGGAGCGACAGCTCGGCGCGGTGCGCGCCCGGGACCTGCGCGCCGGGTGTCTCGAAGGGCGGGCCCGCGTGACCGCGGCGCAGCTTCAGGTCGCCGCGCGACAGATGGCCGACCGCGCGCAGCAGAGTCACTGCCAGTGAGCTGCTGCCGTCGGCCTCGCGCAGCGCCTCGACCTCGGCGTTGCCGCGGTTGGCCACGCTGAGCGCGCGCGTCCCGTCGTCGATGCAGGCGAAGGCGCGCTGCGGACAGGCGCCGATCGGGAGCTCGGCGGCGCGCGCGGGGCCG
This sequence comes from Myxococcota bacterium, assembly GCA_044450765.1. GTDB lineage: Bacteria > Myxococcota_A > UBA9160 > SZUA-336 > SZUA-336 > VGRW01. The sequence continues at coordinate 1,084 of JBIOJK010000177.1, read as the reverse complement.
AACGCGTCCTCGGCTGGCGCGATCGGGCGCTCGACCAGCTCGAACGCAGACTCGACCCGGAAGCGCCGAGCGGCGAACGGCGCGCGCGCGTGCAGGCGCAGGCGATGGTCCCGCGCCGTGTTGTCGACCGACAGCTCGAGGTCGACGCGGTCGAGCCCCGCGGCGAGCCACAGGCGCAGTGCGACGGGCAGCGCGACCGCCCTGTGCGCGCGCGCGGCGCGGTCGAGCGCGAGTGACTCCGGCACGCGCAGGCGCCCTTCGATCGCGAGAGCGGCAGCCGCGTCTCCGGCGCGCACGAGCCGGATCCGCACGCGCTCGAGGCGCTCGCAGACGGGCGCGCCGGGCACCGGGTCGAAGTTGTACTCGTCGCCGCGGTCGCCCTCCGACACCAGGCGAACCGCGTCGTCGATCGCCGCGCCGCTGGCGCGGTGCAGCAGGCGCACGCGGCCGTCCGGGCCAGCGGCTGCGCGCCAGTGCTCGCTCTCGATCCAGGCGCCGCCGTCGGCGGTGCGGCCGCCCGTCGGGGCGGACTCACTCGGGCCGCGTGCGTTGCCGCGGAACACGCGGTAGCAGCGCAGCCCGTGCCCCGGAAGCTCGTCGGCGAAGCGCAGCCGCAGGCGCGCCGGGCGCCAGGCTTCGACCTCGACCGTCTCGACCGCCGGGTCCGAGAGCTCGCGCGTCAGGCGCAGACGCGTCGCCTCGACGTCCAGCTCGCCCCGCGGGGTGACTCCCAGCCGCGCGCGCACGCGCAGTCGCTCGCCCTCGCGCGCCGAGGTCACCTCGTTGACGTGATAGCCGAGAAACTCGCGCCCGATTCCGGGCAGGATCGACTCCGCGAGCGCGCGCGGGAAGGTCCCGCCCCAGACGCTGCCGGCGGCGACGCGCTCGACGTCGGCGGGAATGCGCCGGCCCGCAGCGTCGCGCACGTGCGCGGCGATACGGCCGTGACTCCGCTCGAGCGGTGCGCCGGGCACGTCGAGCTCGAGCAGCGCGTCCACGGCGGCGCGGCCGGCCGCGGGGGAGTGCCAGACCGCGAACGGGGCGCCGGCGGGCGCGCCCCGGCCCGGCACCCGCGCGGCGCGAG
>JBIOJK010000176.1:0-5641 GCA_044450765.1 Myxococcota bacterium | reverse complement strand
GGGCCGAGCGCGAGCTGCAGGCGCTCGGCGTGCCCGCCCACGCGGTGCTCGACATGCCGGGTCTCTACGCCGACCCGCAGCTCCGCCAGCGCGGGCACTACCTCGCGATCCAACATCCGACACTGGGAAGTGTCGCAACCGAGTCCGCCCGCTTCCGCCTCTCGCGCACGCCCGCGCGCGCTCCCGAGCGAGCCGTCACCTTCGGCTGCGACAACCGCCGCGTGCTGGCCGACATTCTCGGCCTGGCGCCGGAGCAGATCGCCGCGCTCGAGTCGTCGGGCGCGCTGACCTAGTGCCCGGGCGTTCCGCTGGCGCCCGGCTTGAAGCGGAAGATCTGGTACGGCGCGTTCGCCGCGATCTCGGCCGCGCTGCGCAGGATCACGTGCTGCAGCGCGCTGCAGGTCACATACAGCCAGCCGTCGGGGCCGAACGAGAGTCCGTCGGGCCAGCGCAGCCGATCGTCGCGCAGCAAGGTGTGCAGCGCGCGGTCCTGGCCGATCGTCTCGATCGCGGAGTGCTCCGGGTCGGTGAGATAGAGCGTTCCCGCGGAGTCGATCGCGATGCCGTCGCTCATGGTCTTGTCCGCGAAGCGCTCGACGCGCGACTCCAGCGCCTCTCGGCCGAGTGACTCGTCGTCGAGGTCGGCCGCTCGCACGCGCCACAGCCAGCGGCTCGTGACCGGCGCGAAGTAGAGCCACTCGCCCGCGTCGTCGAGCGCGATCGAGTCGACGCCGGGCCGGATCGCGAAGAAGCCGAAGAACTCCATGCGCACGCCCTGGACGACCGGCACGTACTTCTCGGCCAACACCGATTGGTGTCCCTGCAACAGGCGCCGGCCGCGCTGCCGCCCGACGTCGTAGTCGATCAGCGCCGGGATCTGGCCGAGGATGCTCGCGTCCGCGATGTAGACGTGGCGGCCGTCCGGCGAGACCTGGAAGTCGTTCAGGTGCGAGCCGAGCAACGCGACCTTCGACGGGAAGTCGTGCCGGTGGACCAGGGCGTCGGTCGCCAAGTCGAACGCGAGCAGGCGCGGCGAGCCCAGACCGTGGCGGCCGTAGTCGAGCACCCAGAGCCGGTTTCGCTGGTCGACGCGCAGCGAGAGCACGGTCTGGTAGCGAAGTCCGCCCGGCAAGCCGCCCGGCGGGTACTCGACCGGTGCGCCGTCGCGCAGCTCGAAAACCGACGTTGGCGGGCTCGCCTCGGGGTGGAACGTGGCGAACACCCGGCCGCTCGCGGACACGGCGACGTTTCCCGGCGGCAGCTCGAGATTCGCGACGACCTCGAGCGCGTCCGGACCCAGCGACGGGCTCCCGCTGCGATCCGGAAAGTCGCCGCCGCCGCCATAGCGCGCTCGCAATCCCAAGAAGAGGAGCGCCAGCAAGGCGAAAACGAGCGCGACGAGCACGCGGAGCGCACGCACGCGCGCAGCCTAACACCGCGTCGCTTGTGACGTCGCTCACCCTGGCGCAACCGCGCTGCGCGGATGCTGTTTCACCAGCGGGAGGCAACGAAATCCATGTTCAAGCATCCGGCTCTGGCTCTTCTCGCCGCCGCTGCGATCACCGCCGCGGCGCCGGCCACCGCGTCGGCGCACGGCTGGCACAGCCACAGCTGGCACGGCTCCAGCTGGCACGGCCACAGTGACTGGCACGCGCACGGCTTCGCGCCGTTCGTGCGCGTCGGAATTCCGCTGCCGATCCCGGTCGCCTATGGTCCGCGACCGTACTATGTCGCCCCGCCGTGCGCGCAGGGCGTGTACGCGCCGCCGGTCTACCCGGGTTACTACGCGCCGGGCTACTACGCGCCCAGGGTGTACGCGCCCGCGCCCGTGATCGCGGTGCGCACGCCGCACGTGGCAATCAGCATCGGCGGTTTTCCATTCCCGTTCTAGCGTCCCTCTTGGGGGGAATCGGGATCGAGCTCGACAGCGAGCGACGGCCCGGCGCAGCCCCGCGCGAGATCTAGCGCCGGCGCTAACTCGCGCGGGGCTCGCATGCAAAGACGAGGGCGCCGTCCACGGCGTCTACGGTCGCCTTGCCGCCCTTGGCGAGCTTTCCGAAGAGCAGCTCGTCGGCGAGCTTGTCCTTCACTTCGGTCTGAATCACGCGCGCGAGCGGTCGGGCGCCGAACAGCGGGTCGAAGCCCTTGTCCGCGAGCCAGGCGCGCGCGGCCGGCGTGAGCACGATCTGCACCTTCTTCTCCGCGAGCTGTGACTCGACCTCGACCACGAACTTGTCGACGACGCGCGCCATGACTTCCGGTGTGAGCTGCTTGAACTTCACGACCTCGTCGAGGCGGTTGCGGAACTCGGGGCTGAACAGGCGCTCGACGTCCCTCTGACCCGTGCCGCGGACCTGCTCGCCGAAGCCGATCGAGCGCGCTGCCAGCTCGCGCGCGCCGACGTTGCTGGTCATGATCAGAGTCACGTGGCGGAAGCTCGCTTCGCGGCCGTGATTGTCCGTGAGCGTCGCGTGATCCATGACCTGCAGGAGGATGTCGAACAGGTCGGGATGCGCCTTCTCGATCTCGTCGAGCAGGAGCACGGCGTACGGCGTGCGCCGAACCGCGTCGACCAGGATCCCGCCCTGGTCGTAGCCGACGTAGCCCGGCGGCGCGCCGATCAGCCGCGCGACCGCGTGCTTCTCCATGTACTCACTCATGTCGAAGCGGATGAACTGCACGCCCAGGGTCTTGGCGAGCTGCTTCGCGAGCTCGGTCTTGCCGACGCCGGTCGGGCCCATGAACAGGAACGAGCCGACCGGGCGATCCGCGCCGCCGAGCCCCGCGCGCGCGCGCTTGACCGCGCGCACCACGGTCGAGATCGCTTCGTCCTGGCCGAAGACGACGCGGCGCAGGTCGCCGTCCAGCTTCTCGAGGCTCTCGACGTCCGACGTCGAGGCGGTCGGCAGCGGAATCTTCGCCATCTGCGACAGCAGGACCTCGACGTCGCGCACGCCGACGGTCTTGCGCTTCTCTCCCTTGCGCAGCCGAACCGCGGCGCCGACTTCATCCATCACGTCGATCGCCTTGTCGGGCAGGAAACGGTCGAGCAAGTGCTTTGCCGAGAGCTCGACGCAGGCGCGCAGCGCCGGCGCGGTGTAGTGCACGCCGTGGTGTTTCTCGTAGTGCGGCGCGAGACCTTCGAGGATCTTGACCGCGTCGTCGATCGAGGGCTCGTGCACCTCGATGCGCTGGAAGCGGCGCGCGAGCGCGCGGTCGCGCTCGAAGTGCCGGTACTCCTGGAACGTCGTCGATCCCATGCAGCGCAGCTCGCCGTTCTGCAGCAGCGGCTTCAGCATGTTCGACGCGTCGACGGTCGCGCCCTGCGCGGCTCCGGCGCCGAGCACGGTGTGGATCTCGTCGATGAACACGATCGGGTTCGGCCGCTCCTTCACCGCCGCGACGAACGCCTTGAAGCGCTGCTCGAAGTCGCCGCGGTAGCGCGTGCCCGCGAGCATCGCGCCCAGGTCGACCGCGTAGACCTCGGCGCCCAGCAGGTCACTCGGCACGTCGCCCGACGTGATCCGCTGCGCGAGCCCCTCCGCGATCGCGGTCTTGCCGACGCCGGACTCACCGACCAGGATCGGGTTGTTCTTGCGCCGGCGTGCGAGCACGTGGATCACGCGGTCGATCTCGGCGTCGCGCCCGACCAGAGGGTCGAGCTTCCCCGCCGCCGCGCGCTCGGTCAGGTTGGTCGCGAACGCGGTCAGGGGATCGGCGACGTCCTCTTCGTCCTCGTCGCCGCGCCCGCGGCCCAGCGGCGGCGCCGAGCCGTTCGCCGCCTCGGCCCCCGAGCGCGACTCGGGCAGCTTCGAGATCCCGTGCGAGACGTACTTCAGCACGTCGAGCCGCGAGACGCCCTGCGCGCGCAAGAGAGCGAGCGCCTGTGAGTCCGGCTCCTGGAAGATGGCGGCGACCAGATCGCCGGCGTCGACTTCCTCGCGCTCGGCGTTCTGCGCGTGCGCGAGCGCGCCCTGAATCACCCGATGGAAGGCGAGTGTCTGGCCGGTCTCGACCGGCTGCTCGCCCGGCTCGCCGGCGATCTCCTCGTCCAGGAAGTGCTGCAGCTCGGACTTGAGCTTGCGCACGTTCGCGCCGGAGTGGCGCAGCACCTCGGCGCCGCGCTCGTCGTGGCAGAGCGCGAACAGCAGGTGCTCGACGGTCAGATACGCGTGCCTGCGGCGCACCGCTTCGCGCATCGCCGCCTGGAGCGTGAGCTGGAGCTCGCGGTTGAAGCGGCTCATTCGGGCTCCGACCCGGCGCGCAGCGGGAAGCCGCGCTCTTCGGCCATCCGGTGCACGGCCGAGACCTTCGTCTCGGCGATCTCGAGCACGTACACGCCGGCGATCCCCATGCCGCTGCGATGGATCTCGAGCATCAGCTGGGTCGCCTCCGAGGGGCTCTTGGCGAACACGTTCTCGAGCAGGCTCACTACGAACTCCATCGGCGTGTAGTCGTCGTTGAACAGGATGACCTTGAAGCGCTTCGGCCGCTCCACCTTGGGCCGCTCGCGCGTCGCGAGTCCACCCTCGCGCTCTCGCTCTCGGATGGGTGGCTCCACCGGTGGTTTCTTCGGCTCGTCCGCCACGCACCCAGGATAACCGAGCACACCCCGCGGTACACTTCGCGGCGGATGGTGGAGGTCGAGACTCTCGCCGGCGTGCGCGACGTGCCCGCCGCGGAGTGGAACGCGCTGGTCGCCGACGAGTCGCCGTTCCTCGAATGGGAGTGGCTCGCGTCGCTCGAGGAGGCCGGCTGCGTCGGCGGCTCGACGGGCTGGTCGCCGCGGCCGATCGCGGTGCGCGACGGCGGGCGACTCGTGGCGGCCGTTCCGCTCTACGTGAAGACGCACAGCGAGGGCGAGTTCGTCTTCGACTGGGGCTGGGCCGACGCTGCGGAGCGCGCGGGAATCCCGTACTACCCGAAGCTGCTGGTCGGCGTGCCGTTCACGCCCGTGACCGGCGCGCGCCTCCTGGTCGCCGCGGGCGAGCCGCGGGGCGAGTGGCTCGCGCGTCTGGGCGGGGCGCTCGTCGAGCTCTGCCGCGGCAGCGGTCTCTCGGGCGTGCACGTGAACTTCTGCCGCGCGGACGAGGTCGCGGCGCTGCGCGAGATCGGCTTCGAGCTGCGGGTCGGCGTCCAGTACCACTGGAAGAACGCCGGCTACGCGTGCTTCGACGACTGGCTCGCGCGCTTTCGCAGCAAGCGGCGCAATCAGATCCGCCGCGAGCGGCGCGAGGTCGCAGAGTCCGGCGTCCGGGTCGAGACACTCGAGGGCGACTCGATCCCCGACGACCTGTTCGAGCCGATGTTCAGCTTCTATCTCGCCACGGTGCGCGGGCGCGCGTGGGGCCGGCAATATCTCAACCGCAAGTTCTTCGCGCTGTTGCGCGAGCGCTTCCGCGCGCGGCTGAGCTTCGTCGTCGCGAGCGCGGGCGGTCAGCCGATCGCCGGCACCTTCAACGTCGCGAAGGGCGACGCGCTCTACGGCCGCTACTGGGGGGCCACCCGCGACGTGCGCAACCTGCACTTCGAGGTCTGCTACTACGCCGCCGTCGAGCACTGCATCGCGCGCGGGCTCGCGCGCTTCGAGCCCGGCGCCGGCGGCGACTACAAGCAGGCGCGCGGCTTCGACGGCGAGCCG
>JBIOJK010000175.1:0-5862 GCA_044450765.1 Myxococcota bacterium | reverse complement strand
GGCGTGCGCGGACGTGAAGGTCACCGCGGACGGAGTGACTCGCGACGCAACGGCCGAGATCGTCGACGACCTCGCGCGCAAGCGCCGGCTCGTGGAAGAGATGCCGTTCATCCCGCTGGCGCCGAGTCTCTGGCTGCAAGCCGCGGTACGAGGGCCGCTGCGCCCGCTCGCGCTGCTCTGGCTGCGCCGCTGGGTGGCGCTGCGACCGGTGGTGCTGATCCGCCTGCGCTAGCTCACAGCGGCGACGCTCCGTTCACCAGCCCGAGCCCCTCGGCCTTGTAGCCGAGCAGGGTGAGCAGTGTCTCGGAGGCGTAGCGGTGGACGCTGGGGTTGAGCGACAAGAACCAGTTCTCCTGCGTGCGGTAGATGGGGATCGTATAGAAGCCGAAGATCGCGGCGCGCCGTTCGTCGCGCGTGCGGTTGTTGCCGATCTTGTGCCAGAGCCGGCCTTCCATCACGACCATCGTGCCGGCCGGCGCCTCGAGCGCGACCGTGTCGCTCGCCAGCTCCGCGTCGGTCGGCATGCGGTTCAGCTCGTGACTCCCTGGAACGATGCGCGTGGCGCCGTTCTCGTCCGCGAAGCGGTCGACGCACCAGCCGACGTTCAGGGCCTGAATGCCCGACCACGGCTGCGGCATGTAGATCTGGTCCGCGTGCAGCACCATCTCGCCGCCGCCCGGTCCCGTGATGTTCGCCGAGATGTTCGACAAGAGGAGCGGCCAGCCGATGAACGCGCGCAGCAGGTGGAGCGCGGCGGGATGCTCGGCCAAGTCACTGAACACAGGATCGCGCGAGAGCAGGTTCCAGACGCGCTGGTTCGAGTCGTCGTGCGCATAGTCGAAGTTGAACTTGGCCTCGCGCCCGCGCGCGCGGTCGTCGTCGGCGGCGCCGTACAGCGCGGCGCGCACGCGCGCGAGCTGCTCGCGCGGCAGCGCGTTCTCGAGCAGACAGACGCCGCAGTCGCGCAGATCCTGCTCGGCTTGCGCCAGATCGCGGGTCGGCTTGGGAACGCCTGTCGCCATTCCCGCAGTGTACGGCTACGCCTTGTCCTCCGTCGACGACCAGCTCCACTCGGATTGCGGCACTTCGCGAACTTTCTGGTGGAAGCGCCAGCGGTGGCCTTCCAGGTCGAGCGCTTCGTACGTGCGGTCGCCCCAGAACTGGTCGCGCAGGCCGACGACGATGCGCGCGCCCGCTGCGCGCGCGTGCTCGCAGTGAGCATCGACGTCGGGCACGTAGACGCTGAGATACAGAGTCGGCGTGCCGACCGCTTTGGGACTCACTGCGCCGTGGCCGCCTTGACCGCCGATGCCGATCGGCGCGCCGCGGTACTCGACCATCGTGTGACCCACGACGCCGCGCTTGTCGACCACGCGCGCGCTGAGTCTCTCGGTGAAGCCGAACGCGCGCTCGAGAAACTCGACGGCCGCGCGCGGATCCGCGTACGGAAGCTGCGGAACGATGACTTGCTCGGCGCGCGGCGCGCCCTGACTCTCGATCTGTGACATGAGTCTCGCCCTCTCTCGGTCGAGAACCGCCGGATCGAGCGCCGCGTCCCGCCGCAGCTGCTTCACCAAGTCGACCGGTTTCATCGCGACCTCGCCCCTTCTTTCCCGGGCACGCCGAGCAGTTCGCGCAGCCGCAAGCGCGCGCGGTTCAGGCGCGAGCGCACGGTCCCGACCGGAAGCTCGAGCGCGTCGGCCACTTGCTGGTACGAGAGCTCCTCCCACGCGAACAGGAGCAGCGCCTCGCGCTCTCCGGCGGGCAGCGACTCGACCGCGTCCGCCACGCGGGGAAACAGCTCGCGGGCCTCGAGCGCCGCGGCGGTCTCGCGGCCGTCGGCCGCCAGGCGACCCGCCGCCATGCGCGCGCTCGCCCGCAGGCGCCGCGCCTCCCCGCGCCGGTGCTTCAGCAGCAGGTTCGACCCGATCCCGTACAGCCAGGGGAGCGCGCTCGCGCGGCTCGCGTCGAATGCCTTGCGCCGCTCGAAGGCGATCCGGAAGAGCTCGCCGACGAGCCCTTCCGCGATCTCGGCGCCCGCGCGGCGGCCGAGGAAGCGCAGCAGCGCCGGCGCGTGCCGGTCGAAGATCAGCCCGAACGCCTCGGGCTCGGCCAGCGAGCGGCCGATCACGTCCGCGTCCGAGGGCGCGTTCATCCCGTTTCCTTTCCCGTTCGCGGGCTTCGGTTCGCAGCCGGCGGGAAACCCGCTTTGCCCGGGGGGTCTCTACGAGGTAAGGTCGCCCGCCGATGCCCAAGGACACCCCCCCGACCCAGCCGGTCACCCTGCTCGACTCCGACCTCTCGGAGATGTCGAAGAACGAGACGCTCAAGGTCGAGAGCCAGGGGCTCTTCTGGGTTGCGGGCAAGACCAAGCACAGCTTTCGCTCCGAGCTGGAGGATCTCACGGCGGGCCGCGCGCCGACGCTCTCGAACGAGGGCAAGGAGATCTCGAAGCACTTCGGGATCTACAAGCAGCAGGAGCGGATCGAGGGGCGCAAGTCGCACAACTACATCTTCATGGTGCGCCTGCGCGTGCCCTCGGGCGGCGAGTTCAGCGCGCAGCAGTGGGCGGCGATCTGCGAGGCGAGTGACCGCTACTGCGACGGGTCGCTGCGACTCACCACGCGCCAGGGAATTCAGTTCCACTACATCACCGCGCCCGCGCTCGGCCCGCTGATTCGCTTCCTGAACCGCGTCTACCCGAGCACCGGCTACCAGATGTCGACCTTGGCGGCCTGCGGCGACGTGAACCGCAACACGATGTGCTGCGTGGTCGACGACCTGATCCCCGAGCTGCCGCTCCAGTCGCGCGAGCTCGCGTACGCAATCGCGATGGAGCTGGCGCCGCGCAGCTCGGCCTACTGGCAGGTGTTTCTCACCGACGAAGCGGGCAAGACCGAGACCCCGCTCACGAGCGACGAACCGATCTACGGCGCGCAGTATCTGCCGCGCAAGTTCAAGGTCGCGATCGCGCATCCGCTCGACAACTCCGTCGACGTGCTGACGAACGACGTCGGCTTCGCGCCGGTCGTGAACGGCGCGGTCGCGGAGCAGTACGATCTGTACGCGGGCGGCGGACTCGGCGTGACTCACGGCATGCCGCAGACTCAGGCGCTGCTCGCGCTGTATCTCGGGCGCGTGCCCCGCGCGCAGGTGGTCGACGCCACGCGCGCGATCGCGATCCTGCAGAAGGAGCACGGCGAACGCGCGGACCGGCGGCAGGCGCGCTGGAAGTACACGATCCGGCGGCTCGGCGTGCCCGAGGTGAGGCGCGCGCTGCGCGAGCGCTTCCACATCGAGCTGAAGGACGCCCAGCCGCAGCCGCTCGGACCCAATCAGTTCTGGCACGGCTGGCACCGCGAGGCCGGGTCGGGGCGCATGTTCCTCGGGATCCCAGTCGAGAGCGGCCGCGTGAAGGACACCGAGGCGTGTCGCATGCGCAGCGCCGTAGGCGCGGTCGCGCGCGAGCTCCCCGAAGTCGGCATCCGCATCACCGGGAATCAGGACCTGATCCTCGCGCACGTGCCCGAAGCCGAGCGCGGCCGCGTCGACGCGATCCTGGCCGCCCACGGCGTCGCACCGGCGGAGCGGATCTCGCGCTTCCGGCGCCAGGCGTTCGGCTGCCCGGCGCTGCCGACCTGCGGGCTCGCGATGACTCACGCCGAGCACGCGATCCCCGGGCTCGCCGACGCGGTCGAGGCCGCGGGCCTCGGCGACGTCGACGTGGTCGTGCGCATGGCCGGCTGCCCGAATCACTGCTCGCGCCCGCCGTCCGCCGAGATCGGCATCACCGGCTTCGGCAAGAACGCGCACATGATCGCGGTCGGCGGCTCGCGCGAGGGGACCCGCATCGCAGGGGTGCTGTACGAGAAGATCTCGTCGGAGCAGATGGTGCCGGTGCTGGTCGGCTTGTTGCGCGCGATCAAGACACAGAACCCCGAGGGCCTGCCGGCGGGTGAGTTCCTGCACCGCACGCCGCCCGAGCGCCTGCGCGCGATGGTCGGCGTGGAGGTCTGAGTGGCGCTCGTCGAGCTCGCGGTCGCGGACGGCATCGCGCTCGTCACCTTGAATCGCCCGGAGGCGCTGAACTCACTCTCGGTCGCGCTGCTCGGCGAGCTCGCGGCCGTGGCGACGCGCGTCGAGCGCGAGCCCGCGATCCGCGCCGCGATCGTGACCGGCGCGGGCCGCGCGTTCGCGGCCGGCGCGGACATCGAGGAGATCGCGCGCCTCGACCGAGACGCCGGGCTCGCGTTCGCGCGCCGCGGCCAGGCGGTGTTCTCGCAGCTCGAGAGACTCGAGAAGCCGGTCGTCGCGGCGGTGAACGGCTTCGCGCTCGGCGGCGGCTGCGAGCTCGCGCTGGCGTGTCACGTGCGGATCGCCTCGAGCAAGGCGAAGTTCGGCCAACCCGAGGTGAAGCTCGGCATCCTGCCCGGCTTCGGCGGCACGCAGCGCCTGCCGCGGCTGGTGGGCCGCGGCAAGGGCATCGAGCTGGTGCTGCACGGCGGCCACGTCTCCGCGGAGGAGGCGCTGCGGATCGGGCTGGTGAACGAAATCACCGAGCCCGACGAGCTGCTGCCGCGCGCGCGGAAGTGGCTGAGTGACTGCTTCGCGAACGGGCCGCGCGCGCTCGCCGCGTCGCTGCGCGCGATCCGCGACGGGCTCGAGCGGCCGCTCGCCGCGGGGCTCGAGCTCGAGGCGCAGATCTTCGGCGAGCTCTGCGGCACGCCCGAGATGAAGGAAGGCACCGCCGCCTTCCTCGCGAAGCGCCCGCCGAAGTTCTAGCCGCTCGTCTCCGCGAGCCGCTTCAGATTGAGCAGCTGCCTGCGCATCATGACGAGATCGCCCCAGGCGAGCAGCTCCGCCCGCACGCGATCGAACAGACCCGAGCCGACCACGAGGACCAGCTTCGCGAGCAGCCGCACCTCGCCGGGACTCAGCGGGACGACGAGATACGAGATCGCGAGCGCGGGGAAGACGCCGGACCGCCGGAGCCGCAGCGTCAGATGTACGTCGCGCTCGAACGACGCCAGGTCGAAGATCATCACGCGCTGGCCGACGGAGAGTGACTCGAGCCCGGGAGTGAGCGTCTGCGGGCTCCGCCGCCCCAGGTTGTCGATCCAGTCGTAGCTGTACGGCCCCGCGCGCAGCTGGCACAGCCAGCGGAACACGCGCGCCGGGGTCGCCTCGACCGTGACCCCTCGCCAATACGCCTGGCTCGCACTGGGCAGCAGGGTGTCGCAGGGGAAAGCGCGCGCGCGCTCCTCGGGAGTCGTTCCCCAGGTGTAGGCGACGCTCGCGCCCACGGCGCTAGCCGAGCTGCACGAAGCGCGCGCCCAGCCCGGGATACGGCGAGGCCGGCAAGCCCAGGTCGCGCGGCGCGCGCAGCTCGATCTGCACCGGACCCTCTTCCGCATCCGGGCGGACGTCGACCAGAATCGCGATCGGTGACTCGGGCCAGCGAAAGATCAGCGCGTCGCCCTGGATGAAGCCACTCCCGCCCAGTAGCTCACCCCACTGGCGGCGCGCGGCCTCGGCCGACTTCGCGGCGAGCCGCAGGGCCACGACGCGCGCGGCGTCGGGGCGCGGCTTTGCGACCGGGAGCAAGTCGTCGCCGCCGGGGCTCTCCGGCTGCTCGACCATCTGCACCACGATTCCCTGCGCCTGCTTCGGGTGCAGGAACGCCTCCTGCCAGCGCGGCTCGCGGCGGTCCACGCCCACGACCCGGTAGCCGAGCGCCTGCGCCCGCTCGAGCATCCGGTCGAGGCTCGGGACCTTCAGGGTCACGTGGTGCACGCGCGGCCCGCCGCTCGCGAGAAAGCGGTGCACGAAGCCGCCGGGCGGACCGCTCGGGTAGATCACCTC
>JBIOJK010000174.1:0-5908 GCA_044450765.1 Myxococcota bacterium | reverse complement strand
TCGATCACCCGCCGGCCGTCGGCCAGGATCGTCTTCTGCGCCCAGCGGCGCACGTCGTCCTGCAGCCGCTCGAAGGGCCCGATTGGGAAGAGCGACACCCGCTCGTGATTCAGCTGGTTCGTGATCAGTCCCCAGCCGTTGTTCAGCCCGCCGACCAGATAGCGCGCGGGCACGCGCACGTCGTCGTAGTAAGTCGCGTTCGTGCGCACGTCGGCCATGGTCCAGATCGGAGTGAGTCGGAAGCCCGGCGCAGTGGTCGGCACGATGAAGATCGAGATGCCGCGGTGCTTCTTGGCGTCGGGGTCCGTGCGCGCCGCGAGCCAGATGTAGTCGGCGAAGTCGGCCAGGCTGGTGAAGGTCTTCTGGCCGCGAATCACCCACTCGTCGCCGTCCTGCGTCGCGCTCGTCGTGAGTCCCGCGAGGTCGGTGCCCGCGCCCGGCTCCGAGTAGCCGATCGCGAAGTGCAGGTCACCCGCCAGGATGCGCGGCAGGAATTCGGCCTTCTGCTCGGCGCTTCCGTACGCCATCAGCGTCGGGCCGACGGTGCCGAGCGTCAGGAACGGCAGCGGAAACCCGGCGCGCTGAACCTCGTCTGCGAACAGGAACTGCTCGAGCGGGCTGCGGCTCTGCCCGCCGAATTCCTTCGGCCAGCCGATCCCGAGCCAGCCGTCCTTGCCCATCTTCTTGAGCGCGCGGCGGTACTGAGGACCGCCGCCTTCGCCGCCGGCCGAGAGCTCGGCGACGAGCTCCGGAGTCATCAGCTTCGCGAAGTAGGTGCGCAGGTCGTCGCGCAGCGCCAACAGCTCGGGCGTCAGGTCGATGTACATCGGGCTCTCCCCTCGGGAAGCGCCCATTAGAACGTGTTGCAATCTGCGCGGTCAACCGCGCTTCAAGCGAACTCGTGCGACCAGCGCGGCCGCGCTCTTGCGCCGCGACTCGCGGTTGCGGCGCGCGATCGCGCCGAGAATCACGCCCTCGCGGATGCCCCAGTCGCTGATCATCAAGCCCGGCAGCCGCAGCGCCTGCAGCACGGTCGACAGGATCAGCGCGCCCGTCGGCAGCAAGTCGGCGCGCCGCGTGTCGATGCCGACCATGTCGCGCCTCTCTTCGTGCGTCGAGCGGCGCAGCTTCTGAGCCAGCTTCTCGAGCTGATCGGCGGACACGAGCAGGCCGCGGATCGCGCCGTCCTCTTCCTCGAGCAAGAGCCGGCCGAGCGCGCGTGCGGTGCCGCCGGTCGCGATGCAGCGCACCGGCTCCAGCGCGAGGATGCGCGAGACCAGGGGCTCGAGGGCTTCCTCGACGCGGGTGCGCAGCGTGCGGACCTCGCCGCCCGTCATCGGGTCCGACGGCGACAGCTCGCCGTGCAAGCGAGTCACTCCGAGGCGGAGTGTCTCCTCGAAACGGAGCTGCGATGCGTTGCCGACCGCGAGCTCGAGGCTTCCACCGCCGAGGTCGAGCCCCAGCGCCGGCTCGTCGCCGAGGCCGACCCGGCGGCGGAACGCCGAGAAGATCAGCCGTGCCTCCTCCTGGCCCGAGAGGATGCGCACGTCGGAGTCCAGCGCGCGCCCGAGCTGCTCGGCGAGCTTGCGGCCGTTCTTCGCGTCGCGCAGAGCGGCGGTCGCGATCGAGAGCACTTGCTCGGCGCCCGCGCGCTCCGCCGCGCGCCCCAGCCGCCGCGCCACATCGACCGCGCGCTCGCAGGTCTCGGGCGGGATCAGCCCGTCGGCGCCGATCGCGGCGCCGAGCCGAAGCATCTCGCGCTCGCGGGTCACGCGCTCGAGGTGCCCGTCGGGCGTCGCATCCGCGACCAACATGTGAAAGGAAGTGCTGCCGAGATCGGCGACGCCGATGCGCAGGCGCTCGCCCTCGGCTCCCGCGCCGAAGGCGTGGCGCGGCGGAGGCAGATACGCCACGCGCAGGGTCTCGCCGAGAGTTCCCTGGAACACCCAGGTCGAGCCCTTCGGCACGACCCCGCCGCCCTCGAGCTCGAGCGCACCTGGAGTGAGCTTCTCGACCAGGCCGGGAATCAGGTCGCCGTGGGAGCACAGCACGACGGGGCGATTGCCGAGTGACCCGATCAGCGCGAGCGCGTCGCTCATCGACGAGCCCTCGCCGAGGCGCGGCTCGATCTCGACCGAGAGACCGAAGCGGGCCGCCAGCGGCTCGACCGTCTGCCGGCAGCGCAGCGCGGGGCTCGAGATCACGCGCGCGATCGGCACGCCGTCGAGGCGCTCGACCAATCCCATGGCTTCGCCGTGACCGACCGTGGAGAGCGGGCGCAGCACGTCTTCGTGCCACCACGATGCGCGGCTCTCCGCCTTCGCGTGCCGGATCAGGTACAGCTTCACGCGCGTCCTCGCGGCGAGAACGTAATCCGTTCGCGGCGAAAGCGCTCAGGTCGCAGGGGAGAGCGACCGCTCGCGCGCGATTCGCTGGAGCAGATCGTGTGAGCTCGGCGCGCCGGATTCGCGCTGGAACCAGCTGCCGTCGGGGTCGAGCGTCCACGCGAGCGAGTTCGGCTGCAGGTTCACGCTCAGAATCTCCTCGAGCCGCGCCTGCAGCGCCGGGTCGTCGATCTGGACGAGTGTCTCGACCCGCTTGTCGAGGTTGCGGTTCATGAGGTCGGCCGAGCCGAGGAAGTAGCGCGCGCCGCGGCTCGGCTTCCCGAAGCGGTACACGCGCGAGTGTTCCAGGAAGCGGCCGAGAATCGAGCGCACGCGGATCCGCTCGGAGAGACCCGGCACGCTCGGCCGCAGGCAGCAGATGCTGCGCACGACGAGATCGATCTCCGCCCCGGCGGACGACGCGCCGTAGAGCGCGTCGATGATGCCGGAGTCGGACAGGTTGTTGACCTTGATCGCGATGCGTCCGTCGCCGGACTCCGCCTCGCGACGAATCTCGTCGAGCAGCCGCGCGCGCATCGTCGCGGGAGCGACGAGCAGCTTGCGGTAGCCCTGCGGCCGGCCGCAGCCGGTCAGATAGTTGAAGAGCTCGGTCAGGTCCTGACCCAGCTCCGGCCGCGCCGAGAGCAGACCCACGTCTTCGTAGGTGTCGGCCGTGATCGGGTTGTAGTTGCCGGTGCCGATGTGGCAGTAGCGGCGGATCTGCGCGCCTTCGCGGCGCACGACCAGCGCGATCTTCGCGTGTGTCTTCAGGCCGACGATTCCGTACACCACGTGCACGCCGGCTTGCTCCAGGCGCCGCGCCCACTCGATGTTCGAGCCCTCGTCGAAGCGCGCCTTCAGCTCGATCAGCGCGACGACCTCCTTGCCCGCCTGCGCGGCGCGGATCAGCGCGCGCACGATCGGGTTGTCGCGCCCCGAAGTGCGGTAGAGCGTGTGCTTGATCGCGAGCACGTCGGGATCGGTCGCGGCCTCGGTCAGGAACGCCTCGACCGAGGTGCGGAACGAGTCATAGGGGTGGTGCACCAGCACGTCGCCTTCGGAGACGACGCGGAAGATCTCGCGCGCGCCGTCCTCGACGGCCAGCCGCGGCGGTGTCTGAGGCTGCCACGGCTCGTCCTTCAGGTCGGGGCGCGGAAGTGAGTGCAGCGCCCACAGACCGCCGAGCTCGAGCAGGCCCTCCATGACGTACACGTCGTCGGGCGTGAGCTCGAGCTCCGACATCAGCACGTCGCGGAGCTTCCCCGACATGGTCCGGTCGATCTCGAGCCGGACGGCGTCGTTCAGCCGCAGGCGGCGGTGGAGCCCCGACTGGACCGCGGCGAGCAGATCGTGTGCCGCGTCCTCGTCGACCGCGAGCTCCGCGTCGAGCGTGAGGCGAAACGGGTGGTGAGACACGATCTCCATGCCGGGAAACAGCGACTCGAGGTGCGCCGCGATCAGCTGCTCGATCGGCAGGAAGCGCTCGCCGTCGGGCAGCGCGTAGAAGCGCGGGAGCAAGCGCGGAATCTTCACGCGCGCGAAGCGGTTCTCGCCGGTCGCCCCATCGCGCACGACCACCGCGAGGTTCAGCGACAGATTCGAGATGTACGGGAACGGGTGCGCGCGGTCGACGGACTGCGGCGTCAGGATCGGCAGAATCTCGTCCTCGAAGATGCGCGCCAGCCGCGAGCGGTCCATCTCGTCGAGCTGGCTCCACTCGACCAGGCGAATCCGCTGCTCCGCGAGCTTCGGGATCAGCTCCTTCCCGAGCACGCTTTCCTGCGTCCGCAGCAGGTCGAGCACCTGGGTGCGGATCTCCGCGAGCTGCTCGCGCGGCGTGCGCCCGTCGGCGGCAGGCTGCGTCACGTCGGCGTCGACCTGGGCGAGCAGCCCGGCGACGCGCACCTGGAAGAACTCGTCCAAGTTCGTACTCACGATCGCGAGGAACTTCACGCGTTCGAGCAGCGGCTGCGCCGGATTCTCGGCGAGGCTCAGCACTCGGCGGTTGAAATCGAGCCAGGACAGCTCTCGATTCAGGAACCGCGAAGAGGAACCAACGAGAGCCGAAGGCTCCGCAGGCGTGGCGTCACGAGGGGAAGACATAGGGTGGATGAACGGTACCGAGCCCGGGCACACATCATATGACATTCTCGAGACGATTTCGCGGGAAGCGCCCGCTCCGCGCGGAGTTGCAGGCGAAATTACCGCTCGGCTTCCGGCAGGGCGGCGAGCCGATAGCCGACTCCGTGAAGGCTTTCGAGCACCCAGGCCGAGGCGCCCAGCTTTCGCCGAATTCCCTTCACGTGGGTGTCGACCACGCGCGGCGTGCGAGCCGCGCCGTCGGGCCAGATCTCGGTGAGGATCTCGTCGCGCGTGAAGACGTGGGTCGGCCGGCGCAGCAGCAGCGAGAGCAGCGCGAACTCGATCTCGGTGAGTGCGACCGCGGATCCGTCCGCCGACACCGTTCTGCGCACCGCGTCGAGCGTGATCGGGCCGTGCGCGAGCGGCGGCTCGGGCGCGCTGCGCTCGCCGTCCGCGCGCCGCAGCAGCGCGCGCACGCGCAGCGCGAGCTCGCGCGGGAAGAACGGGCGCATGACGACGTCGTCGGCGCCGGCCTCGAGCGCCAGGATGCGGTCGAGATCGGAGGTGCTGCGCGTGACGACCAGGATCGGCACGTCCTTCGCGTCCGGGTTCTCGCGAATCGCGCGACACACTGCGAAGCCCGACTGATCGCGCAGGAACATGTCGAGCACGACGGCGTTCGGCGCCGCATCGCGAAGCTGCTGCGCCGCCTCGCCGGCGCTGCCGGCCTCGGCGAGCGCGAAGCCCGCCGCCGCGAGACAGCTCGCCAGTTCGGCCCGGCCGGCCGAATCTGAGTCGACGACGAGAACACGCGCCACACACGCTGGTGTAGCAGGCGCCGCGCGCGTTCCCGCCAAGGATCCGTGGGGAGCTGGTGAAGTCTCTGCGGCGCGACCTCGGCAAAGCGCCACCGAGTCGTCACGGAACGCCCCCTCGTGCCTGCTAGCCTGCGCGCGATGCACTTGCTTCGGCTCGCCCTCGGAGCGTGCGCGCTCGTCGCTGCAGGCGCGCTCGCGATCGCGCTCGTCGCCGGCCCGGAGCCGCGGAGCCGGGACGCCCCGAGCCACGCCGCCGTGCCGGCGCCGATCCGAGCCGCGGCGGTCAACGTAGAGCGTGTGCGGGCGAGCGCGCCGCCCGCGGAAGCCGGTCCCGAGACGAGAGTGACTGGCCGTGCGTCCGCAGCGCGAGGCGCGACCCGGTCCGCGTCGCAGACGGAGATCGAGCTGGCCGCGCTCGAGAGCGAGGCGCTTCGGCAGATCGACGTGATTCCGTTGCTCGAGGCCGCGGGGGTCGATGTCGCCCGGCTGCGCGCGCGGCCCGACGCCGACGAAGTCATGCGCCACGTCGCCGCCGATGAGCTGCTCACGCGCCAGCTCATGCGCGATCAGTTGGCGTCGAGCATCTACCCGTACGGCTATCCGCGCGATCAGGCGATCTACGAT
>JBIOJK010000173.1:0-5942 GCA_044450765.1 Myxococcota bacterium | reverse complement strand
CTTCCCGATCGCCATTGGCGACCGCTGGGAGTACCAGAGCAACCAGGCCAACGGGACCGAGACGGACGTCGTGGAGATGCTCGACGCGACCAAGGCGATCTCGGGAGTGACCTGCATCGTCGGGCACGACGTCGTGAAGGACGGCGACGACCTGATCGAAGACACGAACGACTGGTTCGCGCAGGCGAAGAGCGGCGAGGTCCACTACTGCGGCGAAGAGGCGAAGCAATTCGAGAGCTTCGACGGCGACGTCCCACGCGTGCCCGAGCTCGTCGGCAACGAGGGCTCGTTCAAGGCAGGCACCGACGGAGCCGAGTCCGGAATTCTCTTTCTGGCCACCCCGACCGTCGGCGCTCTCTATCGGCAGGAGTTCTCGCTGGGAGTGGCGGAAGATGTCTCGCAGGTCCTCTCGACTGACTACACGTTCGGCGCCAACGCCGACCTCGACGTGTTGGTGCCCCCGCTGCTCGCGGCGCTGCTCTGCGTCCACCCCAAGGACTGCGTGGTGACCGAGGACTTCTCTCCGCTCGAGCCCGGCCCCGTCGAGCGCAAGTACTACGCGAAGGGGATCGGCGACTTCCTCGAGGTGACTCCGGACACCGGCGAGGTCCAGCAGCTCGTTGGCTGCAACTTCGACCCGCGTTGCGGCATGCTTCCGACACCGTGAAGTGACGGCGCGTCCGATGAAGGGATCGCGAGGAGGCCGCGTTGGGCGACTGGATCGATCTGCGCAGTCGGGTCCTGGCGGTGCTCGCCGTGATCGCGGGGGTGGCGCTCTACCTCGCGCTCGAGGTCCGCGAGGAGCCGCACATGTCTGCGCGCGACATGGCGTTCGAGCTCCTGGACATCGTGCCGAGCGTGCTGACCAGCGTCGGGGTGATCCTGCTCTTCCAAGTCAGTCGGCGCCAGCACGAGGGGCAGCGCACGCTGATCCGCGATCTCGAGCTGGCGCGCGCCCAGGGCCAGCGCTGGCGCAGCGAAGCGCGCACCTTCTTGAACGGTCTGGGCGAGGCGATCGAAGCGCAGTTCTCGCGCTGGAATCTGACGGAGGCCGAGCGCGAGGTCGCGCTGCTGCTGCTGAAGGGCCTCAGCTTGAAGGAGATCGCGACGGTGCGCGCGACGAGCGACCGCACCGTGCGCGTGCAGACGCGCTCGCTCTACGCGAAGGCGGGACTCAGCGGACGCGCGGCGCTCTCGGCCTTCTTCCTCGAAGACCTGCTTGCTCCGATCGAAGGGGTCGAGTGAGTCGACTCACTCCCGTCGGGTCGTCGGCCGGCGCAGCTGGATCTTCGTCACGCGCAGTGCGGCGAGCCGGCGCCAGCGCAGCGCTTCGGAGCGCCGGCCGGCGGCGCTCCAGTGGTGCGCGAGCAGGTCCGCGTGCTCGCCGAGCCGGTCCTCGTGCAGCTCTTGCACGGCGCGCGCGACCGCCTCGTGGCGGGCGCTGCGCGTCTCCTGGAGCTGCACGGTGTAGGCCGCTTCGTGCGTCAGCGGGTGCCTGAACGCGTAGGTCGTCGGCTCGTCGGCGCGCACGAGGTCCGCGCCCTGCAAGCTGCGCAGCGCCTCGTCGAGGTCCGGCGCGGCGTCGCCCAGGGCAAGCCGCAGCAGCGGCTCAGAGAACGTCTTGCCGATCACCGAGGCCATCTGCAGCACGAGCTTCGCCGGCGCCGGCAGCGCGTCGATGCGCGCGCTGAGGAGTGACTGAACGGTCGCCGGAATCTGGATCTCGTCCACGTCGCGCACCAGTCGCATGCCGGCGCGCTCGCGCGCGAGCGCGCCCTGGTCGACGAGTGACTGCACGATCTCCTCGGCGAACAACGGGTTGCCCGCGGCGCGCGCGTTGACCAGCGCGCACAGAGGGTCGAGGACTGGGTCCGCGCCGAGCAGGTCGCGGACCAGCGACTCACTCGCCTCCGCCGACAGCGGCGGCAGCTCGAGGCGCTCGCAGTACGACGTCGTCAGCCACGGGGCCGCGTACTCGGGCCGCGCGTTCAGCAGCAGCAGCGTGCGCGTGAAGCCGACGGCGTCGACCAGGCGCGCGAGAAAGGCGTCGCTCTCGGCGTCGATCCACTGCACGTCGTCGAGCGCGAGCACCGTCGGCTCGCGCGCGCTGCGCGCCTGGACCAGCGCGCAGGCGAGCGCGAACAGGCGCTCGCGCCGCGCGGCGGGCGCGAGCGCGGGAAGCTCGTCCTTCTCGCTGGCGAGGCCCAGGAATTGAAACACCAGCGCGCGGTCGTGCGGGCCGGCCGAGCGCACCGTTTCGAGCTGCTTGCGGACTTGCTTGCGACTCACTGCAGAGCGCGCGTCCGGCGAGATCGAGAAGAAGCTGCGCAGCAGGTCGCGCATTGCGGCGAACGCGAGGGTCCGCCCGTACGAGGGACAGTGCGCCTGGGCGACCGCGATGCCGCGCGCACGCCAGCGCTCGACCGCGTCGTGACACAGGCGGCTCTTGCCGACGCCGGGCGATCCGCTCACCGCGACGACCCGGCCGTCACCGTCGACTGCGCGGACCAAGGCGGCCTCGAGCGCGGCGACCTCGGCGCCGCGACCGACCAGGCGCGAGAAGCCGCGCGCGCGGGAGACGTCGATGCGGGAGCGCGCGCGGCCGCTGCCCGCGAGTGCGAACGTCTTCACGGCCTCGCGCACGCCCTTCACGCGCACCTTGCCGACCGGCTCGAGCGCGAAGAAGTCCGCGACCAGCGCCGCCGTGTGCGCCGTGAGATACGCGCGGCCGGCCGCCGCGTTCTGCTGCATGCGCGCCGCGAGACCGACCGTGTGGCCCTGCGCGGTGTAGTCCATGCGCAGGTCGTCGCCGATCGCGCCGACGATGACCTCGCCCGAGTTCAAGCCGACGCGCACGTTGAAGCGCAGCCCGCTCTCGCGCCGGAGCTCGACCCCGAACGCGCGCACCTGCTCGCAGATCGCCAGCGCAGAGTGACACGCCCGCTGCGCGTGGTCCTCGTGCGCGATCGGCGCGCCGAACAGCGCCATGATGCCGTCGCCGGTGTACTGATTGATCGTGCCCTCGAAGCGGTGGACCGCCTCGGCCAGCAGCGCGAAGAACCGGTCGAGAATCCGGTGCCACTCCTCCGCGCCCACGCGCGCCGCGAGGCGCATCGAGTCCCGCACGTCGACGAACAGCACGGTGACTTGCTTGCGCTCGCCCTCGAGGGCGCTCTTCTGGCGCAGGATCTTCTCGGCCAGGTGCTTCGGCGTGTAGGTGCGCGGCTGGGTCATCGTTCGCGCGCGGGCGCGCACCGTGAAGCGTACTCGATCGCACGCTAGGTTGAAGTGTGTGCGCCACCGCTTTCGCATTTGCGGCGGGCACGACAGAATGTCCGCGACAAGGGAGGTCAGCGCGATGATCCGCTGCAACGGCGTCCACCACCTGGCGGTCTGCACGGCCGACATCAAGGCGCAGATCGAGTTCTTCAACGACGTGCTCGGCATGGAGCTGGTGGCGCTCTACTGGATGCACGGCGTGGAGGGCGCCTGGCACGGCTTCCTGAAGCTCGAAGACCACTCGTATCTCGCGTTCGTGCAGACACCCGCGATCGCGAAGATCGATCGGCAGCTCGGAGTGACTCATTCGGGCAGCCCCGGCGCGCCCTCTGCGGGCGGCACGATGCAGCACCTGGCGTTCAACGTGGACTCGCTCGACGAGCTGCTCGCGTTTCGCGACCGCATCCGCTCGCGCGGCGTGACGGTGATCGGCCCGATCCACCACGGGCTGTGCGACTCGATCTACTTCGCCGGGCCCGAGGATCTATCGCTCGAGGTCGCGACGTCCGAGCGCGCGATCGACGGGCGCGCGTGGATCGACCCCGAGGTGGTCGCGCTCGCGAACATCTCGCCGGCGGAGCTCGCGCGCTTCCGCTCGCCCGAGCCGCTGTCACTCACCGGAGGCAAGCGAGCTCAGCCGCCGATCGACCGCGCGAAGCCGATCATGCGCGGCTGGCCGCCGGGCGTGTACGAGCACCTGGCCGCGCTGCCCGACGAAGAGTTCACCGAGCGGATGAGCGAGACCGAACCCCCGGTCAAGATCTAAAGTCCTCGGTTTCGCGTGTCGTTGCCGTCCTGGCTCCGCCGCCCACCCCGGTGGCTCTGCATCGCGCTCCTGCTGCTCGCGATCGAGCTCGTCTACGCGTTCATGATCAGCGGCGGGTCGCTCTGGCACTGGCCGACGTGGTCCTACATTTACGACTTTCAGGCGCAGGGCTTTCGCTCGGGACACTTGTATCTGCCGCGCACGCCCGATCCGCGCGTGCTCGCGGCGAGTGACCCGTGGGACCCGAAGCTGCGCCCGCTCTGGTTCTGGGACGCGAGTCTCTACAACGGTCGCTACTATTCGTACTGGGGGCCGCTTCCGGCGCTGGCTCTCGTGCTGGTCGAGCCGCTCTTCGGCGCGGCGTCTCCGATCGGCGCGCCCGGGCTCGGTGATCAGTACGCGTGCTTCGCGCTGTTCTCGCTGCAGCTCGTCGCGGGCGCGCTGCTGATCGACCGCATGGCGCTGCGCGCGTTCGGCGACGTGTCGCTCGCGCGGGTGCTCGGCGCGATCGCGCTGTTCGCCTTCACGAGCCCGACGCCCTGGATGGTCGCGCGCCCCGCGATCTACGAGGGGGCGATCGTCGGGGGCGCGGCGTTCCTGCTGCTGGGCATCGTGTTCGCCTTCGACGCGATCTCTGCGGAGCCCGACTCGAGCGCGGCGGGGCGCGCCCTCTGGCTAGCGGGGCTGTCCTGGGCGCTCGGGCTCGGCTGCCGAGTCACCGTGGGTCCGCCCGCCGCGCTGCTGATCGCCGGCACCGCGCTGCTGCTGCCGCGGCCGCAGCCCAGCACAAAGCGCCGGAAGACCCCGCCGAACCTGTCTCCCTGGCCAACGCGCGCGCGCGCTGCCGCGCGCATGGCGGCGCCCGTCGGCGCGTCTGCGCTGCTGCTGCTCGGATACAACCGCCTGCGCTTCGACTCCTGGCTGGAGTTCGGCACTCACTGGCAGCTCTCGCTGATGCGCGTGCACACGTCGTGGTCGTATGTCTTTCCGAACGTGTACAGCTACCTCTTGCGGCCGATCTGGGTCACGTGTCACTTCCCGTTCCTGGTCGGGAGGCGCATTCCCGAGCCGTCCTGGTTCCCGCCGGGCTACGCGCTCCCCGAGGGCTACTGGACGACCGAGCACGTCGTCGGAATGCTGTTCGTCGCGCCCTGGATCCTGCTGGCGATCCCCGCGCTGGCACTGACGGCTCGCAGCGCGCTCGCCGCGGCGCGCGCGGAAGGCGGGCTCGTGTCGCTCGAGCCGCGCGCGCGCGCGTTCCTGTTCTGCGGAGTCGCGTTCTCGCTCGCGCTGGTGAACGGTGTGCCGATGATCGGCCAGTTCATCGCCGTGATGCGCTATCTGGGCGACGTCGTGGGGGCACTCGCGCTGCTCGGGATCTTCGCGGCCTGGGCTCTCCGCGGGCGATTCGCCGAGCTGCCCTTCGTCCACCGCTCGCTCGCGGCCGCGGTCGGACTGCTCGCGGCCGTGACGATCGCGGCGGGATTCCTGTTCGGCCTGCAGGGACCCGAGGACACACTCGCGCGGCTCAGTCCCGCGACCTTTCTGAGGCTCGACCACACGCTCTCGTTCTGCCCGGCCGACCCGGATCCGGAGCGCTAGCGAGTGGAGGGCTTGGCGCCGACGAGCTCGAAGCTCTCGAGCTGCAGGCGCCGCGTGCGCCACCAGTACTGGAACGTGAAGTAGGGCCAAAGCGTGCCGTTGTAGCCGTCCTCGGTCATGTACCAGCTGTGACAGCCGGAGCTCCACACCGAGCGGCGCATCCGGCTCTGCAGGCCCTCGTTGAATTCGCGCTGCGCGTCCTCTCGCACGTCGAGGAAGGCGAGCTTCCCCTCGCGCAGGACCCGGATCGCCTGCAGCGCGTGTCTCGCCTGCGCCTCGATCATGAAGATCATCG